>CAYONL010000132.1:0-2025 GCA_964405305.1 uncultured Oscillospiraceae bacterium | reverse complement strand
CCACTATCAGTGGTGGTTTGCCATGATGGGCCTTTGCAAGCTCGGCGCCATAGCCGTGCCGGCGACGAACCTTTTGATGGCGAAGGATTACGTTTATCGGTTCAGGGCCGCCGGGATAAACGCCATCGTCGCCACGGCGGAGAGCGGCGTTCCGGAGCGGATAGAGGAGGCCGAGGCCGAAAACGGCGAGCTTGCCGTCAAATTTATCGCCAAGGCGGACAGGGAGGGCTGGATAAATTTCGACAGCGCGCTGGAGGCCGCTTCTCCGCTGTTGGAGCGCCAGCCGACGAACGTAAACGAGGGCATGCTCCTCTATTTTTCGTCCGGCACCACCGGCTACCCCAAAATGGTGCTGCACGACCACACCTACGCCATAGCGCACATCCCTACGGCCAAGCACTGGCACAACGTGCGGCCCGACGGAATACACCTGGCCGTGGCGGAAACCGGCTGGGGAAAAGCGGCCTGGGGCAAGCTGTACGGGCAGTGGTTCTGCGGCGCGACGGTGTTCGTATACGACTTTGACAAGTTCGTGCCGGCCGACCTGCTGCATATGATAGAGAAATACCGCATCACATCCTTCTGCGCGCCGCCGACCGTGTACAGGTTTTTTGTAAAAGAGGGCATGGATGGGTACGACCTTTCTTCTCTGGAATACGCCTGTACGGCCGGGGAGGCGCTGAACCCCGAGATATTCAACCGCTTTAAGGAGTATACGGGCCTTCAAATTATGGAGGGCTTCGGCCAGACCGAAACGGTGCTCGCGCTGGCAAATTACGTGGGCTCCACGCCAAAGGTCGGCTCAATGGGCAAGCCGTCCCCGCTGTTTGATATTGATATTTTTGACGAGGCGGGCGAACCCTGCTCCCCCGGTATAGTGGGCGAGATCTGCATCCGCGCGAAAGACGGAGAGAGAAAGCCGGGCCTCTTTATGGGCTATTACCGGGACGGGGCGAAAACGGCGGAGGCCTGGCACGACGGGCTTTACCACACCGGCGATACAGCGTGGAAGGACGAGGACGGCTACTTCTGGTACGAGGGCAGGACGGACGACGTAATAAAGGCCTCCGGCTACCGCATAGGGCCGTTTGAGGTGGAGTCCGCGCTTATGCAGCACCCGGCGGTGCTGGAGTGCGCTGTTACAGGCGCGCCGGACCCTGTTCGCGGTCAGGTCGTAAAGGCCACCATCGTTCTTACAAAGAGCTACGCGCCCAGCGACGAGCTTGTAAAGGAGCTGCAAAATTTTGTCAAACACACCACCGCTCCTTACAAATACCCGCGCATAATCGAGTTTACCGAGGCGCTGCCCAAGACCATAAGCGGAAAAATAAAGCGCGGAGATATCAGGAACGCGACAAAATAGGACTATGAATTACGGACAGGCGCGGCGTCAATGCTGCGCCTGTCCATTTTTGCACATATATAAAAAATATTGTTGAAAAATATTATAAATGTGATATTCTTAAAATAAAGAAGGAGGCTTTTTAATGAAAAGACTGATTTCCGTATTTCTGACTTTATTGATCGTTCTTTCTTTTACCGGTTGCGCTCAGATAAAGGGGCGGATAGATTCCAACAAATATGAAAAGGCCGCAGAAATGGCGGCGGCGGGCGACAACAGCGGCGCGCTTAAGCTGTATACACAGCTGGGAGATTATATGGATTCCGCCACGCTTGCACAGGAGTGCCAAAAGCTTGTGTCATACGACGAAGCCGTGGGAAAAATGGATTCCGGTGACTACGGCGGGGCGCGGGAGATATTTAAAACGCTTGACGGGGTAAAGGACTCCGGCGCCAGAGCAGCCGAGTGCGACGACAGGGAGAACATAGAGAAGGCAAAAGCCCTCATGGCCGGCGAGGACTATCAGGGCGCCTATGATATACTGAGGAACATCGGCGGCACCTACGACGGCCTGGAGGATTTGAAGAAGGAATGCTGCGACACGATGTTTTTGGCCGAGGCAACGGAGTATTTTTCCGCCGGGAATTATTTGGACGCGCTGCGGTCGCTGTCGATGCTTGCCA
>CAYONL010000131.1:0-6194 GCA_964405305.1 uncultured Oscillospiraceae bacterium | reverse complement strand
TATTATGAGCAGCAGCGGCGCGATCGGGAAAAGCACGCCCACCAGCATGCCGGCCGCGAACAGCAGCGCGCCGTATAAAAAGCCGCCGCAATTTTTAAAGCACCGCATGTTTGACGCCTCCCACAGCCGGTCGTTCCGCAGTCCATATTACGCCAAAGCCGGCCCAAAGGTTACTGAAATGGAATTATAAAGTCCCGCCCCGCATAAGGTTTACCAATGGAGGCGGTGGCGAATGAAAAAGACGTTGTTAAGGGCGGCGGCCCTTGTTTTGGCATTTTTAATATCTCCGGTCACAAGCTGGGCCGAGTGGCTTGTGACGGAGGAGGATCTGGCCTGCATAGAAAAGGCCGCCGATGTGGAGGCGGCCGTGACGATACAGGCCACCGCCGCCATGCTCATGGAGCGCAGGACAGGCAAGGTGCTCTTTGAAGCCAACGCCGACGAGCAGGTGGCCCCGGCCTCCATAACGAAAATAATGACGCTGCTGCTTGTCATGGAGGCGCTGGACGCCGGCAAATTCAAGATGGAGACGGAGGTTTCCGCCTCCGAGCACGCCTGCTCGATGGGCGGAAGTCAGATATGGCTGGAGCCGGGCGAGATCATGACCGTGCACGAGCTGCTGAAGGCTGCGGCCATAGCCTCCGCCAACGACGCCGCCGTAGCCCTGGCAGAGCTTGTTTCCGGCACGGAGGAGGCCTTTGTGGAGCTTATGAACCAGCGGGCCGCCGAGCTTGGAATGGCGAACACCGTTTTTAAAAACGCCACAGGGCTGGACGCCGAGGGCCATGTCTCCACCGCGCGGGATATTGCGCTGATGTCGGCGGAGCTTTTAAAGCACGACGCGATAAAGGAGTACAGCACCGTGTGGATGGACTCCCTTAGAAACGGCGAGACCGAGCTTGTGAACACAAACCGCCTCGCCAGGTTTTACAAGGGCTGCACGGGGCTTAAAACCGGCTCCACGGATGAGGCGGGCTGCTGTCTTGCCGCCTCCGCCATGCGGGATGGGATGGAGCTGATCTCCGTTACGCTGGGAAGGCCAAACACCGACGCCCGGTTTGCCGCCGCGAGGAAGATGCTGGATTACGGCTTCGCAAATTACGCCGTGGTCGAGCCGCCGGACGTCTCCGATTCGCTGACGCCGATCCCGGTTATACGCGGAGTGGCGGATACCGTTCAGCCCGTCTGTGACGAGCCGCAGCCCATACTTGTCAAGAAGGGAGACGAGGGCCGGCTGTCACCGCAGGTCACGCTGGAGGAAAGTCTGGAGGCCCCGGTGACGCAGGGACAGAAGATAGGCTCGGTCATCATAACTTTGGATGGCGAGGTGGTGGGGGAGTACCCGGTGTTAGCCAAAAACGCCTTGGCAAGGCTCGACTTTGGCGGGGCCTTTGTTACGCTTATGACGGAGCTTTGCCGCACGGTTTTAACCGTCTGAAAATAAAATTGCATAAAGAACGGCAAAATGTTTTGAGAGTGCGAATTAACAGAATCGACTTGCATTGTCAGGCCGATTGGGTTACAATATAAACAAGGAAGCGGGCTTCAGCCTGATGAAACGTTAGGGGATGTGCATATTGGTTTCTGTAGATCTTCGTTATCTTGGCGGCTTTGTGGCCGGAAAGGAATTCGATGATATCGCGCCCATGGTGGAGACCGCGCATCGCCTTCTGCACAGCGGCGAGGGCGCGGGCCGCGATTTCACCGGCTGGGTCGACCTTCCTGAAAAATTTGATAGGGATGAATTTGCGCGCGTCAAAAGGGCTGCGCTGCGGATTCGTGAAAACAGCGATGTATTGGTCGTAATCGGTATCGGAGGCTCCTACCTTGGGGCGCGTGCCGCTGTCGAACTCCTTACATCGCCGTTTTATAACCTGACGAAAAAGGACGGGCCCGAGATATACTTTGTCGGCTGCAATATCAGCTCCGACTATCTTTCGGAGGTGCTTGCGCTTTGCGAGGGAAAGCGCGTCTCGGTCAACGTCATATCCAAATCCGGCACGACGACGGAGCCGGCGCTCGCCTTCCGCGTATTCAGGAAGCTGATGGAGGAGCGCTACGGCAAAGATGAAGCCAAAAAGCGCATATACTGCACCACGGACAAGGCTCGCGGCGCCCTTAAATCCCTGGCGGATGAGGAGGGCTGGGAGACGTTTGTGGTTCCGGACGACATAGGCGGGCGCTTTTCGGTGCTCACTCCCGTGGGCCTTCTGCCGATAGCCGCCGCCGGGATAGATATTGACGCCATGATGGCCGGCGCGGCGGACTGCATGACCCGCTGCATGAGCACGGAGCTTTCGGCGAACCCGGCCTACAGCTATGCTGCCGCGCGCAGGATATTGGCCGCGAAGGGCAAGGCTATAGAGCTGCTGGTGAGCTACGAGCCGGCTTTCGCCCAGATGGCGGAGTGGTGGAAGCAGCTTTTCGGAGAGAGCGAGGGCAAGGACGGCAAGGGCGTATATCCCGCCTCCGCGATCTTCTCGATGGATCTGCACAGCCTTGGCCAGTTCGTTCAGGACGGCAGCCGCAACATATTCGAAACGGTGGTAAACTTTAAAAAGCCGCGCAGGGAGTTTTTCATAGAGCCTGATAAGGACAACGCGGACGGGCTCAATTTCCTTTCGGGGCAGAACATGAGCGCCGTAAACGAAAAGGCGCGTCTCGGCACCGTTTTGGCGCACACAGAGGGCGGTGTGCCGAACATAGTGGTGGAGGCGGACGAGCGCTCTCCGTATGAGTTCGGTTCGCTGGTGTACTTCTTTGAAAAGGCAGTGGCCATATCCGGGTACATGTCGGGGGTGAATCCCTTCGACCAGCCGGGAGTGGAGAGCTATAAAAAGAACATGTTCGCGCTGCTGGGAAAGCCCGGGTATGAGGACATGAGGGCGGCTTTGGAAGCGAAGCTGAAGTAGGGGGACACATATACCGGGTTTTCCGATAGCTGGACCCGGCGACTTTTAAAACGCATCAATTATTATCAGGTCAAACTGCGCTTGCGCATTGATAAAAAAATGAACAGGGGGAGACAATTATGATCCAGTTCATCCTCGGACAAAAGGGCACAGGAAAGACAAAATTCCTCATTGATCGTATTAATGAAGCAGTCAAACAGAGCGTTGGCAACGTGGTGGTCATAGAGAAGGGAGCGGTGCTCCAGTACGACGTGGATCACTCCGCGCGACTTATCGACATAGAGGATTATGACATCCATGATTTCGGCTCTTTTTACGGTTTTCTGGCCGGGCTTTTCGCCGGCAATTACGATATAACTGAGATATTTGTGGACGCCACCTTTAAGATCGGCGGGCGCGACTACGCGGCCTTTGCCGACATGGTCACCCGGATAGAGAAGCTGGCTGCTAAAAACAGCGCGAATATATGCTTCACTGTTTCCTGCGACCTCACCGATCTGCCGGAGAACGTGCGCCAGTACGTCGTAGACAGGTAAATCCTGTACGCTCCGCAAAATTAAAGGGCTTCCCTTAGCCGTGAAACCGCGGCGGAGGGGAGCCCTTTTGTATGCGGCGTATATGTAGCTACCGCTGACTGTCGGTGTTATACAAAAAATAATCCACAGTGACGCCAAAATAGCGGGCCATTTCAAGCGTCATGGTAAGGTCTGGTTCGGCGGCGCCGCGCTCATATTTGCTGACGGAGGTCTGCGATATATGCAGCGTTTCCGCAAGCTCCCGCTGGCTTATCCTGTTCTTCCGGCGCAGTTCACCCAGCCTTGTTTTCATTGGATCGCCCCCCTCTGTTACAGATTATATAGCAAACCGGATTTTAATCCTACAGGATAGTAGAGGGGAAAAAACAGGGTTTTATTGCATAAGCATAACTAAATTTCTTTTAACATTAATAGTCGGTGGAAACGAGCTGCTTTCGAGATGCTTTTATTTATATTTGATAGATATTAATGTGTATATTCTACTTGCAAAATTTGTAACTATACGGTAAAATGTTTTAGTACGACTGCTAAGGTTTTTAGTTTCGTTCGGACACATCTTGAAAGGGGAGACCTTGTTTTGAAACAGTATACCGCGGATAAAATCAGGAACATCGCGCTTGCAGGCCATGGCAGCGACGGTAAGACCTCGCTGGCGGAAGCTTTGCTTTTTTACGCTGGAGCGACCGACCGGCTTGGCTCTATAGCCGACGGCAACACGGTCTGTGACTTCGATCCGGAGGAGATAAAACGTCAGATCTCGGTCTCTTCCTCTGTCGCGCCGCTTGAGTACGGCGGGATCAAGGTAAACATCCTCGATACTCCCGGACTGTTTGATTTCGCGGGCGGCCTTTATGAAGGCGTGCGCGCGTCCGATGCGGTCATTATAACCCTTTCCGCCAAGTCCGGCGCCCTGGTGGGAACAGAAAAGGCGTTCAAGCTTGCCAGCAAGACAAATAAGGCCCGCGCCTTCTTCATCTCCAAGATGGATCAGGAGAATGCGGATTATCACAAGGCTTTGGCCACCCTCCGCGACAAATTCGGCGACACCGTCTGCCCGATAATCGTGCCCTGCGGCGACGTGTACGTCAACATGATAGAGAAAAAGGCGTATAAATTTGACGCCAAGGGCAAGCCGGTCGAGACGGCGATGCCTTCCGACCCCGTGCTGGACGAGTTTGGCGCGGATGTGGCGGAGGCCGTCGCAAATACGGACGACGAGCTGATGGAGAAGTTCTTCAATGAGGAGCCCTTTACGCACGACGAGCTGGTGGGCGGAGTAAAGAAGGGTATCCGTGAAAAGGTGCTGGCCCCCGTGTTCTGCGGCGACGCCCTGACGTTAAAGGGAGTAGGCCTGTTTGTTGACGCGCTGCGCGATATGTTCCCCTCGGCCGCCGAGGCCGCTTCCGAAATGGCTCACGACGCCAACGACAACGAAGTTGAAATAAAGTGCGAGGAAAACGCTCCGCTGGCCGCTTTCGTGTTCAAGACCGTGGCCGACCCGTTCGTGGGCAAGCTGTCCTTCGTCAAAGTGGTCGCCGGCTCGCTCAACATGAATATAGCGGCGCCCGTCAATTCCCGCACAGGGAATCAGGAGCGTCTGGGCAAGCTTATCTGCGTCCGCGGCAAGCAGCAGGACCCTGTGGACGTCATCTCCGCCGGCGATATCGGCGCCATAACCAAGCTGGCCGAGGCTCAGACCGGCGACACTCTGTGCGACGCCAAGCGCGTTGTGTCCCTGCGCAAGACGGAGTTCCCGAAGCCCTGCATGTCCATGGCCATGTTTGCCAAGGGCAAGAACGACGACAGCAAGACCGCTTCCTCCATAACAAGGCTGATGGAGGAGGACGCCACAATTTCTTACACGATGGACAAGGAGACGAAGCAGCAGGTGCTCTCCGGCCTGGGCGAGCAGCATCTGGACGTCATCGTCAGCAAGCTGAAGCAGAAATTCGGCGTGGATCTGGGTCTGGAAACTCCGCGTGTTCCGTACCGTGAGACGATACGCAAAAAGGTCAAGGTGCAGGGCAAGCACAAGAAGCAGTCCGGCGGACACGGCCAGTACGGCGACGTCTGGGTCGAGTTCGAGCCGACGGACAGCGAGGATATGGTGTTCGAGGAGAACGTGTTCGGCGGTTCCGTGCCGAGGAACTTCTTCCCGGCCGTTGAGAAGGGCCTGCGCGAGGCCTGCAAGGTCGGTATGCTGGCCGGCTACCCGATGGTCGGCGTGCTGGCAAGGCTGGTGGACGGCTCCTATCACCCCGTCGATTCCAACGATATGAGCTTCCAGATGGCGGCCCGCATAGCTTACAAGACGGGAATACCGCAGGCCGGCCCCGCCCTGCTGGAGCCGATAGGCACCCTTAAAGTCCTTGTCCGGGACAGCAACACCGGCGACATAATAGGCGAGCTGAACAAGCGCCGCGGCCGTGTGCTGGGCATGAACCCCGCCGAGGAAGGGCTGCAGGAGGTCGAGGCCGAGGTCCCGATGAGCGAGATGGCCGACTTCACCACCGTAATGCGCTCCATGACCCAGGGACGCGGGAGCTTTGAGCTGACCTTTGCCCGCTATGAGGAGCTGCCTAAGATGCTGGAGCCCGCCGTCATAGAGGCCGCCAAAAAGTGGATGACCGAGGAAGAGGAGAAGTAATCCCTCCAAAAGAGATAATGAACAAGCTCCCTGTCATAAAATATATGGACCGCCCCAAATTGTGCGGACAGCACAAAAAGCGCCCTATGTAGGAAAATG
>CAYONL010000130.1:0-6210 GCA_964405305.1 uncultured Oscillospiraceae bacterium | reverse complement strand
TCCAGCGAGACAGGCTCCTGCGCCACGCGCATTATCTCCCGCACCTTTTCCACCGGCATATCCAGCTCGTCGGCTATCTCCTCCGCCGTGGGCTCATGGCCGTTTTGGTGCAAAAGCTGGCTGCTGACCTTTTTGACCTTGTTTATCGTCTCCACCATGTGCACGGGTATGCGGATGGTGCGGGCCTGATCCGCTATGGCGCGGGTTATGGCCTGCCTTATCCACCAGGTGGCGTAGGTGGAAAACTTGAAGCCCTTGGTGTGGTCGAATTTTTCCACAGCTTTTATGAGGCCGAGGTTGCCCTCCTGAATAAGGTCAAGAAACTGCATACCGCGCCCCACGTATCTTTTCGCTATGGACACGACAAGCCGCAGGTTCGCCTCCGACAGACGCTTGCGTGCGTAAGGGTCGCCCTCGCTCATGCGCTCCGCCAGCTCCACTTCCTCCTCCGGCGAAAGCAGCGGCACCCGCCCTATCTCCTTTAAATACACCTTGACCGGGTCGTCTATGGCTATGCCCTCGCTGGCCGCCGCGCCGTCGTCCGCCTCCTCGTCCTCCACCGTCGCTATCTCGTCCAGGTCTATGCCCTCCGGCGGGGTAAAGTCCTCGACTATCTCTATGCCCGCGCCCTCTATCATGTCGTAGAGCTTGTCCACCTGCTCCACGTCGAAATCCACTTCCTCAAGAAAGTCACTTATCTCCTTCGTTGTAAGCTTGCCCTTGGCCTTGCCGTTTTCCAAAAGTTCAACTATCCCGCGTTTTTCCGCCATGAAAATTCCCCCTAAAATTATGTCTTCAGTTCTTATATATGGCATCGGAGCCGCCCTACAGCTTTTTGCTCCGCAGTTTTTTCAGGTAATCCGAAAGCTCGGCGGGGCTCATATCCCGCAGCTCGGCGTCCGACTTTTTCGCCTTCCGCTCCTTCATCACCTTTATGGCGTCCCAAATCTCCTCCGGCCCTCCGGAAAGCTCCCTCGCCCTTGCGTTTAACCGGGAGATGCGGCCCTGCTCATCCAACGTGAACTCGCCGCCGTAAAGCTTTGGCGACGGGTCCTCTCCGTTCTTCGCACCGGCCGCCAGCGTTTCAAACACCCTGCGGTGGAACACGCTTACAAAATCCTCCGGCCCAACCCTTTCCGCCGCCGCAAGACACCTGTCCGGGTGGCGCATAAGGGCTGAGACAAGCCTTTCCTCGGCTGTGACGGCGGCGCAGTTCTGCCGCTTTTCCGGCACCACCGGGTCTATCGCGCCGGCGGGAGAGGTGAGCTGTCCGGCCTCGCGTTTTTCGGCGGCGCGAACGGCCCGCTTTATCTGCATATTTATCTGCGTCATCAGCGCGTCCTTGCCGACGGAAAATTCCTCCGCCAGCTTTCCGGCCCAAATGTCCCGCTCCAGCGGACTGTGCAGCCCGGCCAGCAGCGCGGCGCTTTCCCGCAGCACGGCAAGCCTTCCTTCCTCGTTCTCTGTGCTGTATTTTGCGCGGATTTTAGCCAGTTCATACTCCAAAGCGCCGGCGGAGCTGTCTACAAGCCTTGCGAAGCGCGCCCCGCCGAACTTTTTTATGTATTCGTCCGGGTCCTTGGCGTCCGGTATCTGTAAAACGCGGGCGCGCACCCCGGCGTCGGAGAGCAGGCTTATGGCGCGCTTTGTCGCCTTTTGCCCGGCGTCGTCGCTGTCGTAGGCCAGCACAGCCTCCTCCGTATACGAGGCCGCCAGCCGGCATTGGTCGCCCGTCAGCGCCGTTCCGAGGGAGGCCACCGCGCAGGTGAAGCCCGCCTGGTGCATGGCAATCACGTCCATGTACCCCTCGCAGAGTATGAGGTAGTCCAGCTTTTTCGCCTTGGCAAAGTTCAGCGCGAACAGGTTCTTTGTCTTTTTGAAAACCGGCGTATCCGGCGAGTTGTAATATTTCGGGCCGTCGCCCGCCATCCGCCGCCCGCCGAAACCGATGACGTTGCCGCGCAGGTCGATTATCGGGAACATGGCCCTGTCGCGGAACACGTCGCAGTACCCGCCGTTCTTTTTGCGGCGGACCATGGCGGCGGCCACCATGTCTTCGTCGTCAAAGCCCTTGGATTTTAAATGTTTATAAAGCGCGTCCCAGTCCGGCGGCGAGTAACCCAGCCCGAAATGACGGATGGTGCCCACTGAAAGGCCCCGCTCCGTCAGATACTTTAGCGCGCCCGCCCCTCTCTCCGACATAAGCTCCGCGTGGAAAAACCGCGCCGATTCCCGGTTTATTCCGAGCACGCGGGTCTTTTGCAGGGCGGCCCTGTCGTCCACCGCGTCGTCGGGCAGCTCCAGCCCGGCCCTCTGCGCCAGAAAGCGCACCGCCTCCACGTACTCCAGGTTCTCCATGCGCCGGATGAAGTTGACCACGTCGCCCCCGGCGCCGCAGCCGAAGCAGTAGTACGACTGCGTGTCCGTATACACGGTGAAGGAGGGCGTTTTCTCCGAATGGAACGGGCAGAGCCCGGTCAGCGTGCGTCCGCGCCGCCTGAGCTGCACATAGGAGCCTATCACGCTCTCCACATCGCAGGACAGCTTGAGTTCCTCTATAAACGACTCCGGTATCAACGGTTCGCCCTCCTTTATGTTTCATTTTTAAGTATGTTCCCGGCCCAAAGCCCGGCCCCGCTACTCCTTGCTCCAGCCCTTGGGCACGAAAAAGTCGGTGTAGGTCTTTATGGCGTAGCGGTCGCTCATGCCGCTGATGTAGTCGCAGACCGCCCTGTCCAGCCCGTCCCTCATGGCTATGGCCACGTACTCGCCCGGCATGGCGTCCGGGTTCGCGCAAAAAAACTCGTAGAGGTTTATCACCAGCTCCTCGGCCTTGGACTCCTCGCCCTTGGCCACAGGGCTTGTGTACAGCGCGTCGTAAAGAAAATCCAGCAGCAGGCGATAGGCGTCGTCGGTCCCCTCGTCCATGCGGACGTCGTCGCCGCTGTTCTCTATCACCGAGTAAACCAGCCTGTCCAGCCTTTCGGCGCGGGTATCCCCCAGCACGGCCTTTATCTCCGGCGGTATGGCCTCCTCGGACAGCACGCCGGCGCGTATGGCGTCCTCCACGTCGTGGTGGGCGTAGGCGAACCCGTCCGCCAGCCGCACGAGCCTGCCCTCCAGTGTGGCGGCCGGCTCGCCCTTTGTGTGGCGCTCTATGCCGTTTAGCACCTCCCAGGTGAGGTCAAGGCCCCTGCCCTCCCTCTCCAGCACGCGGGCGACCCTCACGCTCTGCTCATAGTGGCGAAAGCCCCCCGGACACACCTCGTCCAGCGCCCTCTCGCCCGCGTGACCAAAGGGCGTGTGCCCCAGGTCGTGGCCCAGCGCTATGGCCTCGGTCAGGTCCTCGTTGAGCCGCAGGGCCACCGCCATGGTTCGGGCTATCTGCGCCACCTCCAGCGTATGGGTCAGGCGGGTGCGGTAGTGGTCCCCCTCCGGGCTTAAAAACACCTGGGTCTTGTGCGAAAGGCGGCGAAACGCCTTGCAGTGCAGTATCCTGTCCCTGTCCCGCTGAAAGTCGGTGCGCAGCTCATCCTTTTCCAGCGGCGTTTCCCGGCCCCGGCTCTGTACGGAAAGGCAGGCGGCCGGCGACAGCGTTTCCGCCTCCAGCCTTTCGGTGCGCTCCCTGATATTTTCGTTCATACCGACGCCTCCCCCATTTTTTCGTTTACAACGAGTATATACGCTATAAAAGTGAAAACTACTCTTTTTTCTTTCAAACTTTCCGCGGGGGCGACGGATTCCATAAAGAGGGATTCTTAAACAATGAGGTGTCGGCTACGCCGACGGATTTAAAATAGGGGCATTCCGCTGCCCCTAAGACCCTTCGGGCGACGCCTACTTCAAAAATTAGAGATAATCCACTGTTTGGAAAACGGCAGACTTAGACGATTGACTTCCATTAGCTTTTGAAGTGAGCGTTCGTCCGAAGGATATTACAGGGGCGATCATTCCCGCGCCGCCGTGAAACTCACACCAAATTATAATGAGGACGTTCGCCCGAAGGGGTCTTAGGGGGCGATCGGAAAGCCCCCTAAATAAGATGCGCCGCAGGCTCCAATTAAAACACAATACTCGCTTATTCCAGATATGTTTACTTTCTTCGCTGAAATCAAGCATATGCGGAGATTGATAAGTTTGCTTTTTAAGAGGTGTCGGCTACGCCGACGGATTTAAAATAAGGGCATTCCGATTGCCCTTATTTATCCTTCGGATAAACGCCAACTTCATAGGATAGTTTAAGTTTCATAGACGATTCCGAAACGAAAGAACCTAAGACCCTTCGGGCGACGCCTACTTCAAAATATAATTGTGGCGGCACTTAAAAGCTCCGCAATAAAATTTCTCTTGTGCCGCCATGATTTTGTGGTACAATACATTATGAGAAATTGGAGCCGCTCAACGCGGCGCCTTTCACCCTGTGGAACGGAGTGAGCCCATGCCCAAAGACAATATCAGAAATTTCTGCATAATCGCCCATATAGACCACGGCAAGTCCACCCTCGCGGACAGGATACTGGAAAACACCCGCGCCGTCGCCCTGCGCGACATGGAGGAACAGCTCCTGGACAACATGGATATAGAGCGGGAGCGCGGCATAACCATCAAGGCGCGGGCGGTGCGCCTCAACTACACCGGCGACGACGGGCGGGAGTATATCTTCAACCTCATCGACACCCCCGGACATGTGGACTTCAACTATGAGGTCAGCCGGTCGCTGGCGGCGTGCGAGGGCGCGCTGCTCATCGTGGACGCGTCCCAGGGTGTGGAGGCGCAGACGCTGGCCAACACCTACCTTGCCGTGGAGCACGACCTTGAGGTTGTGCCCGTGATAAACAAAATAGACCTGCCCGCCGCCGACCCGGAGCGTGTGGCCCACGAGATAGAGGACATCATCGGCATCCCGGCCATGGACGCGCCGCGCATTTCCGCCAAAACCGGCGAAAACGTACACGCCGTGCTGGAGGCCATTGCCGCCCAGGTCCCTCCGCCAAAGGGCGATGACGCGGCGCCGCTGAAGGCTCTGGTCTTCGACTCGGTTTACGACAGCTACCGGGGCGTCATCGTCTACGTGCGCGTGTTCGACGGCTCCGTCCGGGCCGACGACGTTATAAAGCTCATGGCCACCGGCGCGGAGTACGAGGTGGTGGAGGTCGGCTACATGGGCGCCACCCGCCTTATCCCGGCCGACTGTCTGGAAGCCGGAGAGGTGGGCTACATCACCGCCTCCATAAAGGACGTATCCGAAACCGACGTGGGCGACACCGTTACGCTGGCCCGCCGGCCCACGGAAAAGGCCCTGCCCGGCTACCGAAAGGCGAACCCCATGGTTTACGCCGGAATATACCCGCTGGACGGCGCGAAATACCCCGACCTGCGGGACGCGCTGGAAAAGCTGATGCTCAACGACGCCTCCCTCTCCTTTGAGCCGGAGACCTCCGCGGCGCTGGGCTTCGGCTTCCGCTGCGGCTTTCTGGGCCTTTTGCACATGGAGGTCATTTTGGAGCGGCTGGAGCGCGAGTACAACCTCGACCTCATAACCACCGCGCCCTCCGTCGTTTACCGCCTGCACCTGACCGATGGCGAGACGATTGAGCTTGCGAACCCCACCAACTACCCCGACCCCTCGCTGATAGATTCGGCGGAGGAGCCCTATGTGGCCGCGAACCTGATAACGCCCACCGCGTATATCGGCAACATTATGGAGCTGTGCCAGGGACGGCGCGGTATATACAGGGACACAAAGTATCTGGACGCCGACCGCGCGGAGGTGCGCTACTTCCTGCCGCTGGCGGAGATAATATACGACTTTTTCGACGCGCTAAAGAGCCGGACCCGGGGCTACGCCTCCTTTGACTACGAGCTGGCGGATTACCGCCCGTCGAAGCTGGTGAAGCTGGACTTCCTGCTCAACGGCGAGCAGGTGGACGCTCTCTCCATGATGATATTTGAGGAGGAGGCCTACCCTCGCGCCCGCCGCATGTGCGAAAAGCTGCGCGACAACATCTCCCGCCAGATGTTCGAGGTGCCCGTTCAGGCGGCCATAGGCGGGAAGATAATTGCCCGGGAAACGGTGAAGGCCCTGCGCAAGGACGTGCTGGCCAAGTGCTACGGCGGCGACATAACCCGAAAGAAGAAGCTGCTGGAAAAGCAAAAAGAGGGCAAGAAAAAGATGCGCCGCATAGGCTCCGTCGAGCTTCCCAAGGAGGC
>CAYONL010000129.1:0-6226 GCA_964405305.1 uncultured Oscillospiraceae bacterium | reverse complement strand
AGAGCAGGAAGAAACAACGAGCGATGCGAAGCGCTACAAGCGAGCAGCGCGACTACAGTAGCCGGTAGCCAAATCAGAGATTTGGACCGGCCTTGCATGGGTGCCGTCAACCCGCGCATACAAGTAGAGCCGGGCGCTTGCCAAACCTTTCCTGACAAAAGGATTACCGTGTGTTGCGACGCAAAAAAGCAATTAGCAGATAGACGACATAAATTATTACGGCAAGAGACAGCACGGACAGGGGCATCAGAATTGCGATGGAAATTGATTGTGAGAGCAGACCGACAACTAAGCCATAAAGCGCCACCGCGGTTAAAAACACGATGAGCGCTATTTTTTCCGTCCGGCTTTTCTTTTTTATGGGCCTTTCCTCAGGTGATGCTGTGGGAGGGAGATGTTCCTCCGTGACCTCATCCAGAAAGAGATAATCCGTGGTCACGTTGAATATCCTACCTAGCTGGATCATCTTGTCCGTATCAGGAAGGGCGCCGTCAAGTTCCCATTTGGAAACGGCTTGCCGGGAGACCGCAATTAGAGCCGCAAGTTCCTCCTGTGACATACCGTGGCTTTTACGCAGACGCTGAATTTTTTCTCCAGTGGTCATACTTTATACCTCCTTCCAACTAAATAATACGCCGTTTGCAGGTTGCGTTCAAGCGGCCAAGCGTTGCGTTTACGCAAATGTGGGTTGCAAAACGGAAAATCAGGCGCAGAGCCTTACCCGAGCCGGGCGAGCCGGGCCGAATACTCGTGCTCGAGCTCGTCGGCGGCGGGAGCAACGGGCTTTGGCGCGCCGTAAAAGGCTTCGGCGTTTTTGCGGTATACCATATCCAGCGCCTCGTCGGAAAGCCCAAGCCCGCAAAGCTCCATGGGCGGCGTGCCAAACAGGTATTTTCCGTCGGGCAGCAGCGTGAACGGACCCTCCGTCTCAAGAAAGCGGCTGACCAGCGCCACCCTCGCGGCGCTTTCGTCGGGGTCCAGCTCCTTTTCGGACAGCAGAGCGCGGGAGCCTGTGTCCGTGCCGAAAAATATCCTGTCCCGGTGGTCGGAAAAGAACTTTTGCGCGCGGTCAGGTATGGCGGAAAGGCCGGAGTATATCTCGGCCCCCGGGGTGAGGTCCAGCCTGACGCCGGGAAACCGCTCCAACAGCGCGTCCAGACGCTCCGGCTCCGAGTAGAGGAAATACATATGCGCAAGCTGTATGCGAAGGGCCGGGTGGCGCTCCAGCACGCGCTCCATCTGGGCGTACTGGGCCTCGTTGTTTACCGTGTCCTCGCCGTAAAACCAGCCGCGGGAACGGGCGTAGGGGTTTATCCTCTCCGCGTCCCAAAATTCCGGCGGGTCGTTTAGGTGCAGTGTGACCGGCGCGCCCTTTTCTTCAAGCAGCGCCCAAAATGCCTCCCAGGCGCGGGAATCGAAATCCGGTATCGGGAACTCCCGGCGCAGGTCGGGCTTGCCCTCCAACAGCTTTATCCCGTCGCAGCCGGCCAAAAGCAGCGCCTTCGTCTGCCGCACAAGGCTTTCCGCCAGCTTTTCGGCGCTTTCGGCGCAGAGGATGTATTCGCTGCGCTCCATAGAGCCCATGACGTAGATCCTGCCGGAGTGAGCCGCCTTAAAACGCAGGGAGTCCGGCACTGTGGAGCGCAGCTTTTCCCTCGGGATACACTGTAAAACGTATTTGTCGGCCCCACAGGCGGCCAAAACCCCGTCGAACCCGTCGCCGAAAGCGCCGGAATAGTGCACATGCGCGTCAAAATGCATTTTTCTGCCTCCCTTTCGCCATGGATATGCTTCGGTTCTATTTTACCATACGGGAGGGGGAAATGCACCACGGGATTTTTGAGCACGGTACTTGAGCACATAAAAAGCCCTGTGCTCAAAATGAGCACAGGGCTTAGTCAGGACGGAGCCTTTGGGTGTGATGAAGGTGGAAGGATGAGCCCGCCCCTTATTTGTTTTGTCAGACCTTGAGGCCCACGCGGTAGGCGGTGTGGATGGCGTCAAAGATCTTGCCGGCCCTCACCGCGTCGCCGACGACATAGGCTTCTTTGCCGGCGGCTTTCAGCTCGTCGTAAAGCGCGTGGTCGGCCTTGAGGCCCAGCGCCAGTATGACGGTGTCGGCGTCAAGCGTCTCCTCGCCCTTGGGGCCTTTGACCACCGCGCCGCTGTCGGTGATGGACAGAAGGCGGGTGTTTGTCATAACGCGCAGGGCGGTCTTGGCTATGCGCTCGCTGTAGGCGATGAGGTCGGTGGTGGCCACGCCGTTCATTATCTGCGGCAGCATTTCGACCAGCGCGACGTCATGGCCGTTTTCGGCCAGATCCAGCGCCGTTTCGGAGCCGACCAACCCGCCGCCTATGACGACCACGCGCTTGCCCACGGGCTTCGCGCCGTTGATGGCGGAGAGGCAGTCCACGGCTATCTTTTTGTCCACGCCGGGGATGTTCGGGATGATGGGGTGGCTGCCGGTGGCGCAGATGACCGCGTCGTAATCCTTGAGCATGGCGGCGTCGGCGCGCTTGTGGACGACCGGTATGCCCAGCTTCTCTATCTGGGTGACCTGATATTTTAAGAATGGGCGGATGTCGGACTTGAACTCGGGGGCGGCGGCCTCGTTGAGCAGTCCGCCGAATATGTCCTTCTCCTCGAAGATGGTGACGTCGTGTCCGCGCAGAGCGGCCACACGGGCGGCCTCCAGTCCCGCGGTGCCGCCGCCGACGACGGCGACCTTCTTCTTCGTCTCGGCCGGCTTGATCTTAAGCTCGCCCTCGCGGCTGATCTGCGGGTTGACGGCGCAGGTGACGGCCTTATACTGGAAGAAGGTGCGCTCCAGGCAGCCCTCGTTGCAGCGGATGCAGGGGCGTATGTCCTCGGGATGGTCTTCGGCGGCCTTGTTCGGCCACTCCGGGTCGGCCCAAAGCGGGCGGCCCAGCCCAACGAAATCGCCCTTGCCACTGGCTATGATGTCCTCGGCGTACTCGGGCAGGGTGATGGAGCCGGAGGCTATGACCGGCACGCTGACGTTCTTTTTGACCTCCTCGGCGGCCCAGGCGTTGTGGCAGACCGAGAGGGACATGGGCGTGACCTGATGGATCATGGTGTGGTGGTCGCCGCCGGAGACATGGAAGGCGTTGATGCCCTCGCTTTCAAGGGCTTTGGCCAGAGCCACGGTGTCCTCTATCGGGAAGCCGTCCGGCTCGTAGTCGGTGCCGCTGAGGCGGATGGTCACGGCAAAGTCCGGGCCGACCTTTTTGCGGACGTCGCGGGCAATTTGCAGATAGATGCGCATGCGGTTTTCAAGGCTGCCGCCGTAAAGGTCGGTGCGGTGGTTGGTGGTGGGGCTGAAGAAGTTGGTGAGCAGGTAGCCGTGGGCTCCGTGTATCTCAACTATCTTGTAGCCGGCGATCTTCGCGCGGAGGGCCGCGTCGCCGAAGCACTTTACGATCTCCTGTATCTCCTCTATGGTCAGCTCGTGGGGTACGGCCTGTACGCCGACCTTGTTCCACAGCATGGGCCACGGAATGGCGGAGGGGGCGCATATGGGCTGGGTCCCAAGGAATTTCTGGCGGCCGCAGTGCTCGATCTGGATGGCCGGCACGGCGCCCTGCTCGTCTATGCATTCGGCCAGCCACGCAAGGCCGGGGATATGCTCGTCGTTGGAGATGCCCAGATGGCAGTGGGCCGACTTTGAGCCGATATCGTCCACATAGGCGTACTCCACGATTATTGCGCCGGCGCCGCCCGCGGCCTGGTCGGTGTAATAACGGATGGCGCGCTCGGAGACCGTACCGTCCTTATTGTTCATGCCGGAGGACTGCGGAGCTTTCAAAATACGGTTTTTAAGCGTCACGCCGCCGATGGTTCCGGGAGTAAACAGATGGGGGAACATTTCAGACATATCGTTACCTTCCTTGCAAATGAATTTGATATTATTTTATCGACTTGACAAAAAAAGTATAATATCGTAGGATACAGTCGAAAAACTTTTTTGAAAGGTGCGATAGCCATGACGGAGAGCGCAGCCGGTTTCGCGGGAGCAAAATGGGTGCTTGCGGGCGATCTGGCCGGATACCGGGAATTTATAGCCTCACGCTGTGGAGAGCCGGTAAAATACAGGGCGGGCGTGCAGCTCAGCCACTGCGGTGAGACTCCGGCGCACATGTTTTTTCTGCTGGATGGCATTGTAAAGGCGTACACCAGCAACTCAAGCGGCTATGTGCGGCTGCTGGGCTACCACAAGGCGGGAACGCTTTTCGTGCTGGACGGACTGCGCGGGGGCGTGCCCTCGGTGGTTACGACGGAAACGGTGACCTCGTGCCTTGCCATACCGGTGACGGCGGCGCAGCTTCACGCCATGTGTTTGGAAAACGCGGCTTTCACGATGGATCTCATGCTGTTCGTGGGCGACGTGCTCCGGCTCATGTGCTACGACGCGGAGAGCACCAGTCTTAACGACGTGGCTGCCCGGGTGGCGAACCTGTTTTGCTTTTATATGCAAAGCGGTGACTACGCCGACAGCGGGGCCATCTGCCTTTCCCAGGACAGCATAGCCTCCGCGGTCAACGCCTCCCGAGCCCATGTGGCCCGGATAATCGCGGAGATGAAGCGTGACGGCGTGATAGACACGGGCCACCGCCGTATAACGGTTCTGAACGAGGAGGCTTTGCGGGAGATGGGCCGGTAAAGCCCTGTTTGTCGCCCGCCGCGCCGTAAGGATGCGGGCTTCACCACGTGGGTGTGATTTCGGCACGCAGAGTGGTAAGTTTGCCGTGGATGTTTTGCCGCCGGCTTTCCACGTTGAGAGTGTTGTATTGATGGCGAGGCGGAAAGCTTCATTTTTTTGGGGATTTCGAGCGACAATAAAACTATCAACTCAACCTAAACTGTGTTTTTGCGTGTGGGAGAACATATCAAAGCAAATTGAAATGGTGAGTAAGGTTGAGTGGATAGGATAGATAAGTTTGGCATGTTGAGGCGATATAATAGACAGAAAGATGAAGTCAGGTGAGAAAATGAAATTTGAATATACTGAATACCGCAAGAAAGCATCAGATGAAGAACTATTAAATGACCTAAGAAGAGTAGCATTAGAAAACAGATTAGATTCTATATCAATGAATGAATATAATCATTATGGGAAATATGATTGTTCTACGATTAGTAGGCGATTTGTGACATGGAACAATGCTTTACAATTGGCAAATATACAAATAAAAAATCGTGTCTGGACCGAACAGGAGCTTTTTGACAACCTTGAAAATGTTTGGATTAAAAAGGGATGCCAACCAGTACGTCGAGATATGGATGATAAAAAGATTTCGGTCATTTCAAATGGAGCGTATCTAAGAAAGTATGGAAAATGGTCTGAAGCGGTAAAAGCATTTGTAAATTACATTAATCAGAGTGAGATAGAAGAAATTAGTGTAGGTGATTATATATCCTCACATAAAACAAAAAGAGATGTAAATCTAAGACTGCGATTTAGAGTAATGCAGCGAGATAACTTCAGATGTTGTGCTTGTGGTGCATCACCTGCAAAAGACCCAACGGTTCAATTGCATGTTGACCATATTATTCCATGGTCAAAGGGTGGGGAAACCGTTGAAGAAAATTTACAAACTCTTTGTTCTAAATGCAATTTAGGGAAAAGCGATTTATTATAAGGTGATATATTCCCGCGGACGAGCTGTGTCGAAAATGTGAATTTGACATTCATTCACTCATCTCGTTTCATCGCGGCTGTGTTTGTCGGTGGAAAGCGCACCGTCTGACCGGCCGGACAAATATAATTGAAAACAGCCCTCTCGTTTCGGATGGATGCCGAAGCGCGAGGGCTGTTCCATATGTTATGCGGCGTTGCCGGAAAGCCGCGGCGAAAGCGCACCGTCCGGCCAACCCGCGCGAACAAAAAGGCGCAAAAAGCGGTAATATTATATAATACATAATTTGGAGTATTATAATGTAAAATATTGTCGAGTACAAAAAGAACAGGAGCGCGGGATTTGCGCCCCTGTTTTTGTTTTGTGTATATGCCGCCGGCGCAGTTCGGTCTAAAGGCCGGTGCCGCCTATGTCGAGCTGCCGCATGACGGCGCGCTTGTACTCTATTGGGGACATGTCCTCTTTCTCTTTAAAGTAGCGGCTGAAATAGTGAATACTTTTGAATCCGGTAAGCTCTGATATCTCTGTGATGCCGTAGTTTGTGTAGCACATAAGCTCCTTGGCCT
>CAYONL010000128.1:0-6253 GCA_964405305.1 uncultured Oscillospiraceae bacterium | reverse complement strand
AAACCTTGTCTATTTTTATCCTCTTTTGAATTTGCGCAACTTATTGTACCTTATCAATGGTACAAATTTGCAAGTTTAAAATACTGCATAAACGATAAAATGTAAGTCTATTGTGGAATATTTTACTTAATATTTACCAATTGTGCAATGTAAAGAGGTCTCCATGAAAAAAGCCCGCCTTCAAAGGAAGACGGGCGCGGACAGGCTGTCGGTCAGAACCAGAGCGAAAGGCCGGTGTTGGGGTTGTCCTCCACGGGCGCGGCCTCCTCAACAATGCGGGTGCCAACCTCGAAGTTGTCGGAGGGGACGTTGCTCTCCTTGACGACGGTGGAGCCGCGCTTCGTGGGTTTAATACTCGCCATAAACGGGGAAGCGGGCGCATCATACGGAGCCTGGAACCAGGCCCAGCCGTCGGCGTCTACCACGGCGGTGTAGGTCGCATCATTTGTAAGGGTGCCGGAGGCGATATTGCTGAAATGTCTGAGGCGGGCGGTCTCGCCCGCGTGGGCGGCGCCGAAATTGAAGCCGATCTCCGCACGCCCGGAACTCTCGTTGACGTGGAGGGTCTCCCAATAAATGTCCATGGCGCCGAAATAGGTCTCGCCATAGGCGAGGAAGGTTTTCAGCTTGGCGATATTTTCATCAGTGAGGATCGTGGCTCTGCTGCCGTACCAGACGGCGTCAGTTTTGTCATTGCCTTTGGAGTGTCCTTCCGCGTCCCAGTAGTAGCCGCTGGTGGTACCCGCCGTCGACGTAACGGCAAGCGCGAAGACAAGCACAAGCGCCAGAACAATGGAAACCAGAGCGGTCGTTTTGTTTGTCATAGATATTCTCCTTTTCTTGTTTCACAGACTCTGTCGGATAAAATTAAGCCTGTTGCGCCGGCCGGGGCCTTTGGGGCCGCGCGCGGAGCTTTCCCGGCGCGGGGTTCAGGCTCAATAAATTTAGTATAGTCAATTTAAAGAAATTTGCAAGACCAATTGGCGCGCGCACCTTAATTCGTGCCGGAGCGGGGTTTTCGCGGGACGGACACGGAAGAAAACAAAAGCGCGGGCGAAATCCGTGGTTGTTAAATCGGGCGCAGTTTGTTATAATATAAAATAGCCGCATTGTAGCATAATCGCCGGGCTTTGGTGCAATAATATCCCAAAGACGCGTTGCACGAAAGGGAGCGGTAAATATGCCGACAGCGCCGCGAAAGCGTCCCCGGCCCACAGACGAAAGCGGGCGGGAGGACGGGACAGCCGAAAAAAAGGAAGCGCAGACCGAGCAGATAATCGAGACTGGCTCCGTAACAAAGACGAACGGCAAATACGTCGTCCACTGTCTTACGGTGGTGGGGCAGATAGAGGGGCACTTTATCCTGCCCCCGCAAAACAAATCCACCAAGTACGAGCACGTGATACCGCAGCTTGTGGCCATTGAGCAGGATCAGGACATAGAGGGCCTGATGATCGTGCTCAACACCGTGGGCGGGGACGTGGAGGCCGGGCTCGCGCTGGCGGAGCTGATAGCGGGGATGAGCAAGCCCACCGTCTCGCTGGTGCTGGGCGGGGGACACTCCATTGGGGTGCCGCTGGCGTGCTCGGCAAAGGAGAGCTTTATCGCGCCCTCCGCCACCATGACGGTGCACCCGGTGCGGATGAACGGGCTGGTGCTCGGCGTGCCGCAGACGCTGTCCTATTTTGACAAGATGCAGGAGCGCATAACGAACTTCGTCACCGCCAACAGCCATATTAGCCCGGAGCGGTTCCACGAGCTGATGATGAACACGGGCGAGCTGATAACCGACGTGGGCACGGTGCTCGACGGCGCGGACGCGGTCAAGGAGGGGCTTATCGACCATCTGGGCGGCCTTTCCGACGCCATAGAGCGCCTTTACGCGCAGATCGAAAAGCGCCGTCAGGCCGGCCGGGAGACGGAGGAGCGCGAGGTGGACGGCCCGGAGGACGGAGGCGCGAAAGAATGATACTTTACTCCATAGTTCCGCCGGAGCAGGTGTTTCGTCAGGAGCCGGCGCGGCCGGAAATAAGAGAGATAGACGGCGGTTTTGTTGAGGGAGTGCGGGGCGAGACAGGGTTCACCGTTTCGCGTCTCTGCGCCACCGAGCTTCGCATGTACCTTGACGACCGCTACGCCCCGGGAGCGGTGATAAAGTAGCCGGCGGGGCCGGCAATTACATAATCGGAGGCAATATGGGATATTTTGACGCGATAATCCAGGGCATAATACAGGGGCTTACGGAGTTCCTTCCGGTCTCAAGCTCCGGCCACCTTTCGCTTTACCAGCACTTTACCGGGCTTGCCGGCGAGGCAGGGGGCGTGTACGCCATACTGCTGCATATGGGTACGCTGGCGGCCGTCTGCGTGGCGTTCTGGCCCACCATATGGGGCATGATAAAGGAGTTTTTCCTGATGCTGGGCGACATATTTACGGGCCGGTTTAAAAAGGACGGCATGGCTCCGGCGCGGCGGATGCTGCTGCTGGTGCTGCTGTCGCTGACCCCGCTCATAGTCGCCTTCTTTTTCAGCGACTTTTTCACCTCGCTGGCCCAGGATGGCGACATAGTGGTGGAGGGATGCTGCTTTCTGCTGACGGCGGCGCTGCTGTACCTGTCGGACAGGTGCGTAAAGGGTAACAAGGACGCCGCCACCATGACGCCGAGGGACGCGCTGGCCATGGGCGTGACGCAGGCTGTCGCGCCGCTGCCGGGGCTTTCGCGCTCCGGCTCCACAATCTCGGTGGGCCTGATGATGGGCGTCTCAAGGGAGCAGGCGGTGGCCTTCAGCTTCATCATGGGCCTGCCCGCCGTTTTGGCTGCCAACCTGCTGGAGGTGCCGGACGCGCTCTCCGGCGCGGTGGAGATAGCCTGGGGCCCGGCGCTGGTGGGCATGGCCGTGGCGCTGGTTTTCGGCATATTGGCGATAAAGACCGTGAAATGGCTTGTGACGAACGACAGGTTCGGCCTGTTCATGTGGTATATGCTGGCGCTGGGCGTCGTCACGGTGGGCATAGGGATATACGAGCACGTGACCGGCGCGCTGGTTACGCTGGCGTGAAAGACGAAGCAAGATGAAACGGGGTGATACGGTTGGCGACTAAAAAGAGCACGGGCAGATCCTCCTCAAAGCCCAGGACTACCAAGGCGGAGCGCGAGGAGGCCGCCGCCGGTCATCGCCAGCTTTTGGCGGTGATGATGTTCGCCGCCGGAATATTTTTCATAGCGCTCACCGCTGTGGAGGGCGAAAATTTCTGGCAGAGCCTGCATGGCTTTTTGTTCGGCGTGTTCGGCTGGTGCGCCTACCTGATAGGCCCGGCCTTTATCTACATAGCCATAATGGCCACCCTTGACAGGCCGTATTTTTCGGCGGCGGGAAAGGTGTGGCAGGTGCTGGCTCTGGTGGTGCTCATCTGCGCCGCCACCCAGATCTTCGCCTCCGGTATGCCGGAGGGCGGGTTTGCGGAGCAGATAGCGGCCCTTTATGACGCGGGCAAGGAGCTTTCGGGCGGCGGCGTGCTGTCCTGCGTTATCGGTATACCGCTCTCGTCGTTTTTGGGGGCCACGGGCGCGAAGATCACCGTGGTGATACTCATATTCGTGATGGCGATGGTGCTCACCGGCACGACCCTGCTGGATCTGTACAGCAAGCCCGCCAAGGCCGGGAAGAAGATACAGCAGGCCTACACCGAACAGGTGGAGCTGCGCCGCCAGCAGCAGGCCGTCCGTCAGGCCCAGATAGATATCCCGCTGGACGGGCCGGAGGCCATGCCGCTGCATCCGGTGCAGTCGCCCAATATGACCGCGCCGGCCGACCCGGTCCAGCGCGCGAAGGACAAGCTGCTGGGTGGCGGTATGACGCCGGACGGCCGTTTTGACGTAAAGCCTGTGGCGTCGGCGTCATCCGCGGCCGGGCCGTCCTCCGCGCGGCGCAGCCCGATAGATATCCTGCTGGACGAGATACCGCCGGCCCCGGCGCCGGACTTTACGGCGGACGAGCCGTTTGAGGAGAGGGCAAAGCCGGCGCAGCCCGCGCCCTCCGAACAGCCGTCAAACGTGCAGAATCAGGAGGCAGCGCCGCCGCCGGAGCCCGCCGCCGGCGAAAGGACCCCGGAGGAGCTGGAGGAGCTTATAAAGCGCGCCGCCAAACATGAGGCCCCGCAAAAGGGCGGAGAGAACCCCAACAGGACCGAGGACGGCCACTTCAAAATAAGCATGATGGACGACATAGCGGCGGACATAACGGCGGACGCCTACCAGTACCCGCCGATAACGCTGCTGAAGGAGCTGCCGCAGCCCAACACCGGCGACATAACGGACGAGCTGAAGCAGAACGCCGACCTGCTGGTGGACACACTCAACTCCTTCGGCGTGCAGACGCGGGTGGTGGATATCTCCCGCGGGCCGTCCGTCACCCGGTATGAGCTGCAGCCCAGCGCCGGCGTCAAGATAAGCCGCATAACGAATCTGGCGGACGACATAGCGCTAAATTTGGCGGCCGCCGGCGTGCGCATAGAGGCGCCCATACCGAACAAGGCCGCCGTGGGCATAGAGGTGCCAAACAAGAACATAAACACCGTCAGCATCCGCGAGATCATAGATTCCAACGAGTTCGTGAACGCGAAAAGCCGGGTAACGGTGGCGCTGGGGCGGGACATAACCGGCAAGGTGGCCGTGGCCGACCTGGCGAAAATGCCCCATCTGCTGATAGCGGGGGCCACCGGCTCCGGCAAGTCGGTGTGCATAAACTCCATGATAGTCAGCCTGCTTTACAAGGCCACGCCGGAGGAGGTGCGCCTGCTGATGGTGGACCCCAAGGTGGTGGAGCTGGGCGTATATAACGGCATACCCCATCTGCTGGTGCCGGTGGTGACCGACCCGCGCAAGGCCGCCGGCGCGCTGAACTGGGCGGTGAGCGAGATGTTGGGCCGCTACAAGCTCTTTGCCGACAACGCGGTGCGCGATCTGCGCGGCTACAACGAGCTGGCGGCCAGGCGCGAGGACCTGACCCCCATGCCGCAGATAGTTATAATTATAGACGAGCTTTCCGACCTGATGATGGCCGCCCCAAACGAGGTGGAGGACGCTATCTGCCGTCTGGCGCAGATGGCCCGCGCCGCCGGAATGCACCTGGTCATAGCCACCCAGCGCCCCTCAGTGGACGTCATCACAGGCATAATCAAGGCGAATATACCCAGCCGCGTGGCCTTCGCCGTCTCCTCCCACGTGGATTCGCGCACGATACTGGATTCCAGCGGCGCGGAAAAGCTGCTGGGCCGGGGCGACATGTTGTTCTATCCCGTGGGCGCGCCAAAGCCGCAGCGCATACAGGGCTGCTTTGTCAGCGACCGGGAGGTGGAGCAGATAGTGGAGTTCATCAAAAACGGCGGCGTCGCGGAGTATGACGAACAGGTGCTGGAGGAGATAGAAAAGCAGGCCGCGGTCGAGAAGGGCAAAAAGGGAACCTCCGGAGACGAGGGCGGCGGCTTTGACGATGAGGACGAGATGCTGCCCGCCGCCATAGAGTGTGTGGTGGAGATGGGGCAGGCGTCAACCTCGCTTTTGCAAAGGCGGTTAAAGCTGGGCTACGCCAGAGCGGCCCGCATAGTTGATCAGATGGAGCAGAAGGGCATAGTCGGCCCCTTTGAGGGCAGCAAGCCCCGCGCCGTGCTCATTTCAAAACAGCAGTGGATAGAGATGAAGCTGCGGGAGGACAACTGACGTCAGGAGTCAGGAGTCAGGAGACAGGAGACAGGAGTCAGGAGACAGGAGACAGGAGACAGGCGGCGCGGGAACGATAGCCCTTTAATAGAAATTCGCCGCAGGCTCCTATTTGATTTTGGCAATTGATCAGAGGTTCTTTAACATTGAGAAGATTTCGGGGTGAGCGTATGGGACTGTTTCAAAAATTAAGCGACGGGCTTAAAAAGACACGGGACAGTATGAAACAGGCGCTGGAGGCCATAGGCGGCCACAGCGCCATAACGGAGGAGCTTTTTGACGACCTGGAGGAGGCGCTGGTGCTGGCGGATGTGGGCGGCGTGACCTCGGCGGCCATATGCGGGGAGGTCCGCGCCCGGGTAAAGAGGGACGGCATAACCGACCCGTCGGACATAAAGCGCGTGCTAAAGGAGACCATAGCCGCCATGCTTTCCGGAGGGCAGGAGCTGGATATTGCCGGCCGGCCCGCCGTAGTCATGATGATAGGCGTAAACGGCGTAGGCAAGACCACCACCATAGGCAAGCTGGCGGCGA
>CAYONL010000127.1:3404-6488 GCA_964405305.1 uncultured Oscillospiraceae bacterium | reverse complement strand
CCTTTCCACCTTCTCCTCCCATATAAACAACACCATAAAGATACTGGAGCAGGCGGATGACCGTTCGCTTGTTTTGCTTGACGAGCTGGGCGCCGGCACGGACCCGGTGGAGGGCGCGGCGCTGGCTGTGGCCATAATAGAGAGGCTGAAGCTGTACGGCGCGAAGCTGGCGGCCACCACCCACTACGCCGAAATAAAAGTCTACGCGCTGCAAACGCCGCGGGTGGAGAACGCCTGCTGCGAGTTCGATGTGGCCACACTATCTCCGACCTACAGGCTGCTGGTGGGCGTGCCGGGCCGCTCCAACGCTTTCGCGATCAGTGAGCGCCTTGGAATGGACAGCTCCATAGTCGACAGGGCGCGGGAACTGGTTTCCGGCGAGAACACGCGGTTTGAGGACGTGGTTTCAAAGCTTGAGCAGAGCCGTCAGGAGTTGCAGCGCGAGCAGGAGCAGGCCGAGGCTTTCCGCGTAGAGGCGGAGAGGGTACGCAACGATGTGGCCGCGCAAAAGGCCGAGATGGACCGCATACGTGAAAAAGAGATGGAGCAGGCCCGCGTCTCCGCCCGCCGTATGGTGGAGCAGGTGCGCGCGGAGTCGCAGAAACTCATAGACGAGCTGGCGAACATGAAGCGCGACATGGATTCCGACAACGCCATCGATATGGTGGCCCGCGCCCGCGCACAGGTGAAGCAGGGAGTTGGCGAGATACAGAACATAGCCGACCCGCTCGTTTCGCAAAAGAACGACGGCTACGTGCTGCCGAGGAAGCTGCGCCGCGGCGACACCGTTAAGATAAACGGCCTTACAAAGCTGGGCACGGTGCTCAGCGAGCCGGACGGCGCGGGCTATCTTACGGTGCAGACCGGCCTTGTGAAGTCCCGGATAAATATAGGCGAGCTGCGGCTTGTTGAAAACAGCAAAAAGATAACGCGCAACGGCGGTTCCGTCACCAAAGAGGTGGGCGGAAGGGCGGAGCGCGCCGCCGCGAGCGAGCTTGACCTGCGCGGACAGGACGCGGAGGAGGCGCTTTTAAACCTCGACAGGTTCATAGACGAGTGCGTCATCATGGGTATAAAGCAGATAGCCGTTATCCATGGAAAAGGCACGGGCGTGCTCAGGACCAACGTGCAGCAGGCGCTAAAAAACAACAGAGCCGTCAAGAGCTATCGTCTGGGTACATACGGCGAGGGCGAGACGGGCGTGACCATAGCCGAACTTAAATAGACGGCGCGTTTTCAGCGCGCAAAGAACATGGGACATGGCTCCGGGCCGTGCCCCATGTTTGGCAAACAGAAGTTTTGCGCATACAGTCGGTTTGGGTCGCCCTGTGGAACTGTTGCGGGGCGGCTTTTGCCTGAGAGAAAAACGGTTTTCGCGCACTCTCCGCTTTTGGCTGCACGGCGGCTGCGGCAAAGCTCGTTTGGCGAAAGCGTTACAAAGCGCGGGAGGTTTTGTTTTAGCGATATGAAAGAAAAGCCGTTAATGGATTCTTAATCATTTAGATACTGTTTATTTAATGGCCCACAGTGTAAAATACATACAGAGGGTGAAGTTATGTACAATATTTTGATCTGCGACGACGAGCCGGATATAGTTTCGGCGCTGAAGATATATCTTTCGGCGGACGGATACAGGGTATTTGAAGCCGGAAACGGAAAAGAGGCGCTGGACACACTGGCTAAGGAGGATATCCATTTGGTTTTAATGGATATAATGATGCCGGTCATGGATGGAATATCGGCCATGGTGAAGCTGCGTGAAACTTCCAACGTTCCGGTCATACTGCTGACGGCAAAAAGCGAGGACACGGACAAGGTGCTGGGCCTCAACATTGGGGCGGACGACTACATAACGAAGCCCTTCAATCCCGCGGAGGTTCAGGCGCGGGTCCGCTCGCAGCTGCGCAGATACATCACCCTCGGCGCGGCGGCGAAGAAGGAGGCCCAGCTTTCGCTGGGCACCATAGAGCTGGACGACGAGACAAAGACTGTCCGGTCGGACGGCGAGGAGCGCAGCCTTACCCCAACCGGGTACGAAATATTGAAGCTGCTGATGAAAAACCCGGGCAAGGTGTTTTCGTCCCGGGCGCTTTATTCCGAGGTGTGGGGCGGGGACCCTTTCGGCGCGGAAAACACGGTGGCCGTTCACATCCGCCACCTGCGGGAAAAACTGGAGATAGACCCGGCCAACCCACGATACATTAAGGTCGTGTGGGGGCAGGGATACAAGATAGAGAAAGGTAAATGACCATGAAAAAGCGCTATTCCATCGCGGTCAAGGCTGTGGCGGTCTGTGTGTTCGCGGTTACGATGACGGCGGCCATACTGGGCGCGGGCGCTGTGGCGTATATGCTGGAGGATGGGTATTACAACACTGTCCCGGTGCCGTTCGCGGAGAGCGGCCTTTGCTACCGTCAGGCGCAGAAGTATTCCGAGACGGCGTTCTACAGCTATTTTCAGGCCCGCGAAGATAATGGCGCGGATTCCGGCGCGGCAAAGACCTACGAGGACTATTTCAGCGCGACAAAGACGAACTACGCCTTCAGAATAACGCCCGCATCCGGTGGAGACACGCTGTTGGACACCTACGGCGACGATGAGCGGTTCGTGTTCGTCACATCGTTCTCATATTACGGCCAGTCCAGGTTGTATTCGCTGGAGGCGTATATAGACCCGGGCTTGCCGGTGGATACGGATGGATTTTACGCCGCGTCACAGACATACGGCTGGCTGCTTAGGGGAAAGTACAACATACCGGTGCTCACTGTGGCGTTCGGACTGGTGGCGCTGGTGGCGTTCATTTATCTTATGAGCGCGGCGGGACACCGGGCTGACACAGAGCCGGAGGTGATAACGCTCACCTGGTTCGACAGGATACCGCTGGATATTCTTGCGGCGGCGGCGCTGGTTGCCGGAGCGTTTTTAACAGAGCTTGTGTTGTATTTCAACTACTACGCGGAGAGCCTGATATTGGCCATAGCCGCCGCGATGTTTTTGATAGCTATGGCGGCGCTGGCGTTTTGCGTAACGTTCGCGGCAAGGGTGAAAAAAGGCGGCTGGTACAAAAACACGGTGGTATATATC
>CAYONL010000127.1:0-3339 GCA_964405305.1 uncultured Oscillospiraceae bacterium | reverse complement strand
GCGTTATGCTACGGTATCGGGGATATATTGCGCAACCTGCCCCTGGTTTGGAAAACGGCGCTGTTTTGGGGCGGGCTTTGCTTTTTCAACATGATATGTATGTTTGTAGGCGGGCTTGGCGGATTTTTCTGGTGGTTCGCGGTCAACGCGGCGGTGGGCATCGCGGCGTGTTTTGTGACGATCTGGGCGCATGACCTGCAAAAGGGTGGGGAAGCCATAGCTCACGGCGACCTTTCGTACCATGTGGACACGTCGAAGATGAAATGGGATTTCAAGTGCCACGGAGAGGCGCTGAACAATATTTCCATAGGCATGGGCCGCGCGGTGGAGGAGCACATAAAGTCCGAGCATTTTAAAACGGAGCTTATAACAAACGTTTCGCACGACCTGAAAACGCCTTTGACGTCGATTATCAACTATGTAGATCTGCTTGAAAAAAGAGATATTGACGACGAGCAGGCGAAGGAGTATATTAAAGTGTTAGAAAGGCAGAGCGCCCGGCTTAAAAAGCTGACGGAGGATCTGGTCGAAGCCTCAAAGGCCAGCACGGGCAGCATCACCGTTGAGCCGGCCCGCACCGATGTAACAGAGCTGCTCAATCAGGCGGTGTCGGAGTATTCGGACAAGCTGGACGCCGCGGGTATAGAGACGCTGATACACGCACCGGAGGACGGAGTTTATATCTACGCGGACGGCAGGCTCCTTTGGAGGGTATTCGACAATCTGCTGGGAAACATATGCAAGTATTCGCAAAGAGGCACCCGCGCGTATGTGGACGTGGAGAAGGATGCGGACCGGGTGACGATAGTATTTAAGAATATATCGAACTATCAGCTTAATATAAACGCGGATGAGTTGATGGAGCGGTTTGTGCGAGGGGATACCTCCCGCCACACCGAGGGCAGCGGGCTTGGGCTTTCAATAGCCAAGAGCCTGACGGAGCTTCAAAAAGGGAGTTTCTCGCTGGTGGTTGACGGAGACCTGTTTAAAGCGATAGTCGGCTTTGCCATTATGCGCGGCGAGGATAAGAGCGGGCGAGCCGGGACGGAAGACGACGAGAATACGAAGAAGCAGCCGGAGAAGACACAGACGGCCGCAGTTATGTGAGGTGAACACTTTGAGTATCCTGGATGTTATAAAGCTGATAAATTATGGTTTTGGCGCGCTGTTTTTCGTCTGCTATGCGTATCAGGTGATTTACATGATCGTGTCGACGGTAAAAAGGCCAGGCCGGTTTCCGGAGGCGGAGCCACGCCGTTACGCCGTAATGGTGGCCGCGCGGAACGAGGAAAACGTCATAGGCGACCTCATAGCGAGCATACGCGCGCAAAAGTATCCGGCCAGTCTTGTGGATATCTATGTGGCGGCGGACAACTGCACGGACAGTACGGCGCAGGTGGCAAGGGAGGCGGGCGCTGTGGTTTTCGAGCGGTTCAACAAGACCCATGTGGGCAAGGGCTATGCGCTGGATTTCCTGTTCAGTCAGGTGGCGTATGCCAAGCCGGGCCGGGTGTACGACGCATATCTGGTGTTCGACGCCGACAATCTGCTGGACGAAAACTTCATAAGCGAGATGAACAAAACCTTCGCGGCGGGCTACGATATAGTGACCTGCTACAGGAACAGCAAGAATTATGGGGACAACTGGGTGTCGGCCGGAAGCGCGCTCTGGTTCCTGAGGGAGGCGCGCCAGCTCAACAGCGCAAGGATGATTTTGGGCAGCTCGGCGGCCGTGTCCGGAACAGGCTTTCTCGTTTCCCACAGCATCATAGAGCACTACGGCGGCTGGAAATTCTTTATGCTGACCGAGGACATTGAGTTCACCATGGACAACATAGCCCGCGGTGTGCGTATCGGTTACTGCGACAGCGCCGTAGTCTACGACGAGCAGCCGACCGATATTTCCCAGTCGTGGATACAGCGAATTCGATGGTCAAAGGGCAACATAAAGTGCTCGTTCAAGTATTTCCCACGGCTTATGAGCAGGTTTGTAAAAACGGGCGAGTTTGGCGCGTTCGATCTTGCCATGACCATAATGCCCGCGCTGGCGCTGACCTTTATCGGCATAGCGTTCCAGGTCTCACTTCTGGTGTTCACGGCGTTTTTCTACCGCTATGGGCTGATACCCGTGATCCTTATGCTGGCGAAGGCGCTGCTTGGTTCCTATCTGATGGCGTTTGCCATAGGCGCGCTGACCATGGCGACGGAGTGGAATAATATAAGCTGTTCCGCCGGGAAAAAGCTGGCGTCACTGCTGACTTTTCCGGTGTTCATGCTCACCTATGCGCCGATCTCGGTCATAGCCGTGTTCACTAAGCCGGAGTGGAAGCCCATCAGGCACAAGGTTTCGGTTTCGGCAAAGAAGTATAAAAAGATAGGCTGACGGTCCTTAATCATAAAAAGCCCTCCGAAGTACGGAAGGCTTTTTTGTTGCGGAAAACTCTCGTCAGGCGGGCGGCCCGGAGTTTTTTGCGCGCGGGTCATTCGTAATACAGGTTGTCGCTGCCGGTGGTGGACTCTATTTTGGCGTCCTCAAGAGTTACGGTAACGGATTCCACCACGGTAAGCTCGGAAAGCGTCATGTCGCGCAGAGTGAGCTTTATCGTCACAAGGCCGGCGCCGCTTTGGGTCCTTACGCGCGCAAAGCCATCGCCGGTAAGCGAGCAGCTTGTGTACACGTCGCATATGCTGACCTCAGAGTTCTCAAGCCGCACGTCTGTCATCGCGCGGGTGTTGACCTCCACCCGCTGGGCGGTTACATTTTTGAGCACCAGCGAGGCGCCCGCCGTAACCTTTATGGAACCCTCTATGGTGCAGTTTTCGATCACCACTACGCCGCTTTCAGCCGTTATGAGCACGTTTCTGTGGATGGTCTTGTTTTTGAGCACGGCGCCGTCGGCTTTGAGCGTAACGGTGTTCAGCTCCTGCTCTATATCAAATACTCCGGGCTGACCGTAGACGGCGTCATAGGGCAGGGTGGGGTCGTAGATAAAGTCGGAGGAGGTGTACTCCTCGGGCGATGAAGTGAAAAACTGTTCCTCACCGGCCGAAGAAATGCTCTCCGAGGCGGTGTGCGGGCCGTCAGACAAACTTTGCGGTGTTTGCGCGTAATGGTTGACGTTTATGGTGATGCCGCCGCTTAGGGCCACCAGGGCCGCCGCAAGGCAAACCAGCGCCGAGCACGCCAAAAACACTTTTTTGTCATCCATATACGCCGCCGCCCTTCGTCAGGTATTATCGTCCATGCTCATGATACCAAAAAACGCCCGCCATCTCCAGATGTATGAACCGAACCAGTAAAAACGGACAATAGACAAAACGCCCCCTGATGTAGGATAA
>CAYONL010000126.1:0-6531 GCA_964405305.1 uncultured Oscillospiraceae bacterium | reverse complement strand
CACTGCTTTACGCAGCAGGTCTTAATATAAAGAAAGGTTTTGAATCAATGTCTAACACCGTCATTGCCCTTGGAGGGAACGCTTTGGGCAACACGCCGGAGCGTCAGCTTTCGCTTATCAGGGAGATCGTAAAACCCATAGCCGGCCTTGTTGAGAAAGGCGAAAACATTGTGCTCGTACACGGCAACGGGCCGCAGGTAGGAATAATTAAAACCGCGTTTGCCAGGGCCGCGCAATCCGGCGCCATAGGCAGCGACATGCCGTTTCCCGAGTGCGGCGCCATGAGCCAGGGATATATCGGCTTCCACCTGCAAAACGCTTTGGTAAACGAGTTTAACAGAAGGCACATCTCCAAAAGTGTGGCGACGCTGATAACTCAGGTGCTTGTGGATGAAGACGACCCTGCCTTTTCCAACCCCACCAAACCCATAGGGCTTTGCTACTCAAAGGAAGACGCAGGCAGGATAGCGGCTGAAAAAGGCTTCACGTTTTCCGAGTACTCCGGCCAGGGCTTTCGCCGTGTGGTGCCCTCGCCAAAGCCAGTAGACATCATAGAAAAGGACTCTGTGCGCGCCATGCTGCAAGCCGGCAGCGTCGTCATAGCGGCGGGCGGCGGCGGCGTTCCTGTGGTCGGGCGCGACGGCGAGCTTTGTGGCGTTGACGCCGTAATCGACAAGGATTTCGCCGCCGAAAAGCTGGCGGAGCTGATAGGCGCGGACAAGCTGATAATCCTGACGGCCGTTGACGCCGTCTGCACCGGCTTTGGCACACCCTTCCAGCGCAAACTGGGCCGCACCAGCCCATCGGAACTGCGCTCCCTCTGCGCCGACGGACAGTTTGCCGCCGGAAGCATGCTTCCCAAGGTGGAGGCGTGCATACAATTTGCGGAATCCGGCTCCGCAAAATGCGCCGTCATCGCCTCTTTGGACAACGCAGCCGAGGCGATTGCCGAAAAAAGCGGTACCATTGTAAAACTAAGTTAAAGTAGAAGGATGGGCCAGAACCCGGCAGGCTTACCCGGTTGCCGCCGTCGGTGATACCGGCAACAGCTGTCAAAACCCAAAACTCTGTCTCTTTGTTTCTGACAGGCGTCCTGTTTGCGGTGCCGTTTGGCTGTATTCCGGGCATGTGGTCGCCCACGCTTTGGCCGACCAACTCCGGCGTTTCGCCACCTCGCGGAAACGGCGCGTTTCATACCCACGGAAAAGCCCGACCGTTTTCATGAGATACTGCCTCCGTCCTCGCCCGTGTCCATTTAGGGCGAAAGCATTTTGTGCGGCGAAACGTTTTAATTTGCCCAAAACTGTGATACAATAAGTTAACTTTAGCCGCGCTTTTCGCGCAGCAGATCAACAAAGGAGATAAACTGAATGGCAAATCCGATAGTTACATTTACAATGAAAAACGGCGGCGTCTTTCAGGCGGAGCTTTACCCGGAGCTTGCGCCCAACACCGTCAACAACTTCATCTCGCTGGTCAAAAGCGGCTTTTACGATGGCCTTTGCTTCCACCGCGTCATCTCCGGCTTTATGATACAGGGCGGAGACCCGGAAGGTACGGGCGCGGGCGGCCCCGGCTACAGCATAAAGGGCGAATTTTCAGGCAACGGCGTCGCCAACCCCACCAAACACACCCGCGGCGTTCTCTCCATGGCCCGCGCCATGAATCCGAACTCCGCCGGTAGCCAGTTCTTTGTCATGCACGCCGACGCGCCCCATCTTGACGGCCAGTACGCCGCCTTCGGCAAGGTGACGGAGGGCATGGAGACCGTGGATGGCATAGCCACCACCCGCACCGGCGCCGCGGACAGACCCGTTCAGCCGCAGGTCATGGAGACCGTCACCGTTGAGACCTTCGGCGCCGAGTATCCCGAACCCGCAAAGCTCTGAGGCCGGAAAAATGAAGATCGCCATCGTGACCGGGGCCTCCTCCGGTCTGGGCGCGGAGTTTGCCGCCGGAATACGCCAGGTGTTCCCGGAGGTGGAGCTGCTCTGGCTTATCGCGCGCCGGGCCGACAAGCTTGAAAAGACCGCCGAGGCCGTCTCCGTTCCCTGCCGCCTTATCCCGGCCGACCTGACGGAGGGCGGCGTAAACGAGCTTGTGGCCCTGCTTGACAACGAGAGGCCGGAAGTGGCGCTTTTGGTAAACTGCGCCGGCTGCGGCTACCTTGGCAACGTGGCGGAGCTGGAGGAAAGCCTGCTCTCCCGCTGCATAGACCTGAACGTGCGCGCGCTCACCGCCGTGACGAGGGCCGTTTTGCCATATATGCGCGACGGCGGGCGCATAATCAACGTCTCGTCCATAGCCTCCTTCTGCCCAAATCCGCGCATGACGGTTTACGGCGCCACAAAGTCTTACGTCACCGATTTTTCTCTGGGTCTTGACGATGAACTGCGCCCTCAGGGAATGGCGGTGACCGCCGTCTGTCCCGGCCCAATGACTACGGAGTTTTTGGACGCGGGCGGCATAAGCGGCAACTCAAAGATGTTTTCCTCGCTCCCCTTCTGCGACGCAAAAAAGGTGGCTCTCGGTTCCCTTAAGGCCGCGCGAAAGGGCCGGCGCTCTTACACGCCCACGGCGTTTTTCCGTTCTTACCGCTTTTTGGCAAAGCTCCTGCCCCACGGTCTGCTCGTAAAATTCGTGCGGACTTAAAGCACAGGCGCCTGACAGGGTCTGCCGTTCCGAAACACGGGCGGCCGGCCCTTTTGTTTTGCCACATCTACGCGCAATTCGCGAAAGGCCGGGGCCGTGCCGCCGCGGGTGTAATTGACTTTTCCCGCCTGAATGGTATAATATATTTTATGATACCCTAACGTTGAGAAAAAGAGGAAACCGACATATGAGCAGCGCCGACGAGCAAATCAGAATAGTGCAGGAGACTGTGCCCGGTAAAGAGATAACCTTTGCCCACGTAATCGGCGGCCCCGCACCGATAATATATCAAAAGCTGGGCCTCAACCCGTCGATAGACTACGGCTCCACCGCCATAGGCATCATGAACCTGACGCCGCCGGAATCCACCGTTTTCGCGGCGGATATAACGGTAAAAAGCGGCGATGTTTACCTTGGCTTTGCCGACCGCTTTACAGGCACGCTGATAATAACCGGCGACATAGCGGACGTCACGGCGGCGTTCACCCAGGTGGTGGAGTATTTCCGCGACGTGCTGGGATACGTGGTCTGCAAGATCACGAAAAGATAGGGAGTTTTCTATGGGAAGCCGCATTACAAGGGAGGAATTCCTTGAAAAAATATACTCCAAAAAATATGACGAGCTGAAGGGCAAAAATCTCCGGCTCGTCAATGTGCATGTGCCCGGAAAAGAGATTTCGCTGGCACTGCTCATCGGCGTCTCTGAAAAAAGGATATACGAAAACCTGGGGCTGCATATAGGAACGCACGCGGGCGAGGACCACACGGGCGAGTCCATCGGGCTTTTACACGTCACTCCCACCGAGGCCGCCGCTATCGCCGCAGATATCGCCGCCAAAAGCGGAGTTGTGGAGATTGGTTTCCTTGACCGGTTCAGAGGCTCCGTCATAATTTTGGGGGATCGCTCGAACGTTCGGAGCGCGCTTGAGGGCGTCATAGAATTTTTCAGATACCAACTCAATTTCACCGTCTGCGACATTGCGGAAGAATAGAGGACCTTTTGAAAAAGCTGTTTTTGATGGGCCGCAGCGAGGCCGGAAAGACCACGCTGACTCAGGCGCTAAAGGGTGAGGAGCTTCACTACCACAAGACCCAGTACACCAACACGTCGGAGTTTATAATAGATTCGCCCGGTGAGTACGCTGAAACGAAAAAGTGCGGCCTGGGGCTTGCCTGCTTTTCGTTTGAGGCCGATGTGCTTGCCCTGCTTATGGCGGCGGACGAGCCTTTCAGCGTGTTTGAGGCCGACTGCCAGTGCTACACCAACCGCCCGCTGATAGGCATTATCACGCGGATAAATTCTCCCTTTGCCAACGTGCCCATGGTGCGCAACTGGATGATGATCTCCGGCTGCGAGCGGATATTTGAGGTGGACAGCGTCACAAGGGAGGGGTTGGACGAGCTTATCGCGTATCTTGACGAGGAGATACCGCATCAGACCTGGCGGCAGGCTCAGGCGAAACAGGCTCTCGGCCTTGCGGAGTGGCAGGAGTTTCCCGCCGACGCCAAACAAAACTGAACGCGGGACAGCATTCGCGTGTTTTCCACCGCCAACGACAAAGCGCTCCTTTTATGTGGGCGCTTTTTTATATTTGCCTTTCCACTGTTTTTTAAGTGGCTTTCGCTCTCCCCGCACCGACTTTATTACGCGCTGTGTTTTTTTCGCCGCTCCCGCGAAAATGTGCTATACTATATAAATTAAACGGCAAATAAAACAGTTAAAGAGGGCGCACAAACATGATAAACGCGATAGTTTACACCTCAAACACGGGCTACACGGAAAAATACGCAAAGCTTCTGGGCGAAAAGACCGGGCTTCCGGTCAGCTCTCTTTCCGACGCAAAGGGCGTCCTGCCCGCCGGGAGCAATATAATTTACCTCGGCTGGCTCATGGCCGGCAAGGTGGCGGGCTACAAGGACGCGGCAAAGCTTTACAGCGTAAAGGCCGTCTGCGGCGTCGGCATGGGCGGCACGGGAACCCAGCTTGAGGAATCCCGCCGGGCAAACTCCATTCCCGCCGAGACACCGTTTTTCACCATGCAGGGCGGCTTTGACATGACAAAGCTCCACGGCATATACAAGTTCATGATGGGCGCTATGGTGAAAACCTCCGGGAAAAGCCTGGCCAAAAAACAGGACAGAACGCCCGACGAGGACGCCATGCTGGATATGCTTCTACACGGCGGAGACTATGTTTCCGTGGAAAACCTGAGCGCCGTGTTGGACTGGTACGAAAAAAGCGGCCGCTGAAACCCCGCCGGCCACGACAAAAAAACGAATAACCCGCAAAACAGGAGGAGCGCCATGTTCAGAGAGATGAGAAGAAAGCTTCAGGCCCTTTCACGGGAGCGAACGGAGGAGATACTTGAGCACGGCACCTCCGGCGTGCTCGCGGTCAGCGGCGACGATGGCTACCCATACGCGGTGCCCCTCAGCTACATATACCGCGGCGGGCGGCTGTTTTTTCACTGCGCCAAAGAGGGGCACAAGCTGGACGCCCTGCGCGAGTGCGACAAGGCCTCCTTTTGCGTCATAGGGCGGGACGACATCGTTTTGGAAAAATGCACCACCCTGTACACAAGCGCCATCGCCTTTGGCCGTGTGCGCGAGCTTGACGACGCGGACAAGGCGCGCCGGGCGCTGGAGCTTATCGCCGCAAAATACTGCCCTGACGACGAGGCGCTCCGCCGTCGGGAGGTGGAGAAATACCTTGGAAATGTCTGCATGCTCGAACTTGAAATTGAGCACCTGAGCGGCAAAGCGTCAAAGGAGCTTACGCTGCACTGACGGCGCGGCGCGGCGTAAAAGGAGGACGGCTGTGTACAACATAGTGAATATAGTCAGCAACGACGACTGGCTGAAGGAATACAGGGACTCCGACGACCTGCGGAGCTTTATAGGCGGCTGCCTTTGCGATGGTGCGGAGGCTATCCGCTGTCTGCCCGACGGCTCCGGCAAGGTAACGCCCGACCTGCTCAAGGGCTGTCACCTTATGTTTTACCCGAACTGGGTGGATTTTTGGCGCGGGAACGAGACTTACCTTAAAAAGCACTTTGGCTCCCGGGAGGTGTGGGAGGGCTATTACCGCTGCAAAACGCCGGAGGAATACGCCGAAATGATACGGGCCGACATGGACTGGGCCGAAGAAATGGGCGTGGAGTACGCCGTTTTCCACGTGTCCGACGTCTCCAATGAGGAGATACTCGACTATAAATGGGAGCACACGAACACGGAGGTCATCGACGCCACCGCCGAGCTTTTAAACTATGTGATGAGGGGGCGCGGCTACCACTTCAAGCTGCTGCTGGAAAACCTGTTCACTCCGGGCATGACGCTGACCGACCCGCACGAGACAGAGCGCATGCTTTCCGCCCTCGACTACGAAAACAAGGGCTTGCTGCTGGACACCGGCCACCTGATGAGCACCAACCTCGACCTTGAAAACGAGGACGAGGCGCTGGATTATGTTTTGAGCACGGTGCGCCGCCACGGCGAGCTGGCCCGGTACATACGCGGCATGCACCTGCACCAGAGCGTTACCGGCGCCTGTGTGCGGGAGATGTTTGCCCAAAACATCGTCCCCGAAAAGGATTTTTACGCTTCCTTTGCCCAAAGCTACGCGTGGATACTAAAGATAGACCGCCACCTGCCCTTCACCTCGCCCCGGGTCCGGGAACTCATCGACCTTGTGCAGCCGGATTACCTTGTCCACGAGCTGGCCGCACCCGACCGCGACGCGAAGACAAAGGCCGTGCTCCGCCAGATGAAGGCCCTGGGCCGGGCGTAACGCCAAACAAAAGAACTTAAGCTCTCCGCTTTTTGGAGAGCTTTTTTCGTTGCGGCGAGTTGCAGTTTTTTTGTTTGCGCAACATATTGCTT
>CAYONL010000125.1:5548-6629 GCA_964405305.1 uncultured Oscillospiraceae bacterium | reverse complement strand
GACGCTGGAGGCCCGCGGCCGCGGCCTCCACTTTATAAATACGCTCGATGAGGTTATTATGTTTATTGACCTTGGCCTCCAGCTCGTCTATCCGGCGTAGGATGAGCGCGTTTTGGGCGGCGGCCTCGGCCTCCCTCCTGGAGTGAAAGCGCAGATTGATGACTACCTGAGCCGCAATGGTGGCGGCGGCGGTTATGAGAGCGACTGTTACGGCCTCCGTCATGTCAGTACCCCCACCGGACCAAGATTACGCCGCTGCCGCCCGCGCCGCCGCCGCCGGATCTGGTTTTCACACCTGATTGTTCGCTTCCCGCTCTTGCCCAGCCGCCGCCGCCACCACCGCCTCCAGTGTTTGCCTGTCCAGAGCTTCCGTCTCCTCCAGAAGCATAAGCGGTAAAGGTGTTTATTACCTGACCGCTGGCCGCTCCGCCAGTACCACCTCCGGCATAGGCAGCTCCTCCATTACTTGAATCTGACAGGTTGCCAGTTCCGTAGGCCGTAGCGGTCGCGCCGCCGCCGCCACCGCCGCAAACCATACTAAAAGTGGTATTGCCAAAGAGATAAAGGCCGGTTCCGCCAGCGGAGCCGTTTGCGCTTGATGAGGATGTTCCGGCACCGCCCGCGCCTCCGCTGGTTCCGGTGGCGGAGGTCCGGGTTCCCATGACGGAGGCCGCCGCCGCTACGCCTATTGTGCATGAAAAAGCGCCATCCAGCTCCTGCGCCAACAGATTGAGAAGCTTTCCTCCGATTCCTCCGCTGCCGCTTTTTGAGGAGGTTGCGGCGCTGCCACTCGCTCCTCCACCCACAAGGCACAGGTCGTACACCCACGGCGAGAGCGTCAGCGTTCCGTTTGTCAGCAGCTCGATGTAGCCCTGGGTCTTGTCGCCGTGCAGCCTGTAGGAGCCGGTGTACTCCGGCAGTTTAAAACTTTTGCCGCCCTGATAGATCGCGGCCATTCTCGCAAGCCCAGCCATAAAAATCACCTCTTTCATATCGTCTGTCCATACAGTATCATATTGTCCTGTTCCGCGTCTCCTGTCTCCTGACTCCTGTCACCTGACTCCTGACGTCGCAGGCGGCG
>CAYONL010000125.1:3652-5448 GCA_964405305.1 uncultured Oscillospiraceae bacterium | reverse complement strand
CCGCGTCTCCTGTCTCCTGACTCCTGTCACCTGACTCCTGACGTCGCAGGCGGCGCAGGAATCTATCGTCTAAGTCTGCCGTTTCCCTGTCCCGCGTCTCCTGTCTCCTGACTCCTGTCACCTGACTCCTGACGTCGCAGGCGGCGCAGGAATCTATCGTCTAAGTCTGCCGTTTCCCTGTCCCGCGTCTCCTGTCTCCTGACTCCTGTCACCTGACTCCTGACGTCGCAGGCGGCGGTCATGCGAGAGTCGGTCAGAAATATTGTCGCGCTGTTTCGCTGTCGCTCACATCGCTCTGTATTTCTTCCTGCTCGCGTGACCGCCTATGCGTCCACAGGACGCGGCGGTCATGCGAGCCCTCCATTCACGGCCCACTGGTTCGCGGCCACCTTGACCACGGCCGCGACGGAAACGTACTGGTCGCCCAGCAGGAGCGAGGTCAGCGCGCCGTTGAGGTGCACGCTCGCCCCGTCGCCCGCCACCGAAACGCTCCCGGCCCCCCATCGTCTGAGGTAAAACCCAAAGCCCACCGGCAGCGCGAGAGCCGTATCCGTCGGAAGCGTCACCACCACGGCAGCGCTGTTTTGCATAAGATAGGTCTTTCCCAGGTCGGCAGCGTAAACCGTCCAGCTCTCCGTCCTTGCGGTGGAGACATCTTCTGTCAGTGGCGTATAGTTTGCCAGCTCGGAATTTGCCGCCGCGCCTATGTCCGCCGGCGTTATAGCGTCCGCGCCGCCCGCCGCATGGGTGGAGGCGTGGGCCGCCGCCGCCTTGCCGTCCAGCTTTTTGTCCAGCTTGCCTATGGCCGAGTTCACCGTGTCGGTGGTCGCTATCTCGGCGGCTTCGGCCGGTTTTTCGTAGCCGGTCATGACCACCTGTTTACCGCTATAGTCCCCGACCCGCGCCGCAACGGAGCCGCCCCGCCCGAACACCGAACTCACCGAGCCGCTCTGCCACTGGGCGTCGTCCACATATTTCTTCGTGGCGGGCGCGTAGTCGCCTGTCGGCGTAAATTCCCGGGTGTTGTTTTTCGGAAGTATCTGCTCGTTCACGGCGTCCTGGGTCACGACGTTCTCGTTAAATTTCGGGATGACCACCTCCCTTGTTATCTGCTCCACGGCGTACTGCATGTCGTGGGCGGAAAGCCCGGGCACATCCGGCTGTCCCAGCACGCCCTTTCCCACAAGGTCGTTTTCCGTTATGATCGACAGCGCCATCATTTGTCCCCCTTTCGTAAAACATATGTTCACATAAATTTACCGCGGCCCGGCGCTCACTTCCCGGCCCGCAACAAGAGTATAGCCCGCCGCCGCCGATACTTTTGATGGAGTTTTCCACGGAGTTTGAACGTTGAAACGGTGGAAAACCCGGTGCATATTGTTAAAAGGTTGAGCCGAATATCATCCGTCCGAACCCGCCAAAACGCAAACGAACCGTTAGGATGCGTCGTTATGGAACAATGTCGGCGCGACTGTGTTCGCCCGAACCCGCCAAACACAAACGAACCCACCCAACAAACCGCGCCCAATGAACCGCCCGCCGAAACGCAAATTGAAAATGGCGGCCCGCCAAACCCGCCCGCCGAAAATAAAACGCCGCGCCCAGGGCTTTCAGCGGCGAAAGCTCGCAGGCGCGGCGATATTGGCGGTTTCGTATTTTGTATCAGTTGTCTTCGGTGTGCGTCAGGCGTTTCCGGTGTGCGTCAGGCGTTTCCGGTGTGCGTCAGGCGTTCCCGGTGTGTGTCAGGCGTTTCCGGTGTGCGTCAGGCGTTTCCGGTGTGCGTCAGGCGTTCCCGG
>CAYONL010000125.1:0-3552 GCA_964405305.1 uncultured Oscillospiraceae bacterium | reverse complement strand
GGCGTTCCCGGTGTGTGTCAGGCGTTTCCGGTGTGCGTCAGGCGTTCCCGGTGTGTGTCAGGCGTTTCCGGTGTGCGTCAGGCGTTCCCGGTGTGTGTCAGGCGTTTCCGGTGTGCGTCAGGCGTTCCCGGTGTGCGTCAGGCGTTCTCCTCGTATTTTGCGAACTCATAGCCCTGGGCGCGGACATAGTCGATCACGTCGCCCAAAACGGCGGTGTTGGTGGAGGAGACGGCGTGCAGCAAAAATATCTCTCCGTCGTGGAGGCTGCCGGTTATCTTCGTTTTGGCGGCGGCGGGGTCGGGCTGGGCATTCACGTCCCAGTCGGCGTAGGCAAAGCTCCAAAAAACGCTTCTGTAGCCCATTTTCTGTAGGAGCGCGATGTTTTGGACGGAGAAGGTGCCGGTGGGAAAACGCCAGAGGTACATGCCGTAGCCGTATTCCTCCTCCATATACCGGTGCAGACCGGCCACCTCGTCGTACTGCTCCTCCAGCGAAAGGGTGCTCATATCCAGGTGGTGGACGCTGTGGTTGCCTATTACGTGGCCCTCGTCTATCATGCGGCGGATAAGCTCCGGCTGGCCTTCGGCGTAGGGCTGGGTCACAAAAAAGACGGCGGGCACCTTCTTTTCCTTCAGGGTGTCCAAAATTTTGCCGGTGTAGCCGTTTTCGTAGCCCTCGTCAAAGGTGAGGTAGACACGGCCCTTATGTTCGTCGCCCTCGCGCAGGAAATCGGCGTCATATTTGCCGTACTGCTGCTGTAAGTATACGCAGGCCTCGGGCCGCCCGTCCTCAAGGAAACGGAGCCCCGGGCCCCATTGTACAAGAGAGCTGTCCAGAGCACCGATCTCAAGGAAATCGGTGCTCATGGCGGTCTTGTCGGCCACGGTGTTGCTGGGCTTCGTGCTTTCGGAGGCGGAACTTTCGTCCTCGTCCATGGAGCCGCTCTCCGGGCGGCTGGAGCTTTGGCTGCTGGAGGTGGTCAGCTCCGAGTCGCTGGAGGTGAAGCTCGACGTGCCGGAGGAAGTGCTCGAGGACGAGCTTTTGTCGTTGCTGTTTGTGCAGGCGGCGAGAGAAAGGCAGATGAGTATTGCCAGCGCCGCCGCCGCGAACGAACGGATCCGTTTCATGGCTGCTCCATTCTCCGGCATGCGAAACTTTACAGGGCGCCATCGTCATGCCGGCGGCGGGGGCGCCCTACAAAAAAAGGCTTTGCGGTCAATTCGACACTTTACGATACTATTTTACCACAAAACCGCTCAAATGAAAGAGCCGCCGCCAAAACGGAATCAAATGGACAGGCGGAACTTTCGGTTTTAGTATGCGCCGTTTTTTCGTCCCAATCATAATGAAAAGCGGCAATTTCGTGCCAAATTTAACCAAGGACAAAGCGCCTGTTTGAAAAGCGGGAAAATTTGTTTAAAATTCAAGCTATCAATCCTGACGCGCATGCTTTATAATTGAATCAATATAAACGCGCGAACGTATCCCAAAGAAAAAATGGGAGGTCATGCGATGCCCCTGACTTTTTTTGACATTATAAAGCTGGGCGGGAGCCTGGCGCTTTTCCTGTATGGCATGTCCATGCTCGGTACGGGCCTTGAGAGGGCCAGCGGCGGCCGGCTGGAGCAGACGCTGGAAAAGCTGACCGGCAACATATTTAAAAGCGTGGCTCTGGGCGCGCTGGTCACGGCGGTGATACAAAGCAGCGGCGCGACCACCGTTATAACCGTGGGCCTTGTCTCCGCGGGAATAATCAAGCTGCGCCAGGCCATAGGCATCATAATGGGCGCCAACATCGGCACGACCATAACGGCCCATATCCTGCGCCTGTCGGACATCTCCGGCGACAATTTCTTTTTGCAGTTTGTAAAGCCCTCCACGCTGGCGCCGCTGGTCGCCATAATCGGCATAGTGCTGCTCATGCTTCCGGGACGGAGCCGCAAGCGCGACATAGGCGAGATACTGTTGGGCGTGGGCATACTGTTCACCGGCATGTTCGGGATGGAGGACGCTGTCTCCGTGCTCAGCGATTCGCCCGAGATGGCCAACCTGTTTACGGCGTTCGGCTCCAATGTGCCGCTGGGCATACTGGTGGGCGCGCTGGTGACCGTGCTGCTCCAATCCAGCAGCGCGTCGGTCGGTATTTTGCAGGCGCTTTCCACCACGGGCGCGATAACCTACGCCTCCGCCATACCGATCATACTGGGCCAGAACATAGGAAGCTGCGCCACCGCGATGATCGCCTCCGTGGGCGCAAGCAAAAACGCCCGGCGCACGGCCATGGCCCACCTTTACTTCAACGTCATAGGCGCGGTAACTTTTTGCGCGATAGTATATGGAGCAAACGCCTTTTTTAACTTTGATTTTTGGGACACCGTGGTGGACAAGGGCAGCATAGCGAACTTCCACACCATCTTCAACGTGTCCGTAACGCTCATGTTCATACCTTTGGCCGGGCTGTTGGAAAGGCTGGCCACAATTTCCGTGCCGTCAAAGGGCGAGGAGATCGACGCCGACGTCTCCGCGCTGGACGAAAGATTTTTCGCGTCGCCGGGCCTTGCGGTGGAACAGGCGCGCACCGTGCTCGTCAAAATGGCGGCCCTTGCCCGCGAAAACCTGATACTTGGCGTGGGCCTGCTTAAAAAGTACGACGTCAAGGTGGCCGAGCGCATGAAAGAGGGCGAAAGCGTCATCGACCGCATGGAGGACAAGATCAACAGCTACATGCTCAAGCTGGACGACGGCGAGCTGGGCGAAGAGGCCAGCATGAAGGTCACCACCATGCTGCAGATGAACGAGGAGTTCGAGCGCATGGGCGACTACGCCGACAATATCCGCGAGTACGCCGAGGATCTTTGGGCTAAGAACATCAGCTTTTCCGGGTGCGGAGAGGACGAGATAGGCGTGATAAGCGACGCCGTGCTCGAGATGATGGACAACGCCATACGCGCCGCCGAAAAGGACGACCGCAAGGCCTGCGCTTACATAGAGCCGCTGGAAAACGTGGTGGACGAGATGGTGGAGCTGGTGCGCTCCAACCATTTGGAGAGACTGCGCCGCGGCGAGTGCTCCGGCGAGGCGGGCGCGGCGTACGTGGAGACGCTGCTGAATCTTGAGAGGGTGGCCGACCACTGCTCCAACGTGGGCGTGTGTCTCGCGGCCCAGCGGGCGGGCAGCTCCCTTTCAAAGCACGAGTTCGTCCGCCGCATGCACAACGGCAACACCGAGCATTTCACCGAAAAATACATGTACTACCGCGAAAAGTATTACGACCAGATAAAGCAGGACGACTAAAAGCGGTAAAATGCAGGCGCGAACTGTCTTCGCCCGAAATGAACGCGGTAAAATAAAAACCTCCCATTTTTTGGGAGGTTTTTTACTGCACAGAGCGAAACGACCGTCCGGGTTTTGCCGAACGAAAACAGGGCGCGGATATAATCCGCCTGAACTCGACCGTCAAACGTAAACAAACCGGCGGGACGCGTCGTTATGTAACAATGTAGGGGCGGATATCATGTCAAGAGAAACATGGTTTACAGCAAGTGCAACGAC
>CAYONL010000124.1:0-6697 GCA_964405305.1 uncultured Oscillospiraceae bacterium | reverse complement strand
TGTAATGTGTAAACCATGTCGTTGCACTTGCTGTAAACCATGTTTCTCTTGACACGCACCCCGACCCTGCTCATAGGCGGCTGGCTCAAGAAAAACGTGCTCGGCGCGTATCTGCGGTACGCGAGTGCGGATCTGGAGCTGGCCTGCACCTCCAACATGAGCGAGGACGGAAAGATAAGCGTCAGCTTTTACATGAACACGAAAGACATATTCAGCGAAAGCCCGAAGGTGACGTTTCTGCTCGGGTGACACGCTAAGGAGGAATATAAATGGCCGGCTCCTTCAACAAGATGAAAGACAGCGCCTCCGACTGGTATGACCGCAAAACGGAGGACAGACGCTCGCTTCCCAACGGTTTCCTGCACGACCTCACGTTTGACATGCTGGGACATGGCTTTCTTGAGGGCTGCTCAAACCCCGAAAGCTGGGATCTGGATGAGTGCGAAACGGCTCAGCCCCTCTCCTGGGTCAGGTTCGAGCGGCTTCCCACCCACCCAACGGAGGAGGATCGCTTCGACCTGTTGGAGCGCTGGCAAAGCGTGCTCAGCAGCGCCCACGCCCTCCAGCTAAAGATCGGGTTTGTGCTGCTCCGGCGGGACCATGTCACCTCGCTTTATGTGGGCGCCTACGACCCGGCGGTGAACGGCGGCATAGTTCCCGCGGCGCAGCTTATGCAGAGCATACAGACCCACATGACCGGTACGGAGACAAGGCCCGCCGATGGAAAGGAGCTTTCCCACTCACTGGCGGCGCTGCGCTGCTCCGGCCTTGTCACCGGAATACCCTCCCTGCGCGGCGAGGGCGGCGGCAAATGGCTGCAAACGCTGGGCAAGCTGGCAAGCGGCGTCTCCGTCACCGACAAGGACGAGGATTATGCCCTTGTCATACGGGCCGACCCCGTTGAGGACCACGAGATAACCGACCTGATCGGCCGCCTGCTGGATCTTAAAAGCGACATACATCAGTATTCATCATATTCCAAAAACTACAGCCTCTCCGAGCAGGAGGGCGTGGGCAAATCCGGCGGCGGCTCCATCGGCGTGCTGGCCGGACTGGGACTTGCCGCGCTCTGCGTAGGGGTCGGCCTTGGGGTCGCCGCGCCCGTCACCGCCGGAATGTCGCTGCTTGGCGTATCCTCCGTCGCAAACATGCTGGGTGCTGGCGGCGCCGGCTTTTTCTCCCTCTCAAAACAGCAATCGGTCAGCCGCGGCGACTCCACCACCCTGCAATACGTGGACGAGAACGCCCGGTACTGCGAGGAGATACTCCAGTCCCACATAAAGCGCATGGAGAAGGGCCGGAACCTTGGCTTCTGGAACACAGGCATCTATGTGCTGGGGCGCGACTCCTTCGTTGTGGATACGGTTTTGGGCACACTCCGCTCCGTCTACTCCGGAAACGAAACATATGTGGAGCCCATACGCACCTTCTCCTTTGGGTCAAGCGCCGCGCCCCGCAGCTACATAAGCCGCATGCGTTTCATCCCTCTGCCCGTTCCCGACGACCTTGCGGACAAGGCGAGGGAGGCGCTGCACTACTCCTACGGCTGGCATGTGCTGGGCCGGCTTTACGAGAGCTTTTCCACCCCTCTCACTACCGAGGAGCTTTCCATAGCCTCCAACCTTCCGCGGCGCGACGTGCCGGGCCTTAAAACCGTCCGCACCGCCGTCAAATTCGCCGCCAACCCGCCCGCTCCGGCTGAAAGCGGCCGAAACATACATCTGGGCGACCTTGTGGACATGGGCGCCGCGACCGGCATGGAGTACGAGCTCAATGTGGATGAGCTGACCCGCCACGCCATACTTACCGGCCTGAACGGCAGCGGCAAGACCACCACAGCCCGCCGGATACTTGAGGGCGTGAACGGAATGGATATACCCTTCCTTGTGGTCGACCCGGTCAAGACCGACTACATAGAGTGGGCGATAAAATTTAACTCGGAGCATCAGGGCGAGCCCGGCTTTAAAAAGATAAATTACTACATGCCCGGCTACGAGTTTTTCACCTGGTTCGACAAGCGGGCGGGCGAGCTTACAAAGACCCCCCTGGGCCAGCTGAAACTCAACTCCTACCGTCCCGGAACTATGGCGGGCGCGCCTGTGGACATAATGGGCCACGTGGACAGCCTTGCCGCCATACTTTCCTCCAGCATGTCCATGGGCGAGGTGCTGCCCATGCTGCTGCAGGAGGCCATGTACTCCCAGGCGTTTGAGCAGTTCGGCAGCGACGCCAACTCCCACGAGGTGGACGCCGACAAAATAAGCGGCTACCCACGTTTCAGCGGCCTTATGGACAACGTGCGGGAGATGATGGCCGATCGGGAATACAACTCCGAAAACAAGGGCAACCTCACCGCCTGTATGGAGACGAGGATCAACAGCCTGCTGCGCGGATGGAAGTCGGATTTCTTTGACGCCGCGGAATCCACCCCGCCGGAGACGCTTTTTGACCAGAACACGGTCATCAGCCTTTACGGCATAACCGACAACAAGGATAAGGCGCTGGCCATGTCCCTTTTGCTCCAGCTTTTGCGGGAATACAGGACCAGCCGCTACTTTTATGACAGGGCCTACCGTGAAAAGCAGAGCGAGGGCCGCGACAGGCTGCTCCATTTCACCGTCATCGAGGAGGCCCACCGCATACTGATGAGGCCCGATCCCTCCATGGAAGGCATGGGCAACCCTCAGGCCGTGGTGGCCGGCATGTTCAACGAAATGCTTTCCGAGGTGCGCGCCTACGGAGAGGGCCTGATGATAGTTGACCAGTACCCCTCCCGCCTGACGCCGGACGCGATAAAGAACACCAACATAAAGATTATCCACAAGCTTCAGGCTCAGGACGACCGCGAGATGGTGGGCAGCTGTATGGGTCTCAACGACGAGCAGACCGAAATGCTGGCCGCGCTGGAAAAGGGCAACGTAATAATCAGCAGCGAGCAGGACGACAAGGCCATGTGGGTCAAGGTCAGGAGATAGACGTATGCCTGATAAAAAAGACGCTATCGCGCACAAAATTTTAGGCGCGGTCAAAAGCTTGCGCAGCATAAACATTGCTACCGAGCAAAAACAGAAAACGCCTGTCCGCTCTGCCGAAAGTTTGCTGACCGATGAGCTGCACGCTCAAACGGAGAAATTTGCCTACCTGCTGGACACGACCTATATGTTTTTGCACGACCCCGAAAAGCTCTGGCGGGAATACAGCCCCGAAAAGCTTGCCGACGAGTGGCTTTACGCCCTTGACAGCGGAGATACGCCGCTCCTTCTAAAGGCTTTCACCTCCTGCCTTCGCCGGAAAGGCCGCACCTCCGGCGCGCTGGAGCTTTGGATGGAGAAATTTATATTTGAAAACGGCTTTACAAGGGCAGACGCCGGTCTTTCCCTCCTTGTGGTTACGGCGGATTCCGGGCGGCTGTACGAAAACGGCGGCAGGTTTTCCGACGGCGCCGGGGCCCGCATCGTGAAACACCCCTGGCTGCGAAACGGAGAACTTGCCGCTCCCGGCCTGCTGGATGAGGACGACGCAGGAGGTGAAAAACATGAGTAAAGCCCCAAACTCCGGCGCGTGGATGCCCTCCTGCACCGGCTGCCCGCTGTCCCTCCACCCGGGCGAGGAAAACATATATGTCCGCGAGCTTTGCTTCACCTACTCCTGCCCGGAGGACTGCGCCTGCTGCCCCATCGTAAAAAAGGTAGAGCGTCACATGCTTCCCCGCATAGCCAAGCAGAAGATTGACGAAGCCGTGGCCACCGCCGAACGCTGCGGCATGGACGCCGTATATATCCACTTTTCCGGCGGCGACCCGCTTTACCGTTTTTCGGAGTTTCAGGAGATATGCGACTACGCCCTTGAAATAAAAACCAAAGTGAGGCTGGGCCTTTACGCCGTCTCCTGTTTTAGAAACACTGACGCGGAAAAGCTCTCGTGGCTACGCCGTCGGGCCGGCGTCCTGACCTTTGGCGTGCGGTATGACCGGCTGCTGCTGGATGGCGCGATACCCGGCTCTCTGCTGGCGCTTTTTCATCAGTGCGGTTACTACCTCATCCACCGGTTTGAGCGCGGCGGGCTCGACAAGGCGGCGGACGACATCGCGGCGGCCTGCGGCTACGGCCTTCCCGTAAGGCTTGAGTACGACAACGCCAGCCGCTGGAGCCGGGAGGATATAGACAGCTACGTCAAGGGTCTCGCTGGCGGCATGGCAAAGCTCCGCTCCGTTCCCGGCGCGGCGGAATGTGTAAACTCGCTGGCCTATGAAAGAAAGTGTTTTCAGGAGGCCGGCAACGTCACCGTCAACTCGGTGGACACCACCCGCACGGTGTACCTCTGCGCCCGGTGTTCCCCGCTTCGTCTTAAACAGCGGGAGCTTGAGGGCCGCGACATATTCCGGCTTATAAACGACTACCGGCGCACCCACTGCGCGAAATGCGACCTGGGCGGGGCCTGCTTCCCGTGCAGCGCCGAACTCCACAGCGTGGCGGAGGAAGCCCGCACCCACAGCGCCGCCGACTGCAACATCATGCGAGTCAACCGGCTTATAACAAACAAAATTAACAGCGTACAGGAGGAGCATCATGGGAAACCAGTTTGAAAACGGTCAGGAGAACTTTTTGGAGCAAAACGACCTTGTCCGCGACGCGGCGATGAAGGACATGGAAAACGGCAGCGACGTACTGATAGACGCGGGCGAGCTTATGGACGACGGAGACAGAGCCGCCGCAAACGCTGAGCACGCGGAAAACGACGGCGCGAATCAGGAATCCATGGCCGCCGCCCCATTAAAGGACACAAAGCCCCGCGCCACCATAAACGGCCGCCTGAACGACGGTATAGCCTTTGGCTCCACGATACAGGAGGACAAATGTATCCACTGCAACGTGAACTCCAAGGACTGCTGACCTTGCCGGTAAAAGACAGGTGCGGCGCCGTTTCCGCAAAGGTTTTCTCAACTCCCTCCGGGGAGTATTACGCCTATGAGCCGTCCACAAACCGCATCTTCACCGTCTCGCGGGAGTTTTCGGACAGCCTTCCGCCGGCGAACAAAGACGCCCTTGTGCTTGACGGCCTTACTGAGTGCGGCATATTTTCGCCCGCGCCCTTGTCGTCTCCCGTTTGGCGGCTTTCCGCGGCGGAATACTTTCGCGCCATAGAGGACAGCGTTCCGTCCCTCGTGCTCGAAACCACCAGACGGTGCAACCTTCGGTGCTCATACTGCGTGTATTCCGGCGACTTTGAGCACGAGCGGAGCCACGGCAGCCTGCAAATGAGCGCCGAGACCGCGCGGGAAAGCATACTTTTTTATTATGAGCACAGCGCCGCCGTACCAAAAGCCTCCATCAGCTTTTACGGCGGCGAACCGCTGCTCAATTTTGACGTTGTCCGGGAGGCCGTGGGCTACGCCCGCGCGCTGTTCGGCAAAAAGCCGCTGCGTTTTGACATCTCCACCAACGGCACGCTCTTTGACCGGGCGGTGCTGGAGTGGCTTCTCTCCAACCCCGACGTGACCGTCACCGTAACGCTAAACGGGTACGAGCAGGATATTTACAGGCGTTTTCCCGGCGGCGGCGGAAGTCTTGAGACGATAATGGCGGGGCTTGAACTTATGCGGGCCGAATACCCCGCCGTATGGGAGGGACAGCTCCGCTTTATCTGCAACTTTGCCGACGCCGCCGGTCTGCTGTCTCTGCGCGATTTCTACAGGGAACGGGTGGGCCGGCTCCCCTCGCTAATAACCGGGATAACCTCCCACGGCGGCGGCGAGCGCATAAAAAACCTGCTTTTCCGAAACGCACAGGACGAGCGGCGGGCCTTTGAGCGCATACGGCAGCTTTACGTTGAAACGGACGACCCCTTTCTCCGGGTGTATTTCCAGCCCCGCCTCTCCGCCATACATTCCCGGCCGATAACTTTGTCTGACGATCCGCCGCGCGTCGGAAGCTGCATGCCGTTTCTCGCAAAGCTGTTTGTGGGAGCGGACGGCTGTTTCGGCATCTGCGAAAAGGTCTGCCAGCAGCGCGGACTTGGCGGAGTTCGGGAGGGCTTTAACCTTGCCGCGCTGAAAAAGCTGCTGGAGGAGACAGGCGAGCTCGCGGCGGAAAAATGCTCCGTGTGCTGGGCAAGGCGGCTTTGCGGGCTGTGTTTCCGCGAGCTTATGGAGGGCGCGTCGCCCACCCGCCATATAGATGAACCTCTTTGCGAGCGGGAAAGGGGCCGCCTGTCCGACGACCTGTCGCTTTACTGCGCCGTGGCCGAGCAGGACGCCGAAAGGCTTTCGCGCTGCGGGTACGACTGGCAAACGTCGCGGTGGATGGACTTGAGGGCTGGGTGGCGTGCTTTGAAAGAGCGCGCCTGGCGGGCGTGCTCCGCGCCACGGGCATAAACGACCCCGGCGAGGCCTCCACCCGCAAAGACATGCTGACCCTCGCCCACGAAATGGGCCGCCGCGCCTGACGTCTCTGTAAATTTCGACACAAAAAACGCCGGAAACGATCGTCTCCGGCGTTTTATATGTGAACGACAATAACTCCAACTCCCTGCCTTATGCCCCGGGCTCCGTATGCAGAGCCGCCCGCCGCCCGCAAAGCACATAATGGCAAAAAAATAACCGCCTCAAGAACAGCGTTCTGAAGCGGCTATTTTGGTGGACGATGAGGAACTCGAATCCCCGACCTTCCGCACGTCAAGCGGAAGCTCTACCAGCTGA
>CAYONL010000123.1:0-6758 GCA_964405305.1 uncultured Oscillospiraceae bacterium | reverse complement strand
CCGCGCCAACCTGGAAGACCACTTTATGGCCAAGATCATAGGCCTGCCCATGGGCATGGCCCCCTGCTTCACCAACCACACCGGCATCACCCAGGACGATCAGGAGATCGCCTGCCTGCTGCTCAACGAGGCCAACTGCAACGACTACATGGGCGTGCCTATGGGCGACGACGTCATGCTGGCATATCAGGACGTCTCTTTCCACGACGACAACACCATGCGTGAGCTGAGCCACAGGAAACCGGCTCCCGAGTACCACAAATGGGCGATGAAGATGGGCATCCTCGACGAGGAAGGCAAGCTTACAGAGCGCGCCGGCGATGCTTCAATCTTCTTTGCAAAATAAGAAAGGAGACAGCGTAATGAATAACGAAGAATTGATGGAACTGGTTCGCAAGGCTGTTTCCGAAGCAGTCGATAAGAACAAAGGCGGGAAGTGCTGCGTTTCCGACGGCGAGGTGGAGGATATCTCCGCGTACAGCCTGAGGGAGGAGTTCAACATCCCGAACCCCTGCAATAAAGAGGAGTACATGCGCCTCAAAGCCAAGACCGATGCGCGTCTCGGCGTTTGGAGGAGCGGGCCCCGTCCGCTTACAAGGACGACCCTGCGTGTTCGCGCGGACAATGCGGCCGCCATGGACGCCGTGTTCAACGACGTTGGGCAGGAGTATCTTGACAGGAACAACCTGAAATGCTACTCCACCAAATGCGGCAGCAAAGAGGAATATCTTACCCGTCCCGACCTCGGCCGTGTGTTCGACGATGAGACGGCGGCCCAGATAAAGAAGGACTGCATAAACGAGCCGGACATCCAGATCGTTGTGTCCGACGGCCTGTCCTCCTCCGCCGTGGAAGCAAACGTAGACACCGTGCTTCCGGCCATACTCAACGGCCTCAAGACCTCAAACGCAAAGGTGGGCACTCCCTTCTTTGTGAAACATGGCCGCGTGGGCGCCGAGGACTCCGTTGCGAAGATCCTGAACGCCAAGGTAACCGTCATCCTGCTGGGTGAGCGGCCCGGACTGGCCACCTCCTCCTCGCTGTCCGCTTACTGCGTGTACGGCGGCTATCCCGGCATTCCCGAGGCGAACCGCACCGTCGTGTCCAACATCCACAGCCACGGAACTCCGGCGGCTGAGGCGGGCGCGTACATTTCCGAGCTGTGCCTTGAGATACTGAAACACAAGGCCTCCGGCCTGGATCTCAAAAACTCATAACAGGCTTCATTGTCTGCCAAACGCAGACGGTCTTTTCTCTCAAAATAAAAGCCGGCTCCATCAGTTCGATGGGGCCGGTTTTGTGTTCTTAAAAAGCTTGCGCTAAAGGGTGAGGTTCATGGCGACGGCGGCTATGACGGCCAAAGTGGAGAGCACGACGTAGCCTATGGCGACGACGGCGACGATCGTACGGTTGGTGCGCCCGCGCCTTACAAGCTCGGAGGAATACTCCACCTTGTCCTCAAAGCCGTGCTCGCGTATGCGGTGTATCTGCTCCAAAACGCGCCCATAATAGAGACGGTTGGTGTAAAGCATGAGAAAGCCGCGCATGACCCAGAGAAGCACCCACGCCACGTTGGAAAAGGTCATGGCCAGCTCCGGGTTCGCCAGGGTGAAAAACATCTGCCCCAGCAGGCCTTCCTTTATCAGCAGCTCCTGATAATCCACCAGATAGAGCGCCAGAGACGGAAGGGAGAGGATCATGGTGGCGAGCATCACAAAAAACCCGAGGGAGTACATTTTTCTGTAAAACAGGTAAAAATAAGTGAAAAAGAACGCGCTCCAGTTCCAGTCGGAGCCGCGCCCCTTGCTGAACATTTTAAAACGGGGAAGGAAATAGGCCGAGTTGTCGCCCACATATTCCACTATGTCTTTGGCGGGAACTCCGTCGAACACCTCGTCACCCTGTATGGACTCATACGGGAAGGTGTAGGCCGCCGCGCCGCTGTCGGAATCTAGCGGGGAACCGCAGGTCTCGCAAAAAACGCAGGCGGACGGGTTGTTGCTTCCGCAGCGGGGGCACACCTTTCCGTTTTCGGCGGAGCCGTCACTATCGGGTCCCTCCTGTGTGTCAGGCGCGGCGGGAGCGGGCGGCTGCCACTCGTGTCCATCGCCGTGGGAGGCGGAAAAAGCGCAGACACCGTGCTCCTTCCAACAGGCGCGGTGGTGGGGAGCGCCACAGTCGGGACAGACGACTATATCGTCGCCGTCAAAAAAGGGCTTTCCGCAATAGGGGCAGGTAGCGCCGGAATACCTTTCCATAAGCGCCCTCCTTTCGCAGATATAATTAAGATTATTGCTCATTATATAATGTTTCAGGCCGAATATCAATATCGAAAGTTTGAATAATTGAACGGAAGCCCTGGTTTCAACGGTTTGGCGGCGTATATTTTCTTTGACATTTGGCTGGGGTTATTATATAATAAAACATTAGTTGTAAATGTTGATCGCTGTTAGATGATGGGTGGAGGAATCCTATGCTGCAATTTGAAGAACTTAAACAGAGGCTTGGCGCGATAAAGCCTCAGGTGGATGATATGGCGGACGCGCTGGGCCTGGACAAACTTAGGGCGGAGCTGGTGCGGTTGGAGGAACAGGCGGGCGAGGCTGGCTTTTGGGACGACATTGCCGCGTCCTCCGTCATACTGCGCAGAACAAGCTCGATAAAGAACAAGATTGGCTCCTACGAAAAGCTGGAGGCCAATTACGACGACGCCGCCACGCTGATAGAGATAGCGATGGAGGAGGAGGACGAGAGCCTGTACGACGAGACAAAGGCTTCCGTTGACAAGCTGGAGGCGGAGCTTGAGAACATGAAGCTTGCAACGCTTTTGTCCGGCGAGTACGACTCCAACAACGCCATACTCACTTTCCACGCCGGCGCGGGCGGGACAGAGGCGCAGGACTGGGCGCAGATGCTTTACCGCATGTACACCCGCTGGGCCGAGCGCCACGATTTCAAGTACACGCTTGTGGACTGGCTGGACGGAGAGGAAGCGGGCATAAAGAGCGCCTGCATCATGATAGAGGGCGAAAACGCCTACGGCTTCCTTAAAAGCGAGGCGGGCGTCCACCGTCTTGTGCGCATATCGCCGTTTGACTCCTCCGGCCGCCGCCACACGTCGTTTTCGTCGCTGGAGGTCATGCCCGAGATAGCCGAGGACAACAACATCGAGATACCCGAGGAGGATATAAAGATGGATGTTTACAGGGCCAGCGGCGCGGGTGGACAGAAGGTAAACAAGACATCCTCCGCGGTCAGGCTGACGCACATACCGACCGGTGTAGTGGTCTGCTGCCAGATCGAGCGCAGCCAGCACCAGAACCGCGAGGTCTGCATGACGATGCTCAAGTCCAAGCTGATGGAGATAAAGGAGCGCGAGCACCTGGAAAAGATTGAGGACATCAAGGGCGTACAGAAGGAAATAGCCTGGGGAAGCCAGATACGCTCCTACGTGTTCATGCCCTACACGCTCGTCAAGGATCACCGCACAGGGTTCGAGGTCGGCAACATAGCCTCGGTCATGGACGGCGAAATAGACGGTTTCATAAACGCCTACCTTAAGATGAACAGCAGGGAACAGGCGTAAAAAAATAAAAACCGCGCCCGTTCTCTTTCTTCGCGAAAGGGAGCGGGCGCGTAATTTATCATATCAGCTTGTCGTAGGCCACCCGCGGCTCGCCGTTGGCTATGTGGATGACGCCGCAGTAGCGGAAGCCGCATTTTTCCAGAGTTTTGCGCATGGCGGCGTTGTGCTCGTGGGTGTCGCAGCGCACGCAGTGGACGTCCCGCTGCTCGCAGAGCTTGTCCGCCAGATTGATAAGCGCCGCCCCCAGCCCCATGCCGTGGAAATCCGGCGACACGGCCAGGCGGTGGATGACGGCGTATTCGCCATCGGTCCGCCAGCCGCCGTCCTCTATCACGTCGTAGCTGTCCTCGTGCTCAAAGCTGACGGTCACCATCCCGATAATGTTCTCGCCCTGGGACAGCGCGAAAAGCTCGCCCCTGTCAAGGTCGGACAGGAAGATCTCTTTTTCCGGGTAGCCGTCGTTCCACTGGGGTATGCCGTTCTTTTCAAAGTAATCCCGGCGCACGGCGGAAACTATGCTCATTATTTCAGGCAGATCGGACTTTTTCGCGGGACGCACCTTCATCAAAAATCACCCTTCGCTTTCGTTCGCGGGCCGCGCGGCCAGCTTTTTCATGCGTATATCCTCGCCGATGAACATCAGCGTGCGGTACTCGCCGAAAAGGCGGCTGGCGGTCCTCTCGGTATATTTTGAGACTATCTCCGGCGGGGCAAGGTTTGTGCTGATGATCGCGGGCCGGTGCTCAAGCAGGCGGGTGTTGACTATGTCGCCAAAGGCGGCGGTGGTGAACGCGGTGGAAAACTCCGCGCCCAGGTCGTCGATTATCAGCAGGTCGCAGGAGGCGAGGGAGCGCATGGTCATGTCGCCAAAGCCGCCCCCACGGCCGAAGCGCTCTTTTTCCAGCGCGTCAAAAAGCCGCTGGGCCGGGCCGTAGACCACGCCAAAGCCCTTGTCCGTAACCTTTTTCGCTATGGAGACGGAGAGGTGCGTCTTGCCAAGGCCCGTCTTGCCCATCATAAGTATGCTCGGAGAGGCGAGAGAAAAATCACTCGCCCAGCCCTTGCAGAAGGTGAGCACCTCCTCCATTTTTTTCCGGGGGCGGGAGTTCATCTGGCCGCCGTTTTCCGGGTAAAAGGACAGCAGGAAGTTTTCAAACGAGCACGGCGCGCCGCCGGAGCACGAGGCGAGAGCCTTTTGCGCCTCCTGACGGCAAAGCTCCCGGTAGCACGGGCACAGAATACCGCCCACCCGCCCGGTGTCGCCGCATTTGGGGCAGGCGTATTTCGGCTCCGTGTAGTCGAAAGGGTAGTCGGCGTTTTCCAAAAGGGCCGAGCGGCGGTTTTGCAGGTCTATGTTGTGCTCGCGCAGCTCGCTGAAGGAGTTTTGAAAGTCAAGGCTGCCGGCCAGCACGAGCTTTGAAAGGGAGATGGCGGTGGAAAAAATGGCCCGGTCCAGGTCGGCCACCTCGGGCAGCGCGGAGTACACCTCCGCCCGGTGAGCGTCAGCCTCAAGCTGCGCGCCCCTCCGCCGCCGGGAAAGAGCGGCGGACGCGCGCTCGTATATCTCGTCTGAGTAAGCCATGGCTTCGCCTCCAAATCAGGTAGTTCGCGTGAGCGTCGTCACAGGCTGGGTGTGGTGAGCATGATGCGGCGGGTGAAGTCGTCCACGTCGAAGGAGGGCTCCGAGCCCGGTTTTACTTCGGCGGCGGCCTGCTCCGGCGTCGTTATGTTCTGCCGTTTCCAGTCCTGCAAAATTTTGTTCATATAGGGGAACGAGAGCTTGCCCGCGCCATCCAGCGTGCGCTGAAAGGCCGCCCGCAAAAGCTCCTGCGAAAAGCCGAGCGCCCGCCACTGGTCGGAAAACTCCCGCTCCCGGTCGGAAAGCGCCCGCCCGCCGATGCCGAGGGTGGATTTCAGCGCGCCCTCCCAGCCCTGTTGCTCCGCAAGTATCTTTATGCGCTCGTCGGCGGCCTCTATGGTGTCTATGCCGCTGTCCAGCCAGCCAAGCGCCGTTTTCTCTATGTACCGCAGGCTTGTTTTTCCCGCAAGGCGGCAGTATTCCGCCACGGTCACCAGCACGTCCGCCGGAACGCCCGCCCACTCCATCAGCCAGACAAGCGTCGCCGTGTCGGAGGAGGAGAACGCCTTGCCGAGTATCGCCTCGCATTGGCGCAGGGCGAAGGCCACCGCCGCGTCCGATTTCTGAAACTGCTCCACCTCCGCCATGGTCGGCTTTTTGCGTATGGGGTCGGGCCGGGGCTCGGCGGGCGCGGGAATGGGCGCGGCGTCGGCGGCGGGCTCCGGCGGGCGGTCGTCCGTAAGCAGTCCGCGGGAGCGCCAGTATTCCAGCGCGTCGGCCACATCGCCCGCCGGTATGCCGAGCTTTTCGGAGAGAGCGGCGGGGTCGGCCTCGGGCCCGTTTTCACGCAGCAGCAGGAGCAGCACCTTTAGCTGGGCCGCGCCGCAAAGCCTCAGTCCCTCATCTACAACGGAGTTCGGCACGGCAAATATCCCGCCGCCCGGGGAAAGATTCAGCTTGTAGCTCACCGCCGCCGCCTCCTTTTAAATCATTGGTAGTATTATAACAGAAACAGCCGCCCCTTGCACTATTGAGAAGATAAAAATTATATTTTTGTCGGTTCGCGGTTGACAAAGGTCCGACCGGTTGCTATAATATCTAAGGAAATGCGGGTTTAGCTCATTTTGGCAGAGCGCCACCTTGCCAAGGTGGAGGTAGCGAGTTCGAGCCTCGTAACCCGCTCCATAAAAGACATGGTTGCCCATTGCGGCGCCATGTCTTTTCTTTTTCGCAGGGGAGCCGTGCTCACGCTGCGTACCATTTATATAGCCGGGCGGCGGCCGGACAAAATTGTTGCTAACCGGGTTGAACTTCCCGAACGGAAGTTGTATAATAGCGATAGATGTTTGAAAGGGGTGACAGGCGATGATAGGCGATATGCACTGTCACAGCAATCTGTCCGACGGCTCCACCCGTGTGGACCGCCTGATCGAGTTCGCCGGGCGCGCCGGAATGGACTTTATCGCCCTGACGGATCACGACACCATGGAGGGCGTATCCCGCGCCGCCAGCCTCGGCAAAAAGCTGGGGGTGGAGGTCGTGCCGGGCCTTGAGATATCGACGGTGGACGGAAAGACGGGCCGCAACGCCCAT
>CAYONL010000122.1:0-6801 GCA_964405305.1 uncultured Oscillospiraceae bacterium | reverse complement strand
AAATCGTTGTGCACCTTCGGCACATACCAGTACTCGTCCTGAAACAGCCCCTTGCCGAACACCTGACCGGAGCCGATGGATATTCTTGAAAGCCTCTGCTGGTAGTCGTTGCCCAGCGGGTCGGCGTACTCGGAAAAATATACGGACAAAAACCGGCTTCGCTGGTCGTCCGACAGGGCATACTGCCATACGAGCGGAAGGGCCAGCGCCGCGGCCGTTATACCGCCCACCACGTATTTCCAGTCTATGCCCGCCGCGAATATCATCGCCAGGAAAATGAACAGGAAAACGCAGAGCGTTCCGTCGTCGCCCTGCATACGCACCAGCAGCATTGGCACCGCCGCGTGGAGACAGAGCATCAGCACGTTCGTTGGCCGAGATATCTCATCCGCCACCCGGGCCAGGTGCAGCGCGAAGGACAGAATGAAGGCGATCTTCATAAGCTCCGACGGCTGGAGCGTGAGGCCGAACGGCAGCCTTATCCACGCCTTGTCGTCGATCGTCTCGTCCACCTGTATGCCTATGAAAAAGGTCAGCACCACCATAAACAGCGCCGCCGGAACATACAGCTTCCACATTTTTGCCATGAAGTGGTAGTCTATCAGCGAAATTATGATTGCGCCGATTATGCCTATTGCGGAAGCGCCCGCCTGAACTATAAACTGCCGGCGGTAGCAGCCCACCACAGGGCCCAGGTTCGAGTTCGCGATAGAATATAAAAACAGCACAGACAGCCCGGAGGCGGCCATACACATAAGGATAAGCACAACGTCCGTTCTCTTGGCATAATTGGCGGCAGACGATAATAATTTTTTCAAACGGCGGCCTCCTTTCCATTTTTCTGCAAATTGGGGCCATTGCATCTTGAAACTTTATTATATCAACCGCCGCACATATAATCAATATACGATTTATGAAATATGCCGGCGTCAAAGTTGCGAAACGCCGCCCGGCATGTTATAATAAACGGCGGAAATTGCCGAAGGGGGCCGCACAGTGGAAAAATATACCGTTCATTCGGAGGCCGAGACCGCCGAAATTGCCGCCGGACTTGCCAAAACGCTTGCTCCGGGCGACGTGGTGGCCTTTACCGGCGGGCTTGGCGTGGGCAAAACAGCCTTTACAAGGTCGCTTGTGTCCGCGCTGGGCAGCGGTGACGACGTGTCAAGTCCCACCTTCGCGCTGGTTCACTCATACCGCGCGCCCGTACCGATATACCATTTTGACATGTACAGGATAAGCGGTTTCGACGATCTTTATTCCACGGGCTTTTTTGATTATCTGGATTCCGGCGCGATACTCATAATAGAGTGGAGCGAGAACGTCGCCGGTTTCCTGCCCGAAAGCCGCGTAACGGTGGACATAAAGATCACCGGCGACACCGACCGGGAGATAACTGTAGAAAGGGGCACAGCGCTTTGAGGATCATCGGGTTTGAAACCACGGCGAGGGCCGCTTCCGTTGCCGTATGGCAGGACGACAGGCCCGTGGCGGAGACGTACCTTGACATCGGCCTCACCCACAGCGAGACCGTGCTGCCCGCCGCCGACGCGCTGCTGAAAACCGCCGGGCTGGCTGTTTCGGACATGGATGTTTTTGCCGTGGCCTGCGGGCCCGGCTCCTTCACCGGGCTGAGGATCGGCATGGCGGCCGTAAAGGCCATGGCCTACGCCGCCGGAAAGCCCTGCGCGCCCGTGTCAACGCTGGAGGCGCTGGCCTGGAACGCCGCCGCCATCGACGGGCCGGTCCGCGCCGTTATGGACGCCCGCTGCGGCCAGGTGTACACGGCGCCGTTCGTCTCCGACGGGCAAAGCATCGTTCGCGCCGGTGAGGACAGGGCCGTTGCCGCCGCCGACCTTCGGGCGGATATAGAAAAAACAGCCGCCGAAACAGGAAAAAAAGTATTTCTTGTTGGCGATGGCGCGCTTTTGTGTTACAATCTGTTTGGAGATGAGCTTTGCAGGCTCGCCCCGCCCGAGATACGGCTGGGCCACGCCGCCGGCGTCTGCCGCGCCGCGCTGCCGCTTTTACAGGCGGGTGGGCTGGTGACGGCGGGCGAGCTGCGGCCAAACTATCTGCGCTTGCCTCAGGCGGAGCGGGAAAAACTTGCGAGAGAGGGTAAAACGAAATGATCGCTATCGGTTCCGATCACGGCGGTTACGCGCTGAAAAAAGAAATAATGGCCCATCTGGACAAGCTGGGGCTGGAGTACACCGATTACGGCACGTATGATACAGGCTCCTGCGATTACCCGGACTACGCCCACATCGTCTGTGAAAAGATACAAAAGAGCGAGGCCCTGCGCGGCATACTCGTCTGCGGCACCGGCATAGGCATGTCCATAGCCGCCAACAAGCACAAGGGCATACGCGCCGCCCTGTGCGGAGACTGTTTTTCCGCCAAATACACCCGCCGCCACAACGACGCGAACGTGCTCTGCCTCGGCGCAAGAGTTACCGGCGTCGGCCTTGCCATAGAGATAGTGGACGCGTTCTTAAATAACGAATTTGAGGGCGGACGCCACGCCGGACGGATCGGCAAGATCGCAGAGCTGGAGAAATGAGCGCGCCTGTCATAACAGGCTTTGATTTCGGTATCTTTTATAACATATTTTTTAAGGGGGAACCGTATATGCAAAAACCGCCCGTTATACTCAACCACCCGCTGATACAGCACAAGCTGTCCATACTCCGGGACAAGGATACGAACTCCAAGGACTTCCGTGAGCTTGTCACCGAAATAGCCATGCTTATGTGCTTTGAGGCCACCCGTGAGCTTCAGACCGAAGAAATCGAGATAGAGACGCCTGTGGCCACCGCCAAGGTCCGCCGTCTTGCCGGAAAGCAGCCCGCCATAGTGCCGATACTGCGCGCCGGCCTCGGAATGGTGGATGGCATGCTCAAGCTGCTGCCCGCGTCAAAGGTGGGCCATATCGGCCTTTACCGCGACCCCGTCACCTGCGAGCCTGTGGAATATTACTGCAAGCTGCCCGATGATATTACGGAGCGCGAGGTCTTTGTCGTCGACCCCATGCTGGCCACCGGCGGTTCCGCGGTGGACGCCATAAGGCAGATCAAAAAACGCGGAGTCAAGCACATCCGCTTCATGTGCATAATAGCGGCTCCCGAAGGGCTGAAAGTTCTGAACGACGCCCATCCCGACGTGCCGATCTACTGCGCCGCGCTGGACGATCACCTGAACGAGCACAACTACATCGTTCCCGGCCTCGGCGACGCCGGCGACCGCATTTTCGGAACGAAGTAGCTTGCCGCCAATCCAGATTCGACAGGAGGGCCCCAATGAAGATCATGTCCGTAGATTTCGGCGACGCGCGCACAGGGATAGCCATGTGCGACAGAACCGAATTTTTGGCCTCTCCCCTCGGCGTTATCAATGAAAAACGCTTTGATGAGGCGCTGCAAAAAACCGCCGCCGCCGCCCGTGAGTACGGAGCCGAGAGGATAGTGGTGGGCCTTCCGCTGAACATGAACGGCTCCGAGGGACCGCGCGCGCAAAAGTGCCGCGAGTTTGCCGGACAGCTTGAGGGCATGACAGGGATTCCCGTTGTGCTCTGGGATGAGCGCAGCACCACCGTCTCCGCCGCCAACTACCTGAACGAGACGGACACCCGTGGTAAAAAGCGCAAAAACGTCATTGACGCGGTGGCCGCGGTGATAATTCTGGAAAGCTATATGGCCTTCCGCAAAAATCACCCGGACGACCCGGCCCAGTGATCCCGGCGCCCATATAAACATATAAAAATACCGGCAGGCTCAACATTGAACTGAGCCCGCCGGTATATTTCTTATTATTTTACCTCGTAGGGCGCGCCCTTCGGTTCCGCCGGATCGGGATTGACCGTGAAATCGGCCTCCTTCTTTGTGGCGTCCTCGCTGTCTATGAGCTTGCCCATGATGACGAAGCGGTAGTCGCTCCGCACGTTCCAGCCGTATTTTACGGTGCAGGTGGACAGGGTTATTATCTTGTCGTCGGTGTTGACCTCTACGCCGTAGTCGTAGATCGAGCGGTCCCGCGCTGTCTCAAGGAACTTGCCGTAATCCTTCGTGTCGGGCCGCGGCTGGATATACCAGAGGCCGCTGTCGTTGTACATGACCGAAAACACCTCGAACACCATATCCTCATCCCCTGTGGAGAAGTAGATGTACGGCGTCTTTTTCGCAAATTCCTCGTCCGTAAAGCTGTAAAGCTGGGAAAAGAGCGGACCCTCCGGGTCATCCTCTTTTTTATTTTTGTTTGTAATGCCAAGGTCGCTGTGTCCGAAGATTATGGTGTTGCGCGAAAGCTGCGTACTGTCGCCAAAGGTGTTTTTCATATGGGCGAAATACGCGCCCGTCACCCAGTAGGAGACGAAGTCGTAGTTGCCCTGGGCGTCGCGCTTCTCATACGAATACCCCTCGGTGTCCTGCACCACCGGCGAATCTATCTGATCCAGCCCCGGTATGTAGAGCCAGCCCACCACGTCGCTGTTTTTCTCATAAGCCGCCTTGATGTCCTCGGAGCGGTTCTCCACATTTGCGGAAACGGGACGCTCCACCTCCGGCAGAGAGCTTTCCGATGAGGTTTCGGAGGAAGTGCTCTCACTCTCGCTCTCTCCGCTGCCCTGACCGCAGGCGGTCAAAGTCAGACAGAGGGCGGCGGCCAATATAAGCGCCAGCAATCTTTTCATATCCTGATTTTCTCCTTATACTATTCATATACAATTTACGATATATCCAGCATAAATTATCGCGCCATACATTACAAGAGGGAAAATGTTAAGAATCATTCACTTTTTGAAAAGTTGTCTCCACCTTTTTTCAGCCGTTCAGCTCCTTTTCCATCTTTAGCCCGCACAAAAGGCGCTGCAGCTCGTCTATGTCGTTCTGCGTCACGCTGTCGGTCTGGCAGGCGGAGGCCACGAAATTTGAAAGCGAGCTGTCGTAAAACCGGTCAAGGAAGGTCTGGTTTTCCCACTCAAGGTAAGTCTTTTTATTCACGCAGGCGGCATACATATTGAACCGTCCGCGCTTTTCGCTGGTGACATAGCCCTTTTCCAGCAGCCGGGCCAAAAAGGTGAGCACCGTGGTGGGCGCCCATTCCTTCTCTTTGGCCAGGGCCGCCTCTATATCCGCCCGGGATAGAGGACAATTTGCCTCCCACAGGGCGTTCATTATCTCCAGCTCCGCGTCCGGAAGCCGCTTCATAGTCCTTGTCACAACGCAGTCTCCCTTCATTCGTCAACTTGTAGAATTTGTTTTTGCGGCTTTATTCTACATCTGTAGAACGAATTTGTCAAGCAGCATTTTACCTCCTGTAGAATATTTTGGCCCTGCGGGACGAAAATAATTACAGCCGCGCCCGATTCGCCTGTCTGGACAGTTTTGGAAAAGTGACCGCCGGGCGCCCGGCCCCACATATTGCAATCCACCGCGCATTTTAGTATAATTATATATTAGGCAATGTCGCGCAGGGATACATCCGGCGGCCTTGCTTTTTAGAAATGATACCTCCGGCGGAGCTTTCGCTTCCCGGACAACCGACGCCCAGCGCGCCGTTATTTTTAGGAGGTAAAAATTGTTACCACACAGCGCTGACCCCTCCGCCGTAGCCGCAGAGTTTGGAGCGGACACAGAGCGCGGCCTTACCGACGCCCGCGCCAAAGAGCTGCTTGAGCAGTACGGCCCCAACAAGCTGGAGGAAAAGAAAAAGAAATCCATGCTCATCCGTTTCCTTGAGCAGTTCAAGGACGTGATGATAATCATTCTGATAATCGCGGCGGCCGTCTCCTTCGCCATAGCCGCCATAGAGGGCAACCCCAGGGAATTTTTCGAGCCAATTCTCATCCTCGCCATAGTCATCATAAACGCCGTCATGGGCATATTGCAGGAGAGCAAGGCCGAAAAGGCGCTGGAGGCTTTGCAGCAGCTTTCGGTTCCCAAGGCCCGCGTGCTGCGCGACGGCGAAAGGCGCATGGTGGAGTCTGCCGAGCTGGTTCCCGGCGACGTAATACTGCTGGAGGCGGGCGATTTCGTTCCGGCGGACGCGCGCCTGTTCCGGGCCGCCTCGCTCAAGTCCGAGGAGGCCGTGCTCACGGGCGAAAGCGTGCCCTCCGACAAATTTGTGGAGGTCATACCGGGCGAGGAGAGCGTTCCTCTGGGCGACCGGGACAACATGGTCTTTTCCGGGTGCAGCATAACCTACGGCACCGGCGCCGCCATCGTGACCGGCACCGGCATGAGCACCGAAATGGGCAAAATAGCCGGCCTTCTTTCCGGCGCGGATGACGGACAGACTCCGCTGCAAAAGAGGTTGGCCGGGCTGGGCAAAACGCTGGGTCTGCTGGCGCTGGCCGCCTGTGGAATAATATTTGTGGTGGGCCTTATGGATGGGCTCCAGCCTGTGCATATGTTCATGACGGCTGTGGCGCTGGCTGTCTCCGCCATACCCGAGGGACTTCCCGCCATCGTGACGATAGTGCTGTCCATCGGCGTACAGCGCATGGTCAAGCGCGGCGCCATAATCCGCCGTCTGCCCGCCGTGGAGACGCTGGGCTCCGCCTCGGTCATCTGCTCCGACAAAACCGGAACGCTGACCCAGAACCGCATGACCCTTGTCACCGCCTGGCGCGACGGCATGGCTCTGCCGGAGGACATCAGCAACCACAACACCGAGCAGGTCAAAGAGCTTCTGCGCTGCGGCACGCTTTGCTGCGACGGCTCCGTCATATTTGGCGAGGACGGCAGCGAGCAGCACATAGGCGACCCCACCGAGACCTCAATAATCGTTGCGGCCCGTAAAAAC
>CAYONL010000121.1:0-6895 GCA_964405305.1 uncultured Oscillospiraceae bacterium | reverse complement strand
TTTAAATCAGAAGGGAGCAATATGGTTATGGAGCTTGGAAAACGGCTGCGGCGGGCGCCGATAGGCCTTGTAAAGGTGGGCATGGACGCGGTGGTGCTGTCCGTGGGCTGGCTGCTGGGCGGGCCGGTGGGGTTCGGGACAGTGATATCGGTGCTCGGCGCGGGAATAATAATGCAGGGCGTGTTTCGCGTTTTCAGGTTCGAGCCGCGGGACGTTCAGCATGAGGACCTGCTCACGACCATCAGGAATATGGCGGCGGGCCTGCGAAAGGCCCACGCGAAATGAGACGGAAAGCGTTCCCGAAGGGGGGCGCTTTTTTTGCGCAAAGCTCTGGGTGGCCGGCGGGAAAACTTGCCGGGCACAATTCACAAGTTAAAATATGGAAAAACGCTTGCAATTTAAAAAGCGTACGCTATAATAATAACTATAATATGGTGAATTGTGGGTAGAAGTGGGGCTCTATCCCACAACGGAGGGGGGCGCGCGGTTTGCTGATAGGCGAGTATGCTCACAGCCTTGACGACAAGGGCAGGGTCAGCTTTCCGGCCAAGCTGCGCGAGGACCTGGGCGACAGCTTTTACCTGACAAAGGGGCTGGATGGCTGTCTTGCGGCTTATTCGGCCGAGGAGTGGGAGAGGATACACGACCGGGCCGAGGGCCTTCCCACCGCCAAAACAAGGAACCTCAAGCGCTTCCTGTTCTCCTCCGCCATGAGCGTTTCGGCGGACAAGCAGGGGCGGGTGCTCGTCTCTCCCGTCCTGCGGGAGTACGCGGCGCTTACAAAGGATGTGGTGATAATCGGCGCGTCCGACCACGCCGAGGTGTGGGATAGGGACCGCTGGAACGCCATCTGCGGCGACATGACCTCCGACTCCATCGCCGAGGCGATGGACGAGCTGGGATTCTGAGAAAGGCGGCGCACCATGGATTTTGCTCATATACCCGTCCTGCTTTATGAGTGCATGGACGCGCTGGCGATAAAGCCGGACGGAGTTTATGTGGACGGCACGGCGGGCGGCGCGGGCCACTCGTCGGAGATAGCGTCAAGGCTTTCCACGGGAAGGCTGATAGCGCTGGACAAGGACCCGGACGCCATAAAGGCCGCCACCGAAAGGCTTGCGCCATATGGCTGCGCCCGGGTGGTGCAGAGCGACTTTGCCGACATACCCGCCGTGCTGGACAGGCTCGGGATAGAGCTGGTGGACGGCGTACTGCTGGATCTGGGGGTCAGCTCCCACCAGCTGGACGACGGCCTGCGCGGGTTTTCATATCACATAGAGGCGCCGCTGGATATGCGCATGAGCCAAAGCGGCCCCACGGCGCGGGACCTTGTCAACACGGCGTCCGGTGAGGAGCTGGCGCGGATACTCTATCAGTACGGCGAGGAAAAGTTCGCCTCCCGCATAGTGAACGCCATAGTCGCGGCCAGAGCGGAAAGCCCCATAGAGACCACGACCCAGCTGGCCGAGATCGTTCGCGGGGCGGTTCCCGCGGCGGCAAGGCGGGAGGGCGGACACCCGGCGCGCAAGACCTTTCAGGCCATAAGGATCGCCGTCAATGGGGAGCTGGACAGGCTTTCGGAGGCGCTGGACAGGGCGTTCGACCGGCTGGCTCCCGGCGGGCGCTTCGCGGTGATAACCTTCCACTCGCTGGAGGACAGGATGGTGAAGCAGCGCTTTGCCGCCTACACCAAAGGCTGCACCTGTCCGCCGGACTTTCCCGTCTGCGTCTGCGGAAAGAAGCCGAGGGGCAGGCTGGTGTCGCGCAAGCCGATAGAGCCGTGCCCGGAGGAGCAGGAGCAGAACCGCAGGAGCAGGAGCGCAAAGCTCCGCGCCATAGAAAAACTTTAGACCGTCAAGGGGTGAAAGCATGGAGCCGGTGGATAACGCCGCGTATGACCTTTCCAATTTTGATAAAAAGACAGCGGAGGAGACCGAAAAGGACATAAAGGTCAGAACTCTGCGGGTCATAAAGAACAAGCGCCGGGTGAGGGCGGTGGCGCCCTACAAGATCATTTTGGCTGTGGCGGCGGTGCTGGCCGTGACCACCCTGATGATATACAACCGCGTGACGATAATGGAGCTGAACGCCGAGATAAACGACTACAAGAGCCGTATCGTCGCGCTGGACAGCGAGTATGTGCGCCTCTCCGCGCAGATAGAGGCCGGCGGCTCCATGAAATCGCTGGAGCAGAGCGCCGCGGACAGCCTTGGCCTGACGAAAATAGACGCGAGCCAGGTGGAGTACGTCAATCTGGCGGGCGCAGACAAGATAGAGGTCGCCCGGGTGGGCGGCGGCTTCACCATGGCAAAGTGGTGGGAGGAGTTTATTTCTTTTTTGGAAGAATACATCGGGTCCTGAGCAAATAATAATCTATAAGGCGCCGTTAGGGCCGCGGTGGCGGATGACGGCGCTTTGTCTGTAATACGGGAGAGTGGAGGAGCGAAATGAAAAATCCGGCTGTGCCATCGGTAAAAAAGAGAATACTGATAGCGGCGCTGGCTCTTTCGCTGGTGGGGTTCGGCGTTTTGGCGGTGCGGCTGTTCGATATTCAGATAGTTAACGCCGAGGAGTACCAGAAGCAGGCCACCACCCAGCAGCTCCGCGTGACGGAGATATCGGCGAAGCGCGGCTCCATACTTGACGCCAACGGCGACGTGCTGGCCATGAGCTCCACCGCCTGGACCGTGTGCCTTTCTCCGGCGTCCATAGCGTCGGACGCCCAGCGGGAGCTTATTGTAAACGGGCTTTCGGAGCTGCTGGAGCTGGACCCCGGCTTTGTGCGCGAAAAAAGCGAGCGCGATACCTACTACGAAATCATCAAAAAGCGCATAGACCGCCCGCTGATGGAAAAGGTCAGCGCCTTCGCCGCCGAAAACGGCATAACCGCCATAAGCATGGAGGAGGACAACAAGCGCTACTATCCCTACGACAACTTCGCCGCCGGGCTGCTGGGCTTTACGGGGACGGATGGGGACGGCGCCTACGGCATAGAGTCCTACTACGACAGCGTGCTTTCCGGCAGCAGCGGGCGGCTGGTCTCGCTGAAAAACGCCTGGGGCACCAACATGGGCGACGAGTACGACCAGATGTACGAGGCGGAGAACGGCAACTCGCTCAAGCTGACCATAGACGAGGGCATACAGCACTTTGTTGAGAAGCACCTTGAGATAGCGGCAAAGGAGCACGACGTTCAGGCCCGCGCCTGCTGCATCGTGATGAACGCGAAGACGGGCGCGGTGCTCGCCATGGCGACCAAGGGCGACTTTGACCCGAACACGCCGCTGGTGGTCTCCAGCGACGCCCAGGAATACATAGACAGCCTTACCGCGGACGGCGCCACCGACGAGGACGGCAACGTGCTGACCACGGAGGAAATACAAAGCGCGGCAAAGCAGCAGGCCCAGTATGAGCAGTGGAACAACAAGGCCATCTCCGACCGCTATGAGCCGGGCTCCGTCTTCAAAATAATAACCCTTTCCGCGGCGCTGGAGACGAACACCACAACGATCAACGATACTTTCTACTGCCCGGGATATATAGAGGTCGCCGGTGAGAAAATAGAATGCTGGAAGGCGGGCGGCCACGGGCAGCAGACGCTGGAGCAGTCCATAAGAAACTCCTGCAACCCGGCGTTCATAACCATCGGCCTGCGCATGGGCACGGAAAACTTCCGCAAATATTTTGAAGCCTTCGGCCTGACCGAGCCGACGGGCATCGACCTTCCGGGCGAGTACACCAGCATATACCACGACAAAGAGAATTTCCGCGAGATAAACCTTGCCTCAAGCTCCATGGGCCAGACCTTCAAGGTCACGCCCATACAGCTTATTACGGCGGTTACGGCGGCGGTGAACGGCGGCTACCTTTACAGGCCCTACGTGGTGCAGCAGGTCATAGACAGCGACGGCAGCGTGATATCGCAGACCGACCCGCTGGTGAAGCGGCAGGTCATCTCCGAAAAGACCTCCGCCACGGTGAGGGAGCTGCTGGAGGGCGTCGTGGCCAGCGGCTCGGGCAAAAACGCGCAGGTGCCGGGCTACCGCATAGGCGGCAAGACGGGCACCTCTGAAAAGCTGGACGCCATAAACGAGGATGGAACAGAGGAATACGTGTCGTCCTTTTTGGCCTTTGCGCCGGCGGACGACCCGGAAATAGTCATGCTGATCCTGCTGGACGAGGCGCAGATGGAGAACCCCTACGGCTCCGTCGTCGCGGCCCCGGTGGCGGGCGCGATACTGGCGGAGATGCTGCCCTACCTTGGCATAGAGCCGCAGTTCACCGAGGAGGAGCTGGCCGCCATGACCGGCAAGGTGGACTATGTGGTGGATTACAAGATACACGACGCCATGGCGGCGCTCCGGCTTTCCGGCTACAACACCACGCTTGTGGGCGACGGCACCACGGTCGTAAAGCAGGTGCCCGAGGCGGGCATGGAGTTCGGCGTGGGCGGAACGGTGATACTTTATACGGACGAAGCCTCCATACCGAGCAAGGTGGAGGTGCCGGACGTGGCGGGCCTGAGCATTACGGACGTCAACAAGGCCATAGTCGGCGCGGGGCTGCGGCTGCAGCTGGCGGGAGTTGACGAGTCGGGCGCGAACTATGTGGCCTACACCCAGTTCCCGACGGCGGGAACGATGGTGGACCCGGATACGGTGGTGGAGGTCGAATTTACGATAGGAGACGCGGCGAGCCAGGACGCCGGAGCGGAGGCTTCGGAGGTCCCCGAAAGCTCGGAGGGCGGCTGAGACAGGAAAAGGCGACAGGAACGGAGGCGGCGCAATGCTTTTATCAGAGATACTGCGGGATGTGAAATATGAGGGCGAATTTACCGACTGTGAAGTGAAGGACGTGACCTGCGACTCGCGGAAGGTGGAGGCGGGCAGCGTCTTCGTCTGCGTCAAGGGCGGGCTGGTGGACGGCCACGAGTACGCCCGGGCGGCCAGACGGGCGGGGGCCTCCTGGATAGTCGCGGAGGAGGACACGGGGCTTGAAGACCAGCTCTTTGTCAAAAACAGCCGCGAGGCCTACGCCATAATGTGCGCCAACAGGTGCGGCCGCCCGTCGGAGCGCCTGAAGCTCATCGGCATAACCGGTACCAACGGCAAGACCACGATAACCTACCTCATCCGCCATATTTTGGAGGCGGCGGGCAAAAAGACGGGCCTTATCGGGACGATACAAAACGTCATCGGCGATATGGCGCTTCCGGCCAAGCACACAACGCCCGACCCGGCGGAGCTGCATGTGCTCCTCTCCCGGATGGCGGACGCCGGCTGCGAGTACGTGGTGATGGAGGTGTCCTCCCACGCGCTGGATCAGGACAGAGTGGCCGGCTGCCGGTTTGAGACGGCCGTGTTTACAAACCTGACCCAGGATCATCTGGATTACCACATAACGATGGAAAACTATTTTTTGGCCAAGGCGAAGCTCTTTGACATGTGCGAGCGCGCCGTCATATGTATAGACGACGACTACGGCAAGCGGCTCGCCGACACGGTGCGGTGCCCAAAGACCACCGTCTCGGTGCGGCTGGACGAGGCCGACTTTACCGCCCACGACATAAGGAACAGCGCGACGGGCTGCAAGTTCGCCATGGTGGGCAACTCCATGATAGGGCGGGTGGATTTCAGGATGCCCGGCGCCTACTCGGTGTCCAACGCCATGCTGGCGGGCGTCGCCGCCATGAACGCGGGCGTGGACTTTGACGCGATGATAAAGGCGCTGTGCGACTGCCCCGGCGTGCGCGGAAGGTCGGAAAACATTCCCACCGGGCGCGACTTCACAATAATCAGGGATTACGCCCACTCGCCCGACGGACTGGAGAAGATGCTCACAAGCGTAAGAGAATACGCCGAGGGCCGCGTGGTCACGCTTTTCGGCTGCGCCGGGGAGCGGGACAGGACAAAGCGCAAAAAGATGGCCGCCATAGTCGCCCGTCTTTCCGACTTTGTGATAATCACCAGCGACAACCCGCGCTCGGAGCCTGAGATGCAGATAATCGAGGACGCGCTTCCCGGCTTTGAGGGCATAGACACGCCCTATATCGTGGAGCCGGACCGTTACAAGGCGATAAAATGGGCGCTTCAAAACGCGCAGCCCGGCGACATACTGCTTTTGGCCGGAAAGGGTCACGAGGATTATCAGGTGCTCGACTACGGTACGATATATTTTGACGAACGGGTAATTGTAGGGGACCTGCTGGCGGAGATGTAGCTTCGCCCGTGACAGTTAGGAGGCAGACATGAAGCCGCTGGTTTTAAGAGATATTGCAAGGGCTACGGGCGCAGAGCTGAGCGCCGGTTTGCCGGAATACATGATAAGGGAAGTCTGTACGGACTCAAGGGACGCGCGCCCGGGCAGCCTTTTCGTCGCGCTTATCGGCGGGCGGTTCGACGGCCACGCATTTGTGAAAACGGCGTTTGAAAAGGGCGCGGCCTGGGCGGTCGTGCAGAAGGACGGGGATTACGGCAGCGAAAATATACTGAAAGTAAAGTCCACCCGTCAGGCGTTTCTGGATATCGCGGGCCTGCACCGCTCGAAGTTTGACCTGCCCTGTGTCGCCGTGACCGGAAGCGTGGGCAAGACCACCACGAGAGAGATGATATACGCCGTGGTCTCCAGCCGGTATAAGACGCTCAAAACCGATAATAATCAGAATAACGAGGTGGGCGTGCCGAAAACGCTGCTCTCGCTGGACGACTCCTATGATGCCATGGTGCTGGAATTTGGCATGCAGGCCATGGGCGAGATACGGGAGCTGACCGTTCCGGCAAAGCCCGTCGTCGGCGTCATCACCTCCATCGGCGTCTCCCATATCGAGCAGCTCGGCTCCCGCGAGAACATACTGAAAACAAAGCTTGAGATAACCGAGGGCATGCCCGACGGCGGA
>CAYONL010000120.1:0-6972 GCA_964405305.1 uncultured Oscillospiraceae bacterium | reverse complement strand
TCTACGCCGACTTCCACCTGGATAAGCCCCGCGCGCTGGAGGTGGGCATCTGCAACTGGCCGGAAAAAGCGAGCGGCATGGACAAAGCATAAAAGAGAGAGGGCCGGGGTGGCGCTTTGCGTTCCATCTCCCGGCCCTTTTTATTTTCTGCCCGCCGCGCAAAAAAACGCGCTTTACCGCGGGCATCATTTTACCATAGAAAACCGGTACGCCTCGTCAAGCCAGCCAAACAGCTCGTCGTCCAGCTCCTCCGCCCGCTCCACTATCACATGATGGGTGAAGCGGCCGGGGTACGCCTCCACCGACTGGACTATGCGCGGCGACTCCCTCCGGCAACCCAGCCCAAAGGAGACCATCAGGTACTCCTTAGGCCAGTCCTTCATCCGCCGGTACGGCAGGGAGGCCATCGCGAACACATAGCGGCTGCGAAACGATATCTGCGTCCTGGAGACCTTGACGGTCATGCCGGGACAGCGCGCCTCCAGCCTCTCTTTAAGCTCCGCATACACCGGCAGGTAGCGCGGCAGCCGGTCGAAAAACATAAGCTCGCCCGAGGTCAGCTCCACACCGCCCAACTCCTTTCTTACAGAGCGTTTCGCCCTGACCGTCCACCGGCCGCGCGCCCGGATATTCCAGCGTTCCCGCCGGAAAAAACAGCGCCGCGCGCCCAGCCGTATCTCAGTCTCAGCGCTTATGTCCTCGCCGCGCCTTCATCTTCCAGCGCCGCTATCTTTTGCAGAGTGCTTAAAATATCGGCGATAAGCAGCGGCTGCATACTGTCCCGGTAACCGGTGAGGTCGGCGTTTTCCAGCGCCGCCCTAATACGTGGGCGAAGGCCCGGTTTGGCGGCCGCAATTTCGGGCAGAGCCTTGATGCACTGCCGGGCGGTTATGGGCTTTTCGTCGGTGACATGGGCCAGAAACTCGTCCAGCAGGGCGTCATAACGGTTCGCGGTGTCCCAGCGGGCCAGCGCGGCCAAAACCGAAATAGCCCGGTTTCGCACCAACGAGTTTTTGTGGCGCAGCAGCGCGGCCAAGTCGTCAACATACGGGTAATAGCGTCCGCTCACCCGGCTCTCCGCCGCGACAGCGTCCGCAAAGGCGCAGGCGGCTTTGGCGTCCCTGTCGGTCAGGCGCGCCAGCAGTTCTTCCCTTTCAGTCATGTTTTCGCCTCCAACAGCGCGTTCACTTGATAAATATGCTCTTTCGATCCCTGTCCAGCGTGGGCGAGACGAGGGTGATCGCAAGCTCCTCCGCGGACGAAAAAATTGCCGCCGCGCACAGTATGATGCCCGCCGCCGTCAGCCCCAACGACGCATACAAAAGCGGAAACGCGAAGATCAGCGCGCCCGTCGCTTTATTCGCCGCCGTATGCAGCGCGGAAAAGGCGCGGTATTTTGCGAAGCCCGCGCCATAGCCCGCCAAACGCACCACCGCCGCGCAACCGCCGCAGACCCAAAGCCATCCGGGAAGCGGTATGCTCCGCACAACGACCGCCGCGACTGCCGCCGCAAAGGCAATATCCGCCGCGCTGTCCAGCTTCGCGCCGGAGTCGCTCTGGCTATGCGACAGGCGGGCTATGGGCCCATCCAGCAGATCGCTGACTCCGCCTAAAATATAGCAGGCCCAAAACATGACGGAAAGCGGAGCGGCCAGCACCATCCCGGCCGCGAACAGAAACCGGGTTCCGGTGACTAAATTGGCAAGCTGTTTGATGATAAGGCCTCCCCGCGTTTTTTCTTATCATACCATCTTTTGCCTTCCAAATAAAGCTTTTCCCTCCGGCGCTCCTCATCTCTATAATTGTACCATAGCAAGCTTTCTGAAAGCCCGGTGCTCAAAAATGAACTGCGCACCAAAAGTCAGACAGCATGATAATACTGAATAACGTATGTGGCGCAGTTCAAGCCGCAAGGTACTTAAATACCGCTGTTTTCTCCGCTATGAAGATAGAAACGTCTGTCAGCCGCTATAGCCCCCGCCATAAGGAGCAGCAGCACACCTGAAATGATCATCAGCAGCCGCATGGAAACCACGTCCGCCAGAGGCCCGAACACCGCCATTCCAAGCGGCAAAAAACCGGAGTACACCGCTCCAAACAGGCCGAACACCCGGCCCATTTTGTCAGGCGCGGTGTTTTCCTGCAACAACGTCGTGGACGCCGTCTGAACCATCGTCAACGCGACGCCGTACACCGCCATCAGGACAAGATAAATAACGAAACTGTCCACGGCGCCCATCCCGATTGCCAAAATCCCGAAAGCCGACATTCCGACAACAAGAGTCTTCATGTGGTTTTTAAACCCGCCCCAGGAGCCGATGAGCACGCCGCCCGCCATCATGCCCATAAAGCCGATGACCTCCACCAGCGTCATATACCAATATGTATCTCCGTAATACCTGTTGACAAACAGCGTAGCGAGAAATCCCGCAGGCACACACAGAAATATGAACAGCCCGAATAGCAGCAGCAGCTTTCCTATAAATCGCGCACTTGCGGCATAGCGAAGCCCGCCCGCCAGCTCTGAAAGCACCGGCTCAGACTCCTCCGTCTTTACAAACGGTATGGTGACGGCGGAAAGTATGCCTATCCCCACCGCGGCCGTGACTATGTCGATAAACAGGGCCGCGCTCAAAGAGGCAAAGGACAACACCGCGCCCGCAGCGGCTGGAGCCGCGAACTGAACCAGCGACTGGATCGTCGAGTTGACGCCGTTAAATTTCATCAGTTTATCCTCTGGAACAAGCTGCGGCACCACCGCGTTTACGGCCGGCGTCTGTATACCGGCGCCTATGGAACGAACAACTGAAATGATCACCAACGCCCAAAGCGTCGCCGTTCCCTCGCCAATACGCGGCAGCAAAAACGCAAGCAGAAGCGTTGCCGCCGCTATTGCGCCATCGGATAAAATTATTAATCCCTTGCGCGAGTACCTGTCCGCCCACACGCCGGAGAAAAACGAAACGATGAACTGCGGCAAATACGCGGCCACAGTGAGCGCGAAGACCCACGCGCCCGACGAGGTTCGCATCGTCACATACCAGACAATCGCAAACTGCACGACCGACGAACCGAACAGCGTAACGCCCTGGCTCAGGAGGAAGAAAACAATTCTCTTCCTCCAGCCGGCGTTTTGCGGAGCGCCTGCGTTTTCACTCATCGGCTGACCACAGGCTTTACCGCCCGAAGCTCTATATAGCCCCTCACGCCGCGAGGTTCAAGCTGTATGCGCGGGTTTTCATCGTCCCACATATAGCCGATGACAGACGGATCATAGCGCTCCATCGCATGGTGCACCGCCTCGATCGCCTCGCAGTAATCCTCCTCCTTAAATGGCTCCCCTTGGAACATCAGGTAACCGGCCTCCGGCAGAGTTATCACATCAAAGCCCTCGGGAACGACTCCGCTATAGTCTGCCGGCGCCTCCACTCCCTGCACATAGGTGGAGGTGTTCGGTTTTTTGTACTTTTCCGGAAGCCACAGGCAAACCGGTTCGCCACACAGGGAGTCCATGCTCATGAGCACGCCCCACACGTCGCAGCCGACCTCCTCACAGTACGGAAAATAGTCCTCCGCACTGACCCCGCGCTTTATGAGCACCTTGCGCTCCGGTTTACTGAGCACCTGAACAAACACGCTCTGCAAATTTTCCATGTCAATATCATCCTTCCTGATCTCTCTGAATTTTACGCCATACGGGATGAACAGCGGGATGGGAACAGGCTTTTTCGCGTATTCGCCGGGTTTGCAGCCAAACTCCCGGTAAAACGCGCGGGTGTAGCCGTCCGCGCTGCCGAAACCCAGGCTAAACGCGGCGTCAATTACACGGCAGCCCTCGTTTTTCAGCCGCAGCGCCGATTTCGCCAGCCGCAGCCGCCTGATATAGTCCGCCGGCGTCAGCCCAGTGTACTCCCGAAACAGCCGGTAGGAATGCCACGGCGAAAACAGCGACGCCTTTGCCAGCTCCGCCATGGTGATCTCCGTATCGAGCTGCTCCTCAATGTAGTCCTGCATCCGCTGGACAGCCAAAATCTGCTCCTTCATCCCTTCACCTCCCGACAGCAACTATTTTATCAGACCCGGAAAAATACTTCTCGACTTTGCTTGCCTTTTGTCGTCTTCCCGCTCAACCGCCGCAAACCGCCAAGAGCCATCTTGCTTTAGCTTTTATAGCCGAGGCGAGAAACGCGCCCTGCGCCCGGCCGTATCAGTTTTCCTTTTTTCTCAAAACGATAGATATAAAATTGAGGTACTTCCCACCGCCGGCCTCCATCGCCTTGCGGTCGCCGACGGCGTACTCGTTTTCCTGACGAAGCCAGTCCGCCCAAACCTCGTCGTTGCTCTCCATCTCCCTGACGGAAAGCACCTCTGCGTCCTTGCAAAGGCCCACCATCCCGGCCCAGTACTCCGCGTCGTGCATATACTCCAGCTGCTCCGGCGTCCAGGACAGCAATAGCTCCCGCGGCAGCTCGTCGTGGCAGTCCTTTTTCATGCCGGGGATGGCGATATAGACGAGTCCGCCGCGCTTGACAAAGGGCAGCAGCCTGTCGTCCAAATACGCCGGGTCCCGCCCGAAGTAGTTGTAGGAATCCGTGCTGACCACGGCGTCAAAAAACTCCTTTGGAAAGGGCAGATCCGCGGCGTCCGCCTTTACGGGAACTATCTGCCCCTTTGGAATACCCATTTCGTCAAAGAAGCTCTGGTTTTCCGCGGGTTCGCTCCATAGATCGGCGGCGTAGACGGTAAAGCCGTACTCCTTTGCCAGAAAGACCGAGGTCAACCCCTGCCCGCTTCCGAGGTCGCAGACGACGGCGCCCTGTGGGATCATGTTGTCCCGCAGCAGCTCCTCCTCCAGCTTTATCGGGTTTGGCCCCATTATTTTGGCCATAAGCTCCGGCGTTTCATATTTTTTGCTGCGAATATAGTCCACAGATATCTTCCTTTCATTTCTTCCTTTTTGCCTTATTGATCATAGCTATGTTTTTAAACTTCTGCTCCTTTGCCGCAAGGTAGCTTTCGCTGTTCTCCGCAAACGCGCTCTCGGTCAGCAGCTTTTGATAGGACTGCCAGCGCTGGGGCGAGAGCTCTCCGCTCTCTATCGCCGCCCGAACCGCGCAGCCGGGTTCGCCGCCATGGGTGCAGTTGCCGAATTTGCAGGCGCGCGCCAGCTCCTCGATGTCCGCAAAGGTCTTTTCCACTCCCTCGGCGTCGTCCCACATGCCAAGCTCACGCATTCCCGGCGTGTCGATCACTATGCCGCCCTGTGGCAGACGTATCAGCTCCCGGCGCGTGGTGGTGTGGCGGCCCTTGTCGTCGTTCCTGAGTCCGGCGGTCTTTATGCGCTCCTCGCCCAGCAGACGGTTTATAAGCGTGGATTTGCCCACGCCGGAGGAGCCGATAAACGCCACGGTACGCCCGTCCTTAATGTAGGGCAAAACTTCTTCGTAGCCGTCCCGTTCCACCCCGGAAGTGACCAGAACATCCGCGCCAACGGCGATCTCTGAAACGGCCGCCCTTTTCTCGGCCACCGATGGGCACAGATCCGCCTTCGTCAGCAGAACGACCGGCACGGCGCCGCTGTCCCAGGCCACCGCCAGATACCGCTCCAGCCGCCGCAGATTGAAGTCGTTATTAAGCGACATGCAGATGAACACCAGGTCCACGTTGGCCGCCACCACCTGCTCGCCGCCCGACGTACCCGCCGCCTTGCGGATAAAGACGCTCTTGCGCGGCAGCAGGCCGTGGATGACCGCCTGCCCCTCGCCGCCCAAAGTGTCCAGCATAACAAAATCGCCCACCGCCGGGTAGTCCGACACGGCCTTTGCCTCAAAGCGGTACCTTCCCGACACCGCGGCGGACTGCTCCCCCTCGGCGTGGATAACACGGTACGCTCCCTTTTCCTGCGACAAGACACGCCCGACGGTGAGCGCCGGAAACTCGCCGGCCATGGCGCTGAACCGCTCGGTCAGCCCATAGGAGGCCATGAGAACGCTCATTCGCCATCCCCCCATTCTTTACAGACCCTGTCCATGTGCTCTTTAAAAGCGGAAGCGGCGGCGGCTTTGTCCTCCGCGCCGTCATACAGACTGTAAAACAAAAACATGGGCGCGTAAAGCCCTATGGCCCTGTTTCTCGCGTCCGGGATGTTCCAGGCGCTGAACAGGTCGGTCACGTAGCCCAGCGGCCCTGAAACAAGGTACTGCTGATACAGCCCCCTCATTTCGTCGCTGCGGTACTGCTCCAGCGTCAGCATACGGCGGAAGGACGCGGGAAAGTCCTCCTCCGTCCAGTAACTGAACTGAGCCCGGCTGAACGCCGCCATCTGCTTTATCGTGGCCCGGCGGTAGGCCTCCTCCATGGTTTCCATCGTCCCCTCCGGCAGATCGTATTCCTCGGCGCGCCGGGCGTCAAGCCGCTCCATCCGCGCGACGATGTGGTCGAAAATATCGCGCTTGCCCGCGTAATGTTTGTAAAGCGCGCCCTTCGTGATGCCGAGCTCGCCGGCTATCTCGCTGACCGAAACCGCCTCGTACCCTTTTTTTGCAAACAGGTGCAGGGCCGAGATCAAAATATTCTCTTTCGTATCTTTCATAGCATGCCTTTCCGTTTAAAAGTAACCGTGCGTTTACCTGTATTTTAGTAAACGATCGGTCACTTGTCAAGACTAATTTGCGGAGAAGAAGAAAATATTTTCTGCTGCCGGGAAAGCGCCTTTGCCCTCCTCCGATGACCAGCCCCGCTTTCAGCCGACAAAAAACGCCGCTTCCCCTGTCGAAGGGAGACGACGTTTTCTTATCCTATTGTTCCTGCTCCCCGTCAGGAAAGCTGACGGTCACGCTGGTGCCCTTGCCCGGCTCGCTTTCAAGCGCTATGGCCGCGCCCAGATACTGGGCCGCGTGCTTCACTATGGAAAGGCCGAGGCCGGTGCCGCCCGTTTCCCGCGAATGGCTCTTGTCCACCCGGTAAAACCGC
>CAYONL010000119.1:1368-6985 GCA_964405305.1 uncultured Oscillospiraceae bacterium | reverse complement strand
AAACCTTGTCTATTTTTATCCTCTTTTGAATTTGCGCAACTTATTGTACCTTATCTTTACCTCACAACCCGCGGCTACTACTTTTTTGCAATAATATATAATGCCTTGAAGTGTCATGCTTCTATCAGACTAAGCATCCAATTAATCCAACCACTAACAGTTGAGGCCCTTCGGATATATGTGCTCTCAGATTCGACTTTATAAAGATTGGATTCTTTCATAATTTTAACGATAATACTTCGGTCTGGAATGCTTCCATATTTACAAAATGTAAATGCATTGAAGAATACCTTATGTTCAAGAATATGTTTGCACAGAGCAAGTTGTCTTTGCTTGTAATTCAGTCTCATTATACGATGCCCATACTCGCTTAAAGAATATATCGGTTTACGCCCATCGTACTTTTTGTCAATCAATCCCAAATAGCGAGCAGCATCCGTATAATAATTTGTCTGGCGAATATCAAACGCATACTCATCAGTAACATCGTCTCTGCTCAATTCTTGAGATTCCAAAAGTTCACAAATATTAATTACGCGCTCAAAAGAATCGGCTTGGGGAAAGGATATTTCGGGTTCAGGCACAAATGTAGATATTTGATCAGCAACGCCTACCAAATCAGACATCTCTATGTTGGTATCTTCTATGGAATAGTTTTTACGCTTAACTAAGACAAGCGAATTATAAATATTAGGGTCTCTAAACTCATATTCGTACAAACTGTAGATTCCATTTGAATAGACAAGAAAAACGGGTTTAACTTTCTTTGAAACTCTGCTCTGCCATACTCTGTAAGGGTAGTATAGTTGCCGCACAAGAAAGTCCGCCGATAAATCGCGCTTTGCTTCAAGAAGTGCTAATGACTCAATACCTTCTAATGATTAACTTCGTGTCCGGGTGCTCTCGCATGAACTTTTCAAGCTGCTCATCCAGACCGTTGCCGAGCTGTTTTGCAAAGACGGCGAAGTGCAGTCTGTCCGTCCCCTCAACACCGAACATTCGGAACATACGCTCCTGCAACCGCTGGTAATCATCTTCGAGCGCCAGATACAGCACTGTCCCTTGATGCACCTCGTATTCCCAGAGCTTTTGCCCCGTACTGACATGGTAGGCAAGCTGCGCCATGAAGAAAGACTTGCCGACCTTTGGAGCGCCTGCGAACAGATAAGTACCGGAATAGAGCAAGCCGTCTATGACCGGTGGCCTGCTCTGATAAACATTCTCGTACAGCTCCTGCATGGTGACTGTCGGGAGATACGCCGGATCGTTTATCTGGCGCATCTTCCGCATCATATTTTCCATATCAGTGTCATCAATTTTGTTGTTGCTTTCGGACTGCGTTGCTGTTATACTTTGTTCAGATAAGGTTTGAACGGACTGCCCATCATCTGCGCCAACAGATGGTAATAGGGCGGTCTTTTCTTTTGCTTCAATCATCGGATGCACCTCCGGGAATCTGGAAGCCATAAAACTTCTGCTTGAAATACTGAACGGGGCATTTCCCCGCGATGGTGATATAGCCCTCCTTTTTCAGTTCCTTGTTGATGTCGCGGACGATTTGATAGGATTTACTTCGGCTGATGCCGAGCATTTCCGCAACCTCTGACGCTGTGATAAACTGTGATCTCATAGTACCTCCTGTTTTTGTTGTTCACTTTTGCCGCCATGCTACACTGAGTATTTATAGTTCGCGTGTCACCTCAATTTCTCAAATTATACGCACTTTTAGTACGTTTTTATTATACGCATAATATATGCGTATGTCAATAGCAAAAGAAATAATAATATGTACTTGTAGTTCGTATAATGATGTGATACAATATGGACGAGGTGAATCAGACATGGACAATTTTGATTATTCCGCAATCGGACAACGTATCAAAACGCTCCGAAAGAGGAAAGGTCTTAACCAGACGGAGTTGGCGCAGCAGCTAAACAAATCTCTCCGCACCGTACAAAAGTATGAAACAGGGGAAATTGAAGTCTCTATCGCTGTTGTCAATCAAATTGCCGACCTTTTGGAATCGACGCCGACCTACATTCTCGGATATGACGCCAGCAACACGCAAATCAAGAGCCTTGCCGACATTATGGATTTCCTGTTTAAGCTGGAAACGGTGACGGGCATCGACTTCAAGATTGATGTTCAAAAGCCGCCGCGCAGCAAGCAGTGGGAGTGTTCCATTTCCTTTGACGGCAAGAGCGCATCCGACTTCAACGCCGATATGTGCCTGTTCTTAGAACAATGGAAGGAACAGCTTGACGATCTCCGCACCTACGGTGAAACCCGGAAAGCCTATCATAAGTGGCAGGAACAGACGCTTGCCTACTATGCGGCTACTTCCGTTAAATGTGATGATCCGGAGGGTCTGGACGAGCAGACAAGAATTGAAAAGCGAAACGAATATCTGACAAAAGTGTACGAAACCCCTAACCCTTAATGGCGAGCCTGAGACTGGAAGAAAGGAGCGTATATGTCAGTAACCAAAGATGGAAAGACCGACCGTTGGATGTCACAAGTCCGGGTAACAGATTGGACAGGTAAGACCATCCACAAAAAGAAAAGAGGCTTCCCTACAAAGAAGGAAGCCCTGAAATGGGAACGCGAGTTTATCAGCCAAGCCACAGCAAGCCTCGGCATGACCTTTTCGGATTTTATCGCGCTGTACGTCGCGGATATGGAGCACCGCCTGAAGCCGTCCACGATTGCCAACAAGAAATGGCTGATAGATTTGAAGGTAACGCCGTTCTTCGGCAAAATCCCGCTGAACGCGATTTCGCCCACCGATGTTCGCAAATGGCAGAACGGCTTGACAAGCTATCGTGATGAAAAAGGCAAGCCCTATTCCCAAACCTATCTCAAGACCATAAACAACCAGCTTACAGCGATTTTCAATTATGCAGTCAAGTATTACGGGCTGAGAGAAAATCCCTGTCACAAGGCGGGTGGCATGGGCAAGAAGAAAGCCGATGAAATGCTGTTCTGGACAAAGGAAGAGTTCTTGTGCTTCATCGAAGCGGTAAAAGATAAACCCGCTGCCTATACGGTTTTCATGACCTTATACTACACAGGTATGCGTGAGGGCGAGCTGCTTGCGTTGACACCGGCTGATGTTGATTTTGAGAAGTCCACTATCCGTATCAACAAAAGCTATCAGCGGCTAAACGGTGAGGACATCGTGACCTCTCCAAAAACGCCAAAGAGCAACCGGGTGATTACCATTCCCGACGGTCTGTGCACCTGCCTCAAAGCCTACATGAAGCAATGCTTTAACTTACAGCCGGATGACCGCCTGTTCCCGTACACCAAGAGTTTCCTTTATCACGAGATGGAGGACGGCTGCAAGGCGTCCGGGACAAAGCGGATAAGGGTGCATGACATCCGACATTCACACGCCAGCTTGCTTGTGGAAATGGGCTTCTCTCCGCTGCTAATTGCGGAACGGCTCGGACATGAGCACGTACAGACGACGATGGAAACTTACAGCCACCTTTACCCAAATAAGCAGACCGAAGTAGCCAGACAGCTTGACAGCATCATGCCGGAGGGCTGATGGCTACAAAAAACTTTCGATGTAGCCAATTTGTAGCCACTAAAATAGAAAAATCCCGTAAACCCTCGATATATCAAGGATTTACGGGATAGAATAACACTTAATTTATCATTCCCACTCTATGGTCGCCGGCGGCTTGCCCGTTATGTCGTAGACCACGCGGTTGACGCCCTTGACCTCGTTCGTTATGCGGCGGCTGGCGGCGGAGAGCACCTCGTGCGGGACGGGCGCGTACTCGCAGGTCATAAAGTCGCTGGTGACGACGGCGCGCAGGGCCACCGTAAAGTCGTAGGTGCGCCCGTCGCCCATAACGCCGACGGAGCGCAGGTCGGTGAGCACGGCGAAATACTGGTCGGCCTTCACGTGGGCGCGCTCCAGCTCCTCTCGCCAGATGGCGTCCGCCTCCCGCAGCAGATCGCATTTTGCCTTCGTCAGGTCGCCGATAACGCGCACGGCAAGCCCGGGCCCTGGGAACGGCTGGCGGTTGACTATGGCGTCCGAAAGCCCAAGCTTGCGGCCCAGCACGCGCACCTCGTCTTTAAACAGGCCGCGCAAAGGCTCAACAACGCCCTCGAAACCCAGGTCTTTGGGCAGACCGCCGACGTTGTGGTGGCTCTTTATGGTGGCGGCGGCCTTTGTGCCGGACTCTATCACGTCGGGATATATGGTGCCCTGGCCCAGATATTTTACGTTTTCAAATTTTGCGGCTTCCTCCCGGAACGTTTCGACAAAAAGGCGGCCGATAATCCGACGCTTTTGCTCCGGTTCCGCCACGCCGCGAAGTCCGGCAAGAAACTTTTCCTCCGCGTTGACCCGCACAAAGGTCAGGTCGCGCCCGGAGAAGGCGGCCTCAATCTCGTCGCCCTCGTTCTTGCGCATAAAGCCGTGATCGACAAAAATGCAGATGAGCTGACCCGGTATGGCGCGGGTGAGCAACGCGGCGGCCACAGCGGAATCCACCCCGCCCGAAAGACCGAGCAGCACCCGCTCTCCGCCGACCTTTTCGCGCACCGCCTTTATCTGCCGCTCAAGGTAGTCGTCCATGGAGTAATCGCCCGCCGCGCCGCAGACAGCGTAAAGAAAGTTGCGCAGTATCGTCATACCGCCGCGGGTCAGCTCCACCTCCGGGTGAAACTGAAGGCCGTAAAGGCCGCGCGCCGCGTTATCCATGGCGGCAAAGGGGCAGTTTTCAGAGCTGGCGACACCGGTGAAGCCGTCGGGAAGCCGCTCTATCCTGTCGGTGTGGCTCATGAGCACGGTCTGTTTTCCGCAAAGCCCGGCAAAAAGGCGCGCGCCGTCGGCAAACTCAATTTCCGTCTCGCCGTATTCGCTGGTTTCGCCGGTCACAACTTTTCCGCCGAGCATCATGCTCATAAGCTGAGCACCGTAGCAGATGCCGAGCACTGGAATGCCCAGCTCGAACACGGCCGGGTCGCACTTGGGCGAATTTTCCGCGAAAACGGAGTTGGGCCCGCCGGTGAAGATGATGCCGATGGGCGAAAGCGCCCGTATTTCCTCAATAGTTATATCGCAGGGATGTATCTCCGAGTAAACTCCGCACTCCCGCACACGCCGGGCGATAAGCTCCTTGTACTGTCCGCCGAAATCCAGGATAAGAACGGTCTGGTTTTTCATGTCTGCCCTCCAAATGAAATAAATCAGTGTTGTCCAAAACAAAAAGGTGCCCGATTCTGTAACCGCAAAGCGGTTCCGCCAGCCGCGCACGAACACCGATACCCACCGAAATTATATAATCCGGCCGGCGGGTCTGTCAAGAAAAATTGAGGCCGCATTCAAAGTATTTTTTTGTATAACTTGCATTTTTTGGTTTTATAGTTTTAAAAGTTGTTGACAACGCGCCGGGGCAAGAATAAAATGTGAGTATTATTTTATAAGCCAAAGGAGGCCTCACTATGAATGTTCCCGAGATATTCGCCAGCCTTGTTTTTAACGACGAGGTCATGAGGGAAAAACTGCCTGCGGAGGTCTACCGACAGCTTAAGGACACGATAGAGAGCGGCGGCGACCTGGACAGAAACGTGGCAAACGCCGTGGCCTCCGCC
>CAYONL010000119.1:0-1358 GCA_964405305.1 uncultured Oscillospiraceae bacterium | reverse complement strand
GACCATTTCGGATGGCACGCATCTTGAACTGGATGTGGCAAACGTTGTTGCCAACGCAATGAAGGACTGGGCCGTTTCCAAGGGCGTTACCCATTTTACCCACTGGTTCCAGCCCATGACCGGCATAACAGCCGAAAAGCACGACAGCTTTCTTTCGCCGCAAAAGGACGGCTCCGTCATCATGGAGTTTTCGGGCAAGGAGCTTGTGAAGGGCGAGCCGGACGCATCGAGCTTTCCATCCGGCGGTCTGCGCGGTACGTTTGAGGCCAGGGGCTACACCGCCTGGGACCCCACCTCGTACGCGTTTATAAAGGATGATTCCCTCTGCATACCGACGGTGTTCTGTTCCTACAGCGGTGAGGTGCTGGATAAGAAAGCGCCGCTGCTGCGTTCAATAGAGCTTATAGACAGGCAGGCTTTACGCATAGTCCGTCTTTTTGGGGACAAGGAGACAAAGCACGTAAACGTCACCATAGGTACGGAGCAGGAGTATTTCCTTGTGGACAGGAAGCTGTTTGACAGGCGGCGCGATCTGGTCATAACGGGCCGCACGCTTTTCGGCGCGAAGCCGCCGAAGGGGCAGGAGATGGAGGACCACTACTCCGGCGCCATACGCCCCCGCGTCATGGAGTTTATGAAGGACCTGAACGTGGAGCTTTGGAAGCTGGGCGTTTACGCGAAGACGGAGCACAACGAGGCGGCCCCCAGCCAGCATGAGCTGGCGCCGGTGTTTGCGGAGTGCAACATAGCCACCGACCACAACCAGCTCACCATGGAGATAATGAAAAAGGTGGCCGACCGCCACGGCATGGCCTGCCTGCTGCATGAAAAGCCCTTCGCCGGCGTGAACGGCAGCGGCAAGCACGACAACTGGTCGCTGCGCACCGACACGGGCCGCAACATATTTAAACCCGGGCGGGAGCCGGAAAAGAACCGCGAGTTTCTGCTGTTCCTCTGCGCCGTTATAAAGGCGGTGGATGAGCACCAGGATCTGCTGCGCCTCTCCGTGGCCACCGCGGGCAACGACCACAGGCTTGGCGCGGCGGAGGCCCCGCCCGCCATAATCTCAATGTTTTTGGGCGAGGATCTGACCGAGATATTGGAGCATATAGCCGCGGGCGACGGGCCCTGCCACCACGACGGGCAGCGGATGAAGGTCGGCGTGGACGTCATACCTGACTTTTGGAAGGACAAGAGCGACCGCAACCGCACCAGCCCCTTCGCCTTTACGGGCAACAAGTTTGAGTTCCGTATGCCCGGCTCCCAGCTCTCCGTTTCGGGGCCGAATATCATACTCAACACCATGGTGGCGGATGTGCTGGCGGATTTTGCCGACAGGCTTGAGGCCGCGGCCGATT
>CAYONL010000118.1:0-7196 GCA_964405305.1 uncultured Oscillospiraceae bacterium | reverse complement strand
AAAACTTACCGGTCTCGATCTGCGGGAGTTTGACCACGCCATAGTGTTTAAAGTTGCTCTCATGGTCAAGAAATATCTGACCTCCAACCCCGTAAAATACTAAACAAGATTTGAGGAGCGCGCCAACACCGCGCTCCGAATGGTTACCGGAGAATTTCCGATTCTCAAATATTTAAATAGGGCGGTATACATTTGATAGAATTTAGTCAGGTAAGCAAAATATACCCTAATGGTACGACTGCTCTGAAAAACATCGATCTGACGATCGAGGACGGCGAGTTTGTATTCGTCGTCGGTTCCTCCGGCGCCGGAAAGAGCACGCTTATAAAGCTGATGCTCAGGGAGGAAAAGGCCACCTCCGGCACCGTGATAGTAAACAGCCACAACCTTGGAAGAATGCCGCGCAGGAAGATACCACGCTTTCGCCGCAGCATCGGTGTGGTGTTTCAGGATTTCAGACTGATACCCAACATGTCAGTTTACGACAACGTGGCTTTCGCGCTTCGTGTGACAAACGTTCCAACAAAAGAGATACACCGCAAGGTGCCGTATATGCTGGCGCTTGTCGGCCTGGCGGCCAAAGCGAAGTGCAAGCCGGAGGAGCTTTCCGGCGGTGAGCAGCAGCGGGTGGCTCTGGCAAGGGCGCTGGTCAACTCCCCCTCTTTGATAATTGCGGACGAGCCGACCGGCAACATAGACCCGGAGCTGTCCTTTGAAATAGTCGATCTTTTGAATGAAATAAACAAGCTCGGCGTGACTATCGTGATGGTGACGCATGAGCACGACCTTGTGGCGCAGTTCAACCGGCGCGTTGTGACGATAGAAAAGGGCGCTGTCGTCTCCGATACCGCCAAGTGGGAGGCCGGAGTATGATACGTTTGAGCAGCTTTTGCTATCTTATAAAAGAAGGCGTGCGCAACATCTGGAACAACAGGCTGATGTCGCTGGCCTCCGTGGGCGTGCTTATATCCTGCATGCTGCTTATCGGAAGCGCGCTGCTGTTTTCCGTCAACGTGGCCAGTCTTGTCGGCTACGTGGAGGATCAGAGCGAGGCCGTGGTGTTCCTTGACGACGGTCTGGACGACACAAAGCTTGCGGATATCGAGAACGCCATACACGGCACCGGCAACGTGCTGACGGTGGAGTTCGTTTCCAAAGAGGAAGGCCTCGCCGAAATGATGAATTCGATAGGCGACGACGGCATACTGTTCGAGGCATATTCCGAGGACAACAACCTGCCGGATTCCTACCGCGTGACCATTGACGACGTTTCGCGGCTGGGCGACACCGTTGCGGAAATAGAGGCCATAGACGGAGTTTATTCCGTTTCCGCTCCCACCGAGATAGCCGACACCATTACCGGCATAAAGGATATAGTTTATGTGGGCGGTATGGTGGTCGTTGGAATACTGATCGTTGTTTCCCTGATGATAATCGGCAACACAATAAAGATCACCGTTTTCTCGCGCCGCCGTGAGATCAACATAATGAAATATGTCGGCGCCACCGACGGCTTTATCCGGTTCCCGTTCCTTGTGGAGGGGCTTATCCTTGGTGTGTTGTCCGCCGCCATCTCATTCCTTCTTCTCCGGTACGGCTACAATTACTTTGAGGGCTGGCTGCGGGACAATCCCGGCTCCCTCTCCGCCATAGTAAGCAACCTTGTGCCCTTCGCCGCCGTGTCCAAACAGCTGCTGTATGGGTTCCTTGCGGGCGGAGTGGGCATCGGCGTGCTTGGAAGCGCTGCTTTCCTCAACAAACACCTGAAAGTATAGTTTTACACGAAATGAAAGGAGAATTGATGCATGAAAGCACTTAAAAAACGCTTTTTAAAAGCGCTTTGTCTCACCATATGCATCGCGCTCTTTTTGACATCTATGCCGACCACCTTTGCCGACGAAACCGAATCTGTGTGCGTCTGCGACGAGCACTGCACCCCCTATCACATCAACAAAAGCTGCCCCGTATGCAGCGAGGATCGTTCCCTTTGTCAGGGCGGCCTTGAGTCCAGCTCCTCCAGTGCCTCAGAGCCGGTTTCCGACGGCGAGGAGGGCGAGGATGACAGCTCCAACTCCGGAAACAAGTCCTCCGGCAGTCAGATAGACGACAGCTATCTGGACCAGATCGGCGACCTGCAGCAGCAGCAGACCGATCTGCAAAACGAGCAGGACCGTCTGAACCAGCTTATCGCCAACGCTCAGAGTGAAAAGCAGAAACAGCAGATCATCGCCAGCAACATCGACGCCCAGATAGCCCTGACAAAAAAGTCGATTTCGCTGCTTGAACAAAAGATAGCGCTGACCGAAAAGGACATGCAGGAAAAAGAGAAGCAGTTAGACGTCAAGGAGGCCGAGATCCATGACGGCATGGAGCTGTTCCGGGAACGCATTCGCGCCATCTATCTTTCCGGCGGCAACTCGGCCACAGGAAACTACATGAGCATGCTCCTTTCGTCCCAAAGCATAACGGAGTTTTTAACCCGCACGGAGATGATAAAGCGCGTCTCCGAGCACGATAATGAGCTTATAGCCGATATGCGCGCCGAGCTTGACTCCATAAACGCCCAAAAGGAAGAGGTGGAGCAGCAGAAGCGCGAGCTTCTGGCGGAAAAAGACAAGCTCGCCGAGGAGCAGTCGAGCCTTGAGTCCAACTATATGACCGCCTCCGCCGCACTGCAGGATATTTCGGCCATGGAATCCGAGTACCTTGCCAACCGCGAAGTGATAGAGGCGCAGATGAAGGAGATACAAAACGAGATCGCCAACATCTACGCAGTATACAATTCCCAATATACGGATTACGTCGGCGGCGAGCTGGCGTGGCCCGTTCCCGGGTTCAGCAACATCACCTGCTATTACGGCTGGCGCTGGAACAACAGCGACTTCCACACCGGCATAGACATTTCCGGCGGCGGGGTCTACGGCGCCAATATAATCGCGGCCAACACCGGCACGGTCATGTATGTGCGCACCGGCGGCTACGCTTCCGGGTATTCCGGCGGCTACGGCAGCTATCTCATAATCGACCACGGCGGCGGCATCTCCACCCTGTACGCCCACTGCAGCGCGATCTACGTGAACGAGGGCGACGTTGTGGCGAAAGGCCAGCCCATTGCGGCTGTAGGTTCCACCGGCTGGAGCACGGGACCTCATCTGCATTTCGAGGTCCGAGTAGACGGCGAGGACGTTGATCCTCTGCCCTACGTCACGGGCTGACAGCGCGGTCAATCTAACAACAAGGAGAATACGATGGGCAAGAAAGTTTCACTCGGAGCGGCTATCGCCATGATGATCATAGCCGCCACCGTGACGTTTTCCATAACGATGGTGTTCGCGATACGCACCTTTAACGACAAGGTCTCGAGCATCACCGAACGGGAAAACATGTACGAAAAGTTTACGGAGATCGACAAGTACGTTCGCCAGAACTACTATGGCAAGATCGACGAGGACACGCTGATGGACGCCGTCGCAAAGGGTTACCTTTCCGGCATCAGCGATCCCTACGCCACCTACATGACGGCGGAGCAGTATGAAGCCTATATTGCCGCCGAAAGCGACGTGACCGCCGGAGTCGGCATCACCACGGTCATGGAGGAGAGCGGCTACATGCAGGTAACACAGGTGCACGAGGGCACCGCGGCCGCCGGGGCAAACATACAGGTGGGCGACCTCATAATCAGGATCGACGACCTGGACATCACCGCCGAAACGTACCAGCAGGCCGTGGAGCTTTTGACCGGCGACGCGGGAACGAAGGTGACTTTGGCCGTCCGCCGCGAGAACGAGGACAGCGAGATGGAGATAACGCGCAGACAGCTTACCGTCTCCACCGTCACCTCCTCCATGGTGGGTACCGCCGCGTATATAAGAATAGACGCCTTCAGCGAGAGCACCCCCGACCAGTTTTCCAAGGTGGTCGATACGGCCATAAGCGGCGGAGCTACCGCCCTTATCTTCGATGTGCGCGACGTGGCGACCGGGCTCGCCTCCTCCGCGGCCACCATGCTGGACAAGCTCCTGCCCGAGGGCGACGTGCTCTCCGTTACGTATCAGAGCGGAGCCTCCGAGGTGCTTTACACTTCCAATGCGCGCTCCGTGTCGATGCCCATGATCGTTCTTGTCAACCAGAACACCAGCGGCGCGGCCGAATTTTTTGCGGCGGCCCTGCGTGATTACGACAAATGCAAGATAGTTGGCATCCAGACCGCGGGCAACGGCGCCCTGCAAAAGATCTTCAAGCTGGAGGACGGCTCGGCGGTGCAGCTCACCGTTGGCGTTTATACCCTCGGCGCCTCCGGTTCCCAGTGGAACGGCAAGGGCGTCTCCCCCGACCACGTTGTGGAGTCCACGTATACAGGCTACACCACCGGCGGCATGCTTGACACCTCGCTCGACACACCGCTGGCCAAGGCCATAGAGGTCGTAACCGTTGGAACGAACGCCACCGTGCCAAATGACAGTTCATCGGAAGCCTCGGTCGCCGTGACGGAAAGTTCCTCCTCGGAACAGAGCGAAGAAAGCGGTTCGTCCGATGCCGGATCCTCCGAAAGCTCGGGTTCTTCCTCCGGCTCCTGACAAAAAACCATATACACACTCTCCCTGTTTTTTTGGGAGAGTGTGATTTTCTGTTTTTTCCATACATATATATCGGGCAGAGGGACAGCTTATCCGTTGAAAACTTTTATCGCATTTATCCATAGACAATTTTTACTTTTTGCTTGACACGAAAGACCGGTTCCTCTATAATACATGATATTAAACCGAGAAAGGGCATTTCCATGAACAAGAAAATCGTAGTGACAGACAGCGGCCTTAAAAAGCTTGAGGACGAACTTGAAAATTTGAAAATCGTCCGCCGCAAGGAAATTTCCGACAAGATCCGTGTGGCGCTTTCTTTTGGCGATCTTTCGGAGAACAGCGAGTACGACGAGGCCAAAAACGAGCAGGCCATAGTTGAGGCCCGCATAGCGGAACTCGAAGTCATGCTTAAAAATGTCCATATACTTGACGAGGATGAGCTGGCTACCGACATCATAAGCGTTGGCTCCAAGGCCAAGATCTTCGACACCGACTTTAATGAAGAGACTCTTTATCATATTGTTGGCTCCACCGAGGCGGACCCATCTCAAAACAAGATCAGCGACGAATCCCCAATTGGCCGCGCATTGCTGGGCAAAAGGGTTGGAGACGTTGTAACCATCACCATTCCCAGCGGCGACGAGTTAAAGTTTGAGATACTTGAGATCGGGCGGTAAATTTCCCGACCTTTAGCCCTCCGTATGCTAACGGAGGGCTTTTTTATTGTAAACGCGGCGCGCATTAGGCCACTTTGTTGTTGTTTAGTTTGCAAAGGCGTGTTATAATAAATTTTATTATGATAATTTGCGGAAAGGGTGTTTTATTTACCATGGATGAGAACCAGAACCCGGAATCCGGCAGGCAGGAGCTTTCCGAGATACTTCAAATAAGGCGGGACAAGCTGGCCGCTCTGCGTGAAGCCGGCCGCGACCCGTTTAAAATTACCGTTTTCGACCGCTCCGGCCATGCGGCGGATGTGGTCGCAAACTTTGTGGACCCCATCGAGGGCGCGGAAACCGAACCCGTAAAGGTCGCGTTGGCCGGCCGCATTATGAGCAAGCGCGGCATGGGTAAGGCTGGCTTTGCCGACCTTGTGGATTCTACGGGCCGCATCCAGCTCTATGTGCGCAAGGATATGATTGGCGACGACTCCTATGAAGACTTTAAAAAGATGGATATTGGCGACATCGTAGGCGTGGAGGGCGAGGTTTTCCGCACCCACATGGGCGAGATCTCCGTAAAAGTCTCCAGCATAGTGCTGCTCTCCAAAAGCCTGCTGCCCCTTCCGGAAAAGTTCCACGGCCTCAAGGATATGGAGCTGCGCTACCGTCAGCGCTATGTTGACCTCATAATGAACCCCGAGGTCCGCCACGCCTTTGAGATGCGCAGCGCGGTCATCTCCTATATCCGCCGCTACCTTGATTCCCGCGGCTATATTGAGGTGGAGACCCCTGTCCTGAACACCATTTCGGGCGGCGCCACGGCCCGGCCCTTTATCACGCACCACAACACGCTTGATATGGACATGTACCTGCGCATCGCCACCGAGCTCAACCTCAAGCGCCTGATCGTGGGCGGCATGGAGCGCGTATATGAGATTGGCCGTATCTTCCGCAACGAGGGTATGGACACAAAGCACAACCCCGAATTTACCACTATCGAGCTTTACGAGGCCTATACTGATTTTCACGGCATGATGGATATAGCCGAGGGCATTTTCACCGGCATCGCAAAGGATATCTGCGGCAGCTATGAGCTGGAGTGGCTTGGGCAAAAGCTCGATCTCACTCCCGGCTGGCCCCGCCTGACCATGGCCGAGGCCGTCAAGAAGTACACCGGCATAGACTTTATGGCCGAAAGCGACGATGCCCGCGCCGTGGCCCTTGCCGTCGCCGCCGGAGTTGACATGAGCGGAAAGGAACCCACCTGGGGCAACGCCCTGTATGAGTCCTTTGACCAAAAGGTGGAGGATCAGCTTGTACAGCCCACCTTCATCACCATGTACCCGGTGGATGTCTCCCCTCTCACCAAGCGCTCACCCTCCGACCCGCGGCTTACCGAGAGGTTTGAGTTCTTTATGTGCGGCTGCGAAATGGGCAACGCCTTCTCAGAGCTAAACGACCCCATAGACCAGCGCGCGCGCTTTATGAAGCAGGTGGAAATGCGCGAGCACGGCGACGACGAGGCCGGAATGATGGATGAAGATTTCGTCACCGCCCTTGAGTATGGAATGCCTCCCACCGGCGGCATGGGCATAGGTATCGATCGGGCCGTCATGCTGTTTACGAACAGCTCCTCCATCCGCGACGTCATCCTGTTCCCAACAATGAAGCCCCTGACCGAGTAAAATTGTCAGCAGATGCAAAAGGCGTTTGACGGCTTTGCGGGGTGGCCACAGCCATGAGCTTGCTCCGATTTACGCCAGTCCTCCCCCGTCTGCGGCAAAACCACAAATCATCAAACCCCAAAATAGAGCACATACTTATAGCCCGCTGAGAGATCGGCGGGCTTTTTTGTTTTGCAGACGCTTTGTAATGGCCCCTTCGCCGCGAGAGAAAAAATGATAAGGTACAATAAGTTGCGCAAATTCAAAAGAGGATAAAAATAGACAAGGTT
>CAYONL010000117.1:0-7202 GCA_964405305.1 uncultured Oscillospiraceae bacterium | reverse complement strand
AGAAGGTGGAAAGGCTCTGCTCAATGCTCTGCTCGTCGCCTATATCCGCGAACACCTTGCCGAACACCGAGACCGTGCTTTTTTCGCCCGCCGGTATCATAAGCCCGCACATGGCCATAAGCGTCAGCAGGCCGAGAGTTTTCAGCGCGACGGTCTTGCCGCCGGTGTTCGGGCCGGTTATGACCAGCACGTCGAAGTCGGCGCCCAGCGATATATCTATCGGCACTATCCTGTTTGGATCAATAAGCGGGTGGCGCGCCCTTGTAAGCTTTATTATGCCGTCGTCCGTCAGGGCGGGCGCCACAGCGCGCATTTTATCCGCCAGCCTCGCCTTGGAAAAATACACGTCCAGCTCCACCAGCGCGGAATAGTCCTCTATCAGCGTGTCGGCGTGGGAGCCGACGGCGCCCGAAAGCTCGAACAGTATGCGCTGTATCTCCTGCTGCTCCTTAGCCTTTAAAACGCGCGTCTCGTTGTTCTCGTCCACAACGCCCGACGGCTCTATGAACAGCGTCGCCCCGCTGCCGGAGGTGTCGTGCACAAGGCCCTTTATCTCCGCGCGGTATTCCGCCTTGACCGGCACGCAGTACCGCCCGTCGCGCATGGTGACTATGGCGTCCTGCAAATATTTCGAGTAATCCGCCGAATGTATAAGATGATCCAGCTTCTCCTTGACCTTGAGCTGGGAATTGCGTATTTTGCGCCTGATGTCCGCCAGCTCCGGCGAAGCGGTGTCGCTCACCTCTTCCTCAGAGACGACGGTGAACTCTATCCTCTCCTCCAGCGACTTGTTCGGCATCAGCGAGTCGAACAGCGGATCAAGCGAGGTCGCTTCCTCACCGCCAAAATTGTCGCGGAAGCTTTTCATCTCCCGCAGCGCCTTCAAAAACCGCTCTATGTCCAGAAATTCCGGCAGCGAGAGCGTCGCGCCCATCTGCGCCCTGCGCAAAGAGCCGCAGACGTTTTTCATGCCGCGAACCGACGGCGCGCCGAACCGGCTGGCCATCATATGCGCGTCCGCGGTGAAGCGCATCTCCTGCGAAGCCTCGAAAAGATTCGTAAACGGCTCTATCTCCAGCGCCCGCTGGCGGCTGTCCTCGCACCCGGCGCAGTCGGCCAGCCTTTCCAATATTTTGTCAAGCTCTAAAGCCCTGTAATGTCTGTTTTCAGTCATATATCTACCTCAATGATCTCAAAAAATCAAGCGTCTTGTACTCCCTGTCCGTCTGTGTCAGCACGTATGCCTCCGACGCGCGGGAAAGCTCCTCCGCCGCCCCCTCCGCCAGAGTGAACGAATAGAGCCTCTCCAGCGGCGAGTAAACTATATGCCTTGCCGCGCTGAACGATGCGGGCCCCAGCGGCAGACGGCCCTGCCCTCCAACATCCTTCGCGCATTTTTCACAGAGCACGTTGCCATCCATCGGTGAAAACCAGTATGAACCCGTCTCGTGCTCACCGCAGCCGCCGCACGCCACCAGATCGGGCATATACCCGCCCGTGCTCATGATGCGCAGCTCCATTATGGCTTTGAGCACCGACGGCGGCTTTTTCTTCGTTTCCAGCATATGGAGGGTGTTTAACAGCAGCCGCAGCACGTTTTCCGCCGGCTCCTCCGCCGGAGCCATCGACATGGCCAGCTCACAAAAATATGTAGCGTAGGCCACCGAATCCAGGTCCCCGCGCAGGCCGTAAAACAGGGTCTTTACCTCTCCGGAATCCAGAACGTATTTGTCCCTGTTTTTGAAAAGCTGAAAGTCGGCGTAGCAAAGAGGGCTGCATACGTTGGCCAGACGGCTCCGCATTTTCTGCGCGCCGCCGGCAAAAGCATAGACTACCCCCGAAGCCCTTGTGAGGATCGTGAGCAGTCTGTCATCGTCGTTATAGTTTTGAACTTTAAGAACCACGCCGTCCGTTTTGATCTGCATAATCCTGCTCCACATCGATCGGAAGCGCCGGTTTGGCCTCTCCGGTACCCATTCCGTCCACCGCGTCCTCCGGCAAAGCGGGCTTCACCGGGCCGGTATCGTCCAGCGCCTCGGCCGCCATGTTTTCCGCCTTGCGGTATTTCAGATAGTCATCGACCTTTCCGGTATTGAAGAAATTGCTCCAGCCATCCTGTGCCACTATTCTCACCCCGCGATAAGATTTGAAACTTCTTTATCATTCTTTGCGTTTTCAAACGTCTTATCAGCGGGAAATACCGCCTGTCTTACCGTCTTTTGTCTTTTATTTGTCGGTGAAGCCGAAGTTTTTCAAAAGGCCGTCGCGGTTGCGCCAGTCCTCCTTCACCTTCACCCAGCACTGCAAATTCACCCGGCAGCCCAAAAACCGCTCTATATTCGCGCGGGCCTCGGTCCCGATTCTTTTGAGCATCGCGCCGTTTTTGCCAATTATTATGCCCTTGTGGCTGTCCTTTTCGCAGTATATCATCGCGTCTATGTCAATGATATCGCCGCTCTCGCGCTCCTTCATGCCCTCTATTGACACGGCGACGCCATGCGGCACCTCGTTTTCCAGGTCGCAAAGCATCCTCTCCCGTATCAGCTCGGCCACTATGGCGCGCTCCGGCTGGTCGGTAAGCTGGTCGTCGTCAAAAAAGTGCGGCCCCGGCTCGGCGTAGCCGCGCATGACGTCCATCAGCACATCCACTCCATCGCCGGTAAGCGCGGATATTGGCACCACGTTGTCGAACTCATACAGCTCCGACATGACGGCTAACTTCGCCAGCATATCCTCTTTGTGCTTCAGCGTGTCTATCTTGTTCACGGCCAAAACGGCGGGAACCCCAAGCTCCCCAAACCGGGCCACAAGCTCCTGTTCCGCCGTGGTCGGCTCACCGGTCGGCTCCGTTACAAGTATCGCCACGTCCACATCAGCCACCGAGTCGCCAATTTGCTTTACCATGAAATCGGCAAGCTTTGTGCGCGGCCTGTGAAGACCGGGCGTGTCGATAAACACGAGCTGCACCGGCCCGTCCGTCCTTATTCCTGTTATCCTTGTGCGCGTGGTCTGGGGTTTTGCCGAAACAGCCGCCAGCTTCTCCCCAACTATCGCGTTCATAAGCGAGCTTTTGCCCACGTTCGGCCTTCCGACTATCGCCACGAAAGCCGAGCGCTCCTCATTGTTCTTCTGAGTCATATACATAACTGGCGTCGCGCTGGAGTCCCAGCTTAGCGAGCACCGTTTCCTCCCTTTCCCTCATGCGGACCTGTTCCAGCCCGCCGTTCACATGGTCGTACCCCAGCAGATGCAGCATGGAGTGGACCGTTAGATACGCCACCTCCCGCTGCAGCGAATGACCGTAATACGACGCCTGCTCCTCCGCCTTCTGCATGTTTATCACCACATCGCCCAGCTGCAGAGCGCCGGTGTCAGGGTTGCGGTCGTAAACTCCATTCTCCCCCAGAGGGAAGGACAGCACGTCCGTCACCTTGTCTATATTGCGGAACTCTTTATTAAGCCGCTGTATCTCCTCGTTCGATATAAAGCTGACCGAAACCTCCGCCGGCTCGGTGAAGCCCTCGGTCTGGAGCGTCGCCTGACAGCAGCGCCGTATCAACAGCCTGATCCCCGTCGGTATTTTAACTTCTTTCTGTCGGTTTGATATGATAACTTTTGCGCTTGCCATAATCTCTATTTTCGCTCCCTTCATAATATTTTTCATACGCCTTGATAATATTTTGAACAAGCCTGTGCCGCACCACATCGCGCTCCGTAAAGGTTATCTCCGCCACGTCCTCAACATCCCCAAGCACCTGCATGGCCTCAATAAGCCCGCTTCTCCTCGCGTTGGGCAGATCTATCTGCGTCACATCACCGTTTATTACCGCGCGGGAACCGAACCCCAGCCGCGTCAAAAACATCTTCATCTGCTCCGGCGTGGTGTTCTGTGCCTCATCCAAAATTATAAACGAGTCATCCAGCGTCCGCCCGCGCATATACGCCAGCGGCGCCACCTCTATATTTCCGCGCTCCACAAACCGCTGGTAGTTTTCCGACCCCAGCATATCAAAAAGCGCGTCGTACAGCGGCCTCAGGTATGGGTCCACCTTATTTTGCAGGTCTCCGGGCAGAAACCCCAGCTTTTCGCCGGCCTCCACCGCCGGACGCGTAAGGATTATGCGGTTTACCTCCTGACTTCTGAACGCGCGCACCGCCATGGCCACCGCAAGGTAGGTCTTTCCCGTTCCGGCCGGGCCGACAGCCACCGTGATGGTGTTTTTTCTTATGGCGTCAATGTAGTTTTTCTGGCCCAGCGTTTTCGCCTTTATCGGCCTGCCCTTTGCGGTGATGCAGACGCAGTCGCCCGAAAGCTGCTTGACCTTCTCCTCGCTGCCCTCTTTGACCAAAGTCATTATATAGTGCACGCTTTGATCCGTCAGCGCCTCGCCCTTGTTGACAAGCTCCAGCAGTCCGGTCACGCAGCGGCTGGCCGTGGCAACTTCCTCAGGCTCGCCGCTGATCTTTATCTGAGTGCCCCGGTTTACTATAGAAACGCCGTACTCCTTTTCGAGCACGCGAACATTCTCATCAAAGCTTCCGAACAGCGCCACCGCGTGTTCCATTCTGTCTATATCTACTATCTGTTCCGTTTAGTTCGCCCCTTTAAAATTTGCAGGATACTATTCTTTTAGTATAAAGTATAACAGAAAAACTGGCGCTTTTCCATAATATAATTTATGAATTATTGGCCAAAGTTTCTGTTTTTTTATTGGCTGTATTGCCGAGCTTCAAAAAAGCGCGCCTCCGTTTTATCCGGAGACGCGCATTTTTCACAAGGTTACAATAAAACCGACGGTCAAAGCCACCTTACACGTAAAACGCTCTTTCGGCATTTGCTGTGCCGCCTTAAAGATCCAGCTTTTCAAACAATTTCTCCGATTTTTTCGTGGCGGCAGCCGTCAGCAAGACATAGAGCGCCACACCGACCGCCAGCACCGCCAGCTTCTCTCCAATAAACTGCGGGTCGGGCGTATCCATCCTGTCCCGGAAAAACGGAACCGTAAACACGCAGGCCTCCGCTACGATCATAAAGACAAATATTGCCACGCTGCCCCACGCGAAAGAGCGCCCAACCTTCTGCGGCGCCTTATAATACATTGTGAAAAACACATAGTTGAAAACGCCCATCATTATGAAGGACAGGCCGAAAAGCGCGGTGTTCGCATCCATGCCCGCCTGGTTTTCGGCGCCCATTATCGAGCAGCGCAGCACGGTGGCGCCCGCCGCCAGCGCGAACTGTATCAGCTCCAGCAGCACCGCCGTCAGTATGCGCCCGCGCACCACGTCTCTCTTTCTTACGGGCAAAAGCATGGTATACAAAATGTCATGGTTCTCGCGCCCGCCAAGGCAGGTAAAGAATATGCCCAGCGCCATGTAGAAAAACGACACATAAAACGGATAGTTCGGTATCAGCACCATGAGCGCCAGCCCCATAAATATAAAGCAGGTTGGGTGCAGCGCCAGCTTCAGCTCTTTGTTAAGTATGCTTCCCATGTTCATTCCCTCTCCATATGTACCATTATCGTCTCAAGGTCGGCGGGTGCGGATTCCATCCCCTCCGGCAGAGCATCCGCCCGAACGAGCGCGCTGTAGCCGTTTTTCTCTTTTTTGCAGCCGATAAGCCCCAGCTCGCGCCAGTTTTCAGCCTGCGTCCCGTCCGGCTTTACGGCGCGGTATGAGGCCGTAAATGCGTCCAGCGCGCCGCTCTCGATTATCCGCCCGTTTTTTATATAGATGATATTGTCGGCGCACTTCTCAAGGTCGGTGGTTATGTGCGTTGAAAACAATATGCAGATGTCGCTTCCGTCCACAAGGCCCAGGAACACATCCAGCAGGTCGTCGCGCGAAACAGGATCCAGGCCGCTTGTGGGCTCGTCCAGTATCAGCAGCTTTGCGTTGTGGGACAGGGCCAGCGCCAGCGAATACTTCACCTTCATGCCCTCGGAAAGCTCACAGGGCTTTTTCCCCTCGTCCAGCTGGAACATGGCCAAATATTTTCTATAGGCGTCCTCATCCCAATCTGCGTAAAAACGGCGGCTTACGTCGGTGATCGTTCTTATCTTTTTTGTCGGATAGTAGTTGACCCCGCCTGAAACAAAGCCGATCTTTCTCTTTATCTCCAGCTCCGCATCCGTAAACGCCTTGCCCCAAAACCGTATCTCACCGCTGTCGGGATGTACAAGATTTAAGAGCGACTTCATCGTGGTCGTCTTTCCGGCGCCGTTTCTGCCTATAAAGCCATTTATTGTGCCGGGTTCCAGCTCAAAGCTCACGTCTTTAAGCTGGAATTTCTCATAGCTTTTACAAAGCTGCCTTACTTCAAGTATGCTCATTTTTCCTCTTCTTTCCCAGTAATGTTTTCTACGCCCTCGGCAAAGACCAGTTCCGGGTCGTCTTCACGTTTCCCTCCGAATATCGTATCCGCCACGGCGTTAAAAAAGTCCATCTTGTTCATCGCTATGCCCCTGTCCGCATCCGCTAAAAGCATCAGCGTATCGCCCGGTTTCAGTCCGAACATTTCCCGCACGTCTTTTGGTATCACTATCTGTCCCTTAGGCCCGATCTTTACTGATCCCATATATTTGCTCTTTAGTTCGTCCGGCCCACTGTCTTTAAACATATATTCATCCTCGTTCCACATGTTATACTTTTCTTACTTTTTAGTAGTGTATCACTAATGCCACCAAAAGTCAACACTTCACAAAACGATATGACGCCATGTAATAAAATACAGTTGCATATTAAACAAAACGCTGATACAGTGGTCGTTGGTATTTGAATCGGAGGCTTTGCAATGAAAATCAAAACGATGAATAAAGAGGAGAAACTCCTCCTTTCAAAAGACACTCTTATTTGCGTTGCCGTTCCCATATTTATTATCTCTGTGCTTCCCTTTTCCCCAATTGTAGAGGCGAAAGAGATTTTGCGGGCCGTGGCGTATTTTTTTGGCGCCAGCGCCTATCTCTTTGAAATACTGGATCTGACCGAGCTGTTTACAAAAAAACGCCAGTTCAAAGAGATGATGATGCCTTACATGCTTTTCGTTACTTATATCGTGCTGTGCGTTTCCTACGCCTTTGAAGCCGCCGCTCTTTAGGCTTCGGCTCCGCTTCAACACAATAAAAAAACCGGAACATTGTTCCGGTTCAGCCTGTCGAAAAATGCCCTTCAGCACGCGAGTGCGAAGGGCGTTTTTGCTT
>CAYONL010000116.1:5366-7233 GCA_964405305.1 uncultured Oscillospiraceae bacterium | reverse complement strand
GCGGCGCATTTAACTAAGGGGGCTTTCCGATCGCCCCCTTAAACCCCTTCGGACGCAAGACTTTTAGTTTACTGCTAATTATTCAGCGCTTACATAACAAACCTTAAAGCGGTGGGTATTTGCCCGCCGCTTTTTGCCGCCCAAAACACAAAACAGGTTTATTGTAACAAATAATTTACATTCAAGTTTATATAAATCTATTGACGAGTTATATATACCTGATGTAAGATGTTTTCAGAAAAAGGCGTTTGCCCGCCTTGCAGACAGGAGGAATTTTGGATGAACAAAGCGGTATATTCGCTGGTGCTGTCGGAGGACGTGGTGGCGGCGGTGGACAGGGCGGCGGCCGCGCGCGGAACCAACCGGTCAAACCTGATAAATCAGATACTGGCCGATTATGTCTCCTGCGTGACGCCGGAAAAACGGATGCACGACATCTTTTCGTATATGGAGAGCCTGCTGGGCGGCGAGTCGTTTCAGGTGCTGCGCCAGCCGTCGGACTCCATGCTGTCCTTGCGCTCGGCGCTGGCGTTCAAATATAACCCCACGGTGCGCTACAGCGTGGAGCTTTACAGGGATGGGCTGCCGGAGATAGGCGAGCTGCGGGTGACGCTCCGCACACAGAACTCGTCGCTGATGCTCTACATGATGCAGTTTTACAAGCTGTGGATGAAGGTGGAACGGGCGTACCTTGGCGAGTGTGATTACACGGTGGAGGGCAGCAAGTTCTGCCGGGCGCTGGTGCTGCGCGACGTGACGGGCGAGGTGGCAAGCGAAACCGTAGGCGGCCTTATATCGGCCTACATCGGCGCGTTTGACGCGGCGCTGAAGGCTTTCTTTTACGATCTGGATAATCCGGCCGAGGCGGCCCGCGGCGTTGAGGAGATATACAGGGACTACATCTCGCGCTCCGACATGGTTATATAACAAGTTAAACAACGATTTGATATAGAGGAGGGTTCGTTTATGGATCTTCAAAAATTTACGCAAAAAAGCATTGAGGCCATTGAGGCCGCGCAAAACCTGACCATAGAAAGCGGCAACCAGCAGATGACCGAGGAGCACCTTTTGCTGGCGCTGCTGCGGCAGGAGGAGGGACTTGCGCCGGAGCTGATGCGCAGAGCGGGCGCTTCGCCGGAGGTCATGGCGGGCGAGCTGGAAAACGCCGTTTCCAAACTGCCAAAGGTCAGCGGCTCGGGCGTGGACGGGCAGATATACGTCACCCGCGAGCTGGAGCAGGCCCTTGTGGCGGCCCAGTCCACCGCCGACAAGATGAAGGACGACTACGTTTCGGTGGAGCACATTATACTCGGCCTGCTGGCTCACCCGGACGACGCGCTGCAAGCGGTGTTTTCCCACGCCGGGCTTACGAAGGACAAATTTATGGAGGCGCTCAAATCCGTCCGCGGCAACCAGCAGGTAAAGACCGATAACCCGGAGGGCACCTACGACGCGCTGAAAAAGTACGGACAGGATCTTACGGAGCTGGCGCGGGCGCAGAAGCTGGACCCGGTCATCGGCCGCGACGACGAGATCAGGAACGTCATACGCATACTGACCCGAAAGAGCAAAAACAACCCCTGCCTTATCGGCGAGCCGGGCGTCGGCAAAACGGCCATCGCGGAGGGACTTGCCATACGTATAGCCCGGGGCGATGTGCCGGAAAACCTGAAAGGGCGCACGCTGTTTTCGCTGGACCTGGGGGCGCTTATTGCGGGCGCAAAGTTTCGCGGCGAGTTTGAGGAGAGGCTGAAGGCCGTCCTTGGCGAAATAAAACAGAGCGAGGGGCGCATACTGCTCTTTATCGACGAGCTGCATACCATTGTAGGAGCAGGCCGCACGGAGGGCAGTATGGACGCCGGAAACC
>CAYONL010000116.1:0-5356 GCA_964405305.1 uncultured Oscillospiraceae bacterium | reverse complement strand
CGCAATGGACGCGGGCAATATTTTAAAGCCGCTGCTCGCCCGTGGCGAGCTGCACTGCATAGGCGCGACGACGCTTGACGAATACCGCAAATACATCGAAAAGGACGCCGCGCTGGAACGCCGTTTTCAGCCGGTCATGGTGCCGGAGCCCTCGGTCGAGGACACCATATCCATCCTGCGCGGACTTAAAGAGCGGTACGAGGTGTACCACGGCGTAAAGATACACGACGGCGCACTGATAGCCGCGGCCACCCTTTCCGACAGATACATCAGCGACCGTTTTCTGCCCGACAAGGCCATCGACCTGGTGGACGAGGCCTGCGCCATGATAAAGACCGAGATGAACTCCATGCCCACAGAGCTGGACGAGATCAGCCGCAAGATCATGCAGCACGAGATAGAGGAGGCCGCCCTTAAAAAGGAGACCGACAAGCTGTCCCAGGAGCACTTGGCGGAGATACGGCAGGAGCTGGCGGACATGCGCGACAAATTCAGCGCCATGAAAGCCAAATGGGAGAACGAAAAGGACGCCATCGGCCGCGTTCAGCGCCTGCGTGAGGAGATAGAGCACACGGGCGCGGAGATAGAAAAGGCCCAGGGCGAATACGACCTCAACAGGGCCGCCGAGCTTAAATACGGCACCCTGCCCCGTTTGCAGAAGGAGCTTGAGCAGGCCGAAGCCAAATCCGCCGGCGGCAAAGAGCGCGCCACCCTTTTGCGCGACACCGTTGGCGAGGAGGAGATCGCCCGCGTGGTCGCCCGCTGGACAGGCATACCGGTTTCAAGGCTGATGGAGGGCGAGCGCGAAAAGCTGCTGCGCCTGCCGGATATTCTGCACAGGCGTGTCATCGGTCAGGACGAGGCGGTGCAAAAGGTCTCGGACGCCATAATCCGCTCCCGCGCCGGAATACAGGACCCGCGCCGTCCTATAGGCTCCTTCCTGTTTTTGGGGCCAACGGGCGTGGGCAAAACAGAGCTTGCGAAGGCGCTGGCCGAGGCACTGTTTGACGACGAGCACAACATGGTTCGCATAGACATGACCGAATACATGGAGAAATACAGCGTGTCGCGCCTTATCGGAGCGCCTCCCGGATACGTGGGCTACGACGAGGGCGGCCAGCTTACGGAGGCCGTTCGCCGCAGACCCTACAGCGTGGTGCTGTTCGACGAGGTGGAGAAGGCCCACCCGGACGTTTTCAACGTGCTTTTGCAGGTGCTGGACGACGGCCGTATAACCGACAGTCAGGGCAGAACGGTGGACTTCAAGAACACCATCATCATCCTGACCTCCAACCTCGGCTCCGACATCATACTTGACGGAATACAGGGCGGAGAGATAAGCGCCGAGGCGAGAGGCGAGGTTACCGCGCTGTTAAAACGCAGCTTTCGCCCGGAGTTTTTAAACCGGCTGGACGAGATAGTGTTTTACAAGCCGCTTACCCGGGACAACATCCGCGGCATACTCGACCTGCAAATAGCCGACCTGCAGAAGCGCCTGACGGAAAAGCGCCTCTCCATCACCCTTACGGACGCGGCCAAGGACTGGGTCATAGAGTCCGGCTTTGACCCCATGTACGGCGCAAGACCGCTGAAGCGCTTCCTCCAGTCCAAGGTGGAGACGCTGGTGGCCAAGCTCATAATCTCCGACGACCCGGCGCCGGACTCCCACATCACCGTGGAGCTTGCGGACGGCGAGCTGACGGCAAAGACAGATTCGCTGAAAGCGTAATTTTCTTAAATAAATACGGACGGACTTCAAACGAAGCCCGTCCGTATTTTATTATTTAATGATCTGCGCGTCTGTAAAAAGCTATATTCGCCACACGGGTACGGCAGCTTACTTTACCGTCATGGTGCCGTCGGCGGCAATGGCTATAACTATCTGGTCCGTGACCTCATCCGAGACAAAATCTCTCCTTGTAAAGGTGAGCGTGCCGCCGTTGGTGGCGTCGCCTTCCCACTCGGTCTGATAGATGTACCTCACGCCGCCCTCAACGCTCTCCCTTGTGCCTATCCAGGTGGGGTACGCGGCGTACTTTTCCTCCGACAAAAGCGCGTTGGAGGCGTCCACCGGCATATCCGGCAGCGTCTTTTCCAGGTTGTCGGTCGATATCTGGGCGTCCCGTCCGATAAACGCAAGGTAGGCGGCGGCGTAGACCTTCTCCGCGTCGATAGCCTTCGCTATCTCCTCCTCCGTCGGCGCAACCTCCAGCTTCTTTGCAATGTCCTCCGGGAACATGGCGGCCAGCTCCTCAGGCTCACCCGTCAGCGCTATGGCGTAGCTCTGCTGGGTCCAGAGGCCGTCCTCCACCTTATAGCTCGCGGCGACAGGCCCGGTTCCACCCGAAACAAGGGTGAACACGCCGTCTTCAAAACCAAACTCGCAGTACCAGGACCTGAAATAGAGCCAGGTCAGTCCGTCCTTTTCCTCGCTGCCGACCAGTATGTGGCCCTCTCCGGCGCACTCGCCCTCAAGATAGCTTCCGGCGTTCTCTCTAAGTATGGTCGTCGCCATGGCCTCGTCCTCATTGGCGGGAACGAAATCGGCGGCGTAGGCCTGCCAGTCCTCCACCTCCTGCGGTCTTGTCTCCTCCGGCGCCGAACTTACGCTGTCCGACGCGGACTCAGAGGCGGCTTCCGGCGCTGACGCAGATTCCGGCGCGGCTGTCCCCTGCGATGAGCACGAGCACAACAGCATGAGCGCCACTATGAGCACGCAAATATACTTTTTCATTTCACTAACCTCCAATGGGCCGCCCTAAACAGGCTTTGCCCTGCGCATATTATAAGCTGACGGGGCCGAAAGTTCTTTCATTATATGTAAATTTTATTAACAAAGTATTGTTTTTTGCGGATCAACGCTTTCCCTGCGGGGTCTTTCAAAGCCTTCCTATATAACGCGGGGCCGTCAGCTTATTACAAGCCAACAGCCCCGTTTTTTCGTTTATGCCTATGAAATATGCTCTGTTATTCGGCCCACATGGTGTCCGTGGAGCCGTCGTAATACAGCGTGACAGAGGACAGCGTAGACAGGTCGAAGCCCGTCAGCGCGTACTCGTCGCCATAGGAATCCTGCACCTTTATATCCCAATAGATGGAGGAGACGCCGGGCGTGAACGAAACGTCCAGATATCCCCCGTCGTAAAGGATGGAGTCGCCCAGCACGTCCTCGCCCCACGCGGTGTCGTCGCTGGCGGAGATATACACATAGTACAGATCCAGGCCGGTGCTGTTGTAAAGGGTAAAGTCAAGGAAGGGAGCCGCCGACTCCTCCACCTGCTGTCCCACGTTGGCCGTCACCGTCCCGCCGGAGGCCTGGGCCGCCTCCTGCACAGGCTGTGAAGCCGGTTCTTGGGCCGGTATGCTGTTTTCGGCGGGAGCCGCGCTCTGCGCCGGCGCTCCGCCCGACCCTCCGCAGGCGGTCAGGGAAGCGGCAACAACGATAGCGAGCAGCAGCGCTAACATTTTTTTCATTTACAAACACCTCACAATATAAAATGAACGCCGTAGTATGTATTAAATATACAACGGCGTTCACATTTTGTAGTGTTACCAAAGGTAACTACTTTTTTCCCGGCATCAGTTTTTCAAGCTCCAGGCGCTTGTTCTTTGTCTGGCCGCCTATCTCCAGCTTGTCGAAGATCCGGCGGAGCTGGTTTTTCACCGTGCCCTCCGAAAGGTGGAGCGCCTCGCCTATTTCGCGGTTGGTAAGCCTTTGCGCGGCCATCTGCGCTATCTCCAGCTCCCGTCCCGTAAGGCCCAGCTCCGAGCCGCCGCTTGTCACCCACTCGGCCTTCATCCCCATCTCGTCCAGAATACTCTGCACCTGTTCGCAGATGAGCACCTCGTCGTCCACCACCAGAACGGAAAGCGTCTCCAGCCTGACCTCCGGCCCGCGACGGCGAACTTTGTCAAGGCACACGCCCAAGGGCACCCTTACCGTGAACTCCGTACCCACTCCGAGTATGCTGTTCACATATATGCACCCGTTCATAAGCTCCACAAGGTTTTTGGATATGGCAAGGCCCAGCCCCGTGCCGCCGTAAGAGGTCGTCGAGCCGTCATGCTCCTGCTCAAAGGGACTGAACATGGTCTTTTGGAACTCCTCGCTGATGCCGCAGCCGGTGTCGCTGACCATGAATTTCATGTGGGCGATGCCCTTTTCCACCCGCTCCTGGCTGACTATGAGCTGCACCTTTCCACCCCGGTCGGTAAATTTGACCGCGTTCCCCAAGAGGTTGACAAGCACCTGCTGCAGCTTCATGGCGTCGCCCACATAGTAATCCTCCACAAAGCCGGAGATCACCGTGTCGTAGGTGATGCCCTTGTCCGCCGCCTGGCCGCTTATCACGGTGTTGACGCCGCTTATAAATTCCTCAAACGGTATCTCGTCATGCCGGATACTCAGCTTTCCGCTCTCTATCCGGCTCATATCGAGTATGTCGTTTATCAGCGTCAAAAGGTAGCGCGCCGAAATGCCCACCTTGGCCATGCAGTCGCCCACCACACCGGAATCGTCCGCGTTTTGTTCGGCGAAGGCGCTAAGCCCGATTATCGCGTTCATGGGAGTGCGTATCTCATGGCTCATTTTTGACAGGAAGTCCGTCTTTGCGTTGCTGGCCCGCTCCGCCTGAGCCAACGCGCTGCGCAAAAGCTCCTGCTGCCGCGCCTGTTCCAAAACCACGTCGGTCACGTCGCTGCGGGTCATGACCACCTGACCCAGCGTCTCGTTCAGCCACGAATACTGTATTTTCTTATATCGTATCTGCTTATCTCCGTCATACACCCGGTATATGCCCGAAAACAGCCTGCTCTTTGAAAGGTTTTTACGCATGCTGTCCGGCAGGATGTCGCATATGCAGCGCTCCACATCCTCCGGACAGACCGAGGCCCTGTTTATATCCGCCACCGACTTGGCGTAACCCGAGGTGATCCCCGACTTTGGAAGCAAAGTGTCGTTCATGTTTCCGACGTAGAGGCGGAACTCGTCCGTATCCAGATATATAAGCGCTATGTAGTCCCTGTCCATCGTGACCACGGAGGTGACGAGCTCCTCGTTCATCTTCTCGTCGTTTATGTCTGTGGTGTACATAAAGGAGCGCACGTCTCCACTTTTCAGATCCCGAAAGGTCCTCGCCGTGGAGTTGACCCAGATCACACGGCCGTCGTTTGTCCTGCGCCTGTAGTCTACGCTGTACTCGTGCACGCCCCTCTCAAACTCATCCAGCACGCGGGCCGGGTCGAGCGTACGGCGGATAAGTTCCTGATCCCGCTCCGTATACCCTGCGGCGGAGATGTCCAAAATACCGTCGCTGTACGCCACGCCGCCCGCCGAGACGCGCACCTTCCCGTCCGC
>CAYONL010000115.1:0-7241 GCA_964405305.1 uncultured Oscillospiraceae bacterium | reverse complement strand
CAAAAGTTAGTGAAAATCCATTATCTAAGGCAGTTGCTTTCCTGTACCGCGTTCTACTGACTCCCGGTCAGAAACATAGTCGCGCTGCTCGCTTGTAGCGCTTCGCATCGCTCTGTATTTCTTCCTGCTCATTGTCCCGCCTATTGCGTCCACTGGACGCGGCGGGACATTGAGCCCTGTCTCCTGACGCCTGACGCCTGACGCCTGACGCCTGACGCCTGACGCCTGTCTCTTGTCTCCCCAATTAGCGGAACACCATCTCAAACTCCTCGCACACAACTTTCATGTCTGCGGAGAACTCAAGGCCGAGGCGGGCGCACTCCTCCGTAAAGAATTTTTCATGCACGCGCCGCCAGTATTTCAGGCTTTGGTCGCCCTCGCCCTCTTTTTCGGCAAACTCGGCGTCAACCTGGTCGTAGGGCAATATCGTCACCTTTCTCGTCACGATGATACATTCCGGCGCTCCGTCGGAGTTCAGGATTATTGAGCAGTCGCCCTCCGCCGGTATGGGTTCGCCGTCGGCAACATAACAGTCGTAAAGCCCGGAGGTGGCCGTTTTCAGCTTCGCCAGCACGAGGGCCAGCAGCCTGTCCTCCGCGCCCGGCCCGCCGCCAAACGCCCACGCGCTGTGCCTTGCCTCCTCGTACTCGTCGTTATAGATCACAAACCTGTCCCAGTAATCCTCCACGCTTATGCTCATTTCTTTTTCGTTCCTTTCTCCGGCTGTGCAAAGCAGCTTTCCACAAGCCGCTCCGCCGCAATTTTGAGCTGGCCCGACAGCGAGCACAGCGCCATTACCAGCAGCGCCGCCTCCTCATCCGTAAGCTCCTCCTCCACCGGCAAAATGGCGTTCGCCACGCCCGGCAGCGTCTTGCCCTGGGCCTCCTTTATGGCGAGAAAGCGCGAATATACGCCCACCGTGTCGTCGGATTCATCCAGCGTCGCCAGCACCCGCTTTATCGCCTGTATCGGCAGCGCCGGCTTCATATAATAGATCATTAAAATGCGAATCAGCTGTTCCTTGCTGTATTTTTTCCCTTTGACCGGCATCAGCAGGCCGTCCTTGCTGTAGTTGTTTATCATCGCCTTGGTCAGTGGGGCGGAGTCGTCCGCCCGGATATTGCCGAACAGCGACAGCGCCTGATCCATGTAGAGGTCGATGGAGGGGATCTCCTCCGGCCGCAGCACAGGCTCCGCCACCGTGTCGTCAAACACCTTGTCCACCATGGTTTTTGTGATGCTCATGCGGTTTGCCGCTCCTTTCGCCGTTATGTGGACATTTTAACACACTTATATTAAAATTTCAATACGGCCTTGTAATATTGCAAAACAGTGTTATAATAACAACATAATGTAGTTTGTAAAACCACGTTACACAGTTAAGGAGGCTCTACTATGAGATTTTCGGACCTTGCCCGTGACCCGATCAGCTTTGAGACCCACTTTTGGGGAGCGGTCGTCGCCGTTTTCGGTACGGTCGCGCTGATGATAAAGGCGCTGCTGGCGCCGGGCGGGGACGCCATGAAGATCGCGGGCGCGGGCGTGTTCGGCCTTTCGCTCATAGCCCTGTACAGCGCCAGCTCCATCTACCACTTCACCTCCTGGGACGCGCAAAAATGGCTCCGCAAGCTGGATCACTCCATGATATACGTGCTCATAGCCGGGACATACACGCCCGTCTTTATGAACTACGCCGACAAGGGCCACGCCATGTTCCTGACCGCGTACATCTGGGCCTTTGCGGTCATAGGCATCACGGCCAAGCTCATCCATTTCAACATCCCGCGGGCCATGACCTCCGCCATATATCTTTTTATGGGCTGGAGCGTGCTGTTCGACATGGGCGAGTTTTTCGCGCTGCCGCTGGGGGCCATAATTTTCATCGCGCTGGGCGGGATCATGTACTCCATCGGCGCGGTCATCTACGCGATAAAAAAGCCGAACGTCTCCGCGCGCTTCGGGTTCCATGAGATATTTCATCTCTTTGTGCTGGCGGGCAGCCTTTGCCACTTTATAGCGGTCATCGGCTGGCTGGTGTAAACGACAGGAGTCAGGCGACAGGAGTCAGGAATCAGGAGAGCGCGGTACAGTAGAACGCCAGCCCGAAATGATAGATTTTCGCTATCTTTTAAAAAGGGTAGCCGTCCGAAGGGGCTCGCGTTCCCGCGCCGCCGGTGGCGGAGAAAGCGGGGGCGTGAGCAGGAAGAAATACAGAGCGATGTGAGCGAACAGCGAAAAAGCGCGACTATGTTTTTGATCGTTGGCATAGGCATGGCTTTGTGCCCCTGTTTGAAAATTGTCCGCGCAGCGGACTCCTCTTAAATCACTAACCTAAAAAATACCGCGCAGGCTGTCTTTCGGCGGAGAAAGATAACCGGCGCGGTGCTATAATATGATAATTTGGAATTGATAGATTTGCTTTTTAAGAGGTGCCTGCGGCGCATTTCTATTAAGGGGGCTCACGTCCCCGCTTTCTCCGCCACAGGCGGCGCGGGAACGATCGCCCTTATTTATCCTTCGGATGGACGCCAACTTTATAGTTAGTGCGAATCTTTCAAGGGGCTTTCCGATCGCCCCCTTAAACCCCTTCGGACGAACGCCCTATTCAAAAGTTAGCGGTAATTTATCGTCTGAGTCTGCCGCTTCCCTGTACCGCGTTCTCCTGTCTCCTGTCTACTGCCACCTGACTCCTGATTTCTCACGTATTGGCGTTGGTGTCCTTTTCGAGCAGGTATGTGGCCTCCAGATCCGCCAGATGGAGCTTTACCGCTATGGGGTACTTCTCAAAGGCGTGGCTGATGGCGAAACCGCCGGACTTGACGCTGTCGTCAAAGCCGCCCATGTGCCAGCGCACCGCCATGGCCTCCGACGGCGTGAGCCTCAGGAACCGCTCGATGAGCCAGACCGATTTTTCGCCGTGGCCATAGGGGAACTGGTCCTCCACCGTGTAGTAGGGCTTCTGCTCCCACTGTCCCTTTTCGTTTTTAACGTTGCGGGTGGCGATGGAGTAAAAATTCGCCTTGCACACGTCGTGCAAAAGGCCGCAGATGGCGATGGATTCCTCCGTCTCGCCGTCGTTTGACTGTTCGCAGTTGCGCTTGAGCAGCCTGTATACGTTCAGGCTGTGCATGACAAGGCCCTGGTCGCAGGCGCAGTGGTACCGCGTGGAGGCCGGCGCGATAAAGAAATCCGTCTTTTCCAGCCACGCCAGCAGCTCCGCGCCGCCCGCCCTGTGTACGTTTGCCGTAAAAATGTCACAAAATTCCTGCTTGTAACCCATAGCGTCCTCCTGTTTGTCGGTTTAGCCCATGTCCGGGTATGTGCGGGCGGGCCGGCGCTTGTGCTCCGTCGCCAGGTGCGCCCGGTTGATTATCTCAAGGTCGCGCGGCTCGCCTTCGCCCGTCTCCAAAAACCTGTCCACCGCGGCGTAGGTGACGCCCATCTCGCTCTCATCGGTCTGACCCTCAAAAAGCCCGGCCGAGGGAGCCTTTTCTATGATATGCGCCGGCGCTTTCAGATAGCGCAGAAACTCATAGATCTCCGTCACCGTCAGGTCGGCTATGGGATCCAGGTCATAGGCGCCGTCGCCCCACTTTGTAAAGTAGCCCATGTAGGCCTCGCTGCGGTTTCCGGTGCCCACCACCAGCGAGTTCCGGCTCTGGGCAATGGCGTAAAGCGCGGTCATGCGCAGCCGCGGCGCGATGTTCGACACGGCCGGCTTTGTAAGCGCGCTGCCGTTTTCGGCGGCGGATATGATCTCCCGCTGAACGCCGGAGAGATCCACCACCTTTATCGGTATTCCGAAATCCGCCGCCAGCGCCCTCGCGTCCGCCAGATCCTCGCCAAAATTCCTTGCGGAGCCGCAGGGCAGCGCCACGGACAGCACGTTTTCGCTGGCTTTGGCGCAGAGTATGCCCACCAGCGCGCTGTCCTTGCCGCCGCTGTTTCCGAAAACAAGGCCGTCGGCGTGGGCCTCTTTCATAATCCCGCGGATGAACGCCACGCGCTCCTCCAGCTCTTTTGCGTAATCCCTCATATTACCGCTCCCCAGTAAAAATTAAAATCCGCCCGCGTTTAACAGGTTGGCCGCGCCAAAGGCCGCCACAGCGCCGTCCGCCGCCGCGGTAACAAGCTGGCGCAGCTGTTTCGTCCGGGTGTCGCCGGCGGCAAAAACGCCCTCTATGTTGGTTTTGCAGTCCTCGCCCGCCACGATGTAGCCGCTCTTATCCAGCTCCAGCGTGCCGGAAAACATGCCGTTGTCCGGCGCAAGGCCGATGGCCACGAACACCGCCGAAACAGGCAGGGTGCGCGCGCCCGGCTCGTTGCAATTTTTGATCGTAATGCCCTCAACGGAGTTTTCTCCGTCTATGCTGACCACGTCGCAGGAGAGCTCCAGCTGTATGTTCTCCCGCTCCTTCGCGCTTTTTACAAGCACCTCGGCCGCGCGGAACCCGTCACGGCGGTGGATGATGTATACTTTGCGGCAGATCGTGGAAAGGTAGAGCGCGTCCTCGAGGGCAGTGTTGCCGCCGCCCACCATGGCCACGTCTTTGCCCTTAAAGAAAGCGCCGTCGCAGGTGGCGCAGTAAGACACGCCGCGGCCGGACAGCTTTTCCTCGCCGGGACAGCCGAGCTTGCGCCTTTTCGCGCCGTTGGCTATTATCAGCGTCCTGCCCTCATAGTGGCCGTTCGCCGTCTCAAGGTGCTTGGCGGGGCCTTTTATGCTTGAGGAAAGGACGGAGGCATATTCTATATTCGCGCCGAAAAGCTTTGCCTGGTCGTTTAGGGCCATGGAGAAGTCGTAACCCGACACGTTGGGCAGCGCGGGGTAGTTTGCCACCTCGGGCGAGTTGAGTATCTGGCCGCCGGCCGCCTCTCCCTCCAAAACGGTGCAGGAAAGACCGGCCCTTCCGGCATATATCGCTGCGGTAAGCCCGGCGGCGCCGGCTCCTATAACAAGTACATCTGTCATGATATTCTCCTTTCGGGAAAAGCCTGTTCAGTACCGTTCCCACAATGTATTATCTTATATTATACCACAAATATTTTTGTATTTGTAGCGCATAGGCGCGTTTTGTGCTAAAATACTTATATAAAGAATGGAGGCGGTAGGATGCGCTGCGGCGTCATCGACTTCGGCACCAACACCATAAGGCTAAGCGTATATGAGTGTGAGGACGGACGCTATTCACAAATATATGATCAAGCCATATTTTCCCTCGTGATTGAAAACACGGTGGATGGTGCGCTCACTCAGGATGGCATAGAGCATGTCATACAGGCGATAGAGGAGCTCCGGCTGGCGGCGGGACATTACCGCTGCGACAGGACGGAGTGCTTTTCCACGGCGTCCCTGCGCGGCGTCTCCAACGCCGACGACATAGTTGAGCAGATAGCTTTCAGAAGCGGCGTGCGTGTTCGGCGTATATCCGGCGATGAGGAAGCAAAATATGACTATATGGCCATAAGGGCGGCCTCAGGGCTTACCTCCGGCGCAGGAATAGACCTGGGCGGCGGGAGCTTTCAGCTTTTTACGTTCAATGAGGGCGGCCCGGTGAAGGCGCGGAGCTTCCCGCTGGGCTGCAGCCGGATGGCGCGGTTCCACGTGGCCGGCGTCATACCCACCGTGGAGGAGGCTGCCGCCATAGCCGAGGAGATAACGGACGCTGTGGCGGGCGAGAGATTTGGAAAACCGGGCGGCGCTCTGCTCTCCATGGGCGGCACGGCGAAATCCGCATCCCGGTTCTGCAAGCGCACCATAGTTAAGCTGGGCCTTGGTGAGGACGATGGCGCGACGATACAGATAAAGGATCTGGACGCGGTCGTCGCCGTTCTTACGGGTGAGCCGGGGGACGCGCGGGAGCTGCTGGAGGCCATAGAGCCGGACCGCGTCCACACGCTCATTCCCGGCATGGTCATACTTTCAGCCGCGGCGAAGGAGCTGGGCTGCACAAAACTCAAAGTTTACCCTGTCGGCGTGCGGGAGGGGTTCCTCTCCGATATGCTGGCCGGAAGATAGAGGAGATATCATGGAAAACGAAAAAATCGCAATAATGATAGATTCCGGCACCGATGTGCCCCAGGAATACGTGGACAAATTCGGCATGTATGTGCTGCCGCTGACCATAAACTACAGCGACGGCTCCTTCCGCGACAAGATAGACATAAACTCCGACGAGGTGGCCGCCCGTCTTCCGAACGAGATACCCAAGACTTCCCTCCCTTCACCGGGAGAAATAGAGGATGTGTTGGCGGAGATAAGGGACAAGGGCTACAACAAGGTGCTGGCGGTGACCATATCGTCGGGCCTTTCCGGGACCTGCAACTCCGTGCGTCTGGTGGCGGAGCTGTTCCCGGAGCTGGAAACGCTGGTGGTGGACACAAAAAACATCGGCATAGGCGCGGGCTTTACGGCCATAGCGGCGGGCGAGCTGGTCGCGGCGGGCCTGCCCTTCAAAACAATATACCGCAAGCTCTGCGACGCCGTCAACAACACCGCCGTTTTCTTCTGCGTCGAGACGCTGGAGTATCTGGAAAAGGGCGGGCGCATAGGCCACGTTACGGCCACCTTGGGCCGGGTGCTGAACCTGAAGCCCATAATCACCTGCAACAAGGAGGGCGTTTACACCACCGCCGCCAAGGTGAGGGGCCGGGCCGCCTCGCTGGTCAAGGCGCTGGATCTGGCCAAAAACTTCGCCTCCCGGTACGACAGGTGCATAGTCGCCGTTGCGGAGGGCGCGGCGAAGGAGGAGGCGGCAAGGCTCTTTGAGAAGCTGGCGGGCAGCGCCTTCCCCAACGCGGAAAAGCTGATAACCGGCACCATAAGTCCCGCTCTCGTCGTCCATACGGGCCCCGGCCTCATCGGCATCTGCGTGCAGAAGCTGGTCTACTGAATCCAGGCGTCAGGAATCAGGAGTCAGGAGTCAGGAGAACGCGGTACAGGAAAACGCCAGCCCAAAACGATAGATTTCCGCAAACTTTTGAGTAAGGTGTTCGTCCGAAGGCTCAATGTCCCGCGCCGCTTGTAGCGGATTCAGCGGGGCATTGAGCAGGAAGAAATAAGGAGTAACGCGAAGCCCCTTTAGGCGCGAGCGGAACGACTATATTTCTGACCGACCAATCGGAATGCCCCTGATTTAAATCCGTCGGCGCAGCCGACTCCTCTTAAATCACAAACTTAAAAAATACCGCGCAGGCTGTCTTTCAGCGAAGAAAGATGACCGGCGCGGTGTTCTTATATA
>CAYONL010000114.1:0-7263 GCA_964405305.1 uncultured Oscillospiraceae bacterium | reverse complement strand
GGAGGCTTTCCGATCGCCCCCTTAAACCCCTTCGAACGAACGCCCTTTTTAAAAGATAGCGAAAACTATCATCTGAGTCTGCCGCTTTCCTGTACCCGTTTTACTAACGACTAAGGTACAGGTTACCGCTGAATAATTCAAAAAACAAGCAGTAAACTAAAAGTCTTGCGCCCGAAGGGGCTTAGGGGCAATCGGAATGCCCTTTCTGAAAATTTTGTCTAATTTGTGAAGTGGGCGTCCGTCCGAAGGGTCTTAGGGGCGATCGGAAAGCCCCTATTTAAAATCCGTCGGCGTAGCCGACACTTCTTAAAAAAGCAAACTTATTAATTCCCATATATGCGTAATTTCAGCGGAGAAAGTGAACATATCTGAAATGAGCAAGTGTTGTGTTTTATAGGAGCCTGCGGCGCATTTCTATTAAGGGGGCTTTCCGATCGCCCCCTTAGACCCCTTCGGACGAACGCCCTTTTTAAAAGATAGCGAAAACTATTATCTAAGGCAGTTGCTTGCCTGTACCGCGTCTCCTGCCTCCTGTCTCCTGACCCCTGCCTCCTGTCTCCTGACCCCTGCCTCCTGTCTCCTGACCCCTGACTCCTGTCTCCTGACCCCTGACTCCTGTCTAGTGACTATCCGTCGGCACGGTTTTGCGCCTAAAGACCCAGCCCTGCTGTATTTTGTAGCTTACAAGGAACAGCAGCGTATCCACAATGAGCTTGACCACCGGGGCCGGTATCGGAAGTATGGCCGTTCCCGCCCAGACGCAGCACCAGGAGGCCAGCATCTGTCCCGCCGCCAGCAGGTAGTAACGCCATATGGCATCCCGCGCGCGCCCGCCGCTTTTAAAGACCACCCGCCGGTTCAGCGTAAAGTTGAGCAGCGAGGAGGCCGCCCTTGCCCCCGCCGTGGCCACAAAATACCTTGTGCCCGCCGCAAGACCGCCGCCCAGCCACTCTATCAGCGCAAAAAGCCCTATGTCCACCGCCGCGCAGACGATGGAGGACGAAAAGAACTTTAAAAGCGGCTTATATATCCGCCAGGAATCCACAATCGGGCGAAAGTGGGTGGCGCGGTTCTGCTCAAAATATACCGTCTCAATGGGTATCTCCTTTATGGGAACGCTCCGCTCCCGGGCCAGCAGCAGCATGTTCGTCTCAAACTCGTAGCGCTCGCCGGGCGTCTCTAAAAGCGGAGCCATAAAGCTTGCGGGAATGGCGCGCAGGCCGGTTTGCGTGTCCGTCACCCGCACGCCGCAGCAGTAGGTCAGCGCCAGCGAGGTCAGCCGGTTGCCAAAGCGGCTTTTGGGCGGCACGTTGGGCAGCGTAAAATCCCGCGAGCCCAGTATCAAAGCCCCGGGCGAAGCTTCCAGCGCGTCGGAACAGCGGCGGGCGTCCTCGGGCCTGTGCTGTCCGTCCGCATCCACGGTGACCGCGCCGACCTCCTCGGGCCGCTCCTCCAAAAGCCAGCGAAAGGCCGTTTTAAGCGCCTGTCCCTTGCCCATGTTCTGCCCGTGCCGCAGCAGCACGCACCCGGGCATCGTCTCCGCGAACCCGAAAAAGCGCTTTCGCTCCTCCGAGCTGCCGTCGTCAACTATTATTATCGGGCCAAAGCCCTGTCGCGCAAGGCCCAGCGCCGTCTGTTCCAGTTTTTCGTCCGGCTCATATGCCGGTATGATGGCCGCCGTCATTGCGCTTCACCCGCTTTCCAAATATTATTCCGCATATTATACAGACCACGGCACCCGCAATTCCCGCCCCACGGATAAGCCAGTCGTACCGGTCATCGCCGGTCTTTTCCTCCGGCGGCGGGTTTTGCTCCGGCTGTGAATCCAACTCCGGCTCCGATTCCGCTTCCGTATCCGGTTCCGGCATGGGTTCCGGTTCCGGTTCGGGTTCGGGCAGAGGCTCCGGCTCGTAAACTATGTTTTCAAAAAAGTCGTTTTTGTTTTCGTCCGGGCCGACGGTGCTCCAGGCCAGCCCGAAACGGCGGCAGTCAAAGGGCCCGGATTTGTCCACCGAAAAGTCCCATATGTGCTGGGAGACGTGCTCGCCGTAGCCCTCCCGCGCCATCTCAAAGGCCGTTTTTCCGCCGAAGGAGGCAAGAGGCGCGTCCCAGTCCATGATTATCTCGTTTTCCCGCCACAGGTGCAGATACGCCTTTTTCACCTGCCAGACGCCGTATTTTCCCGCGCTGTCCGGGTAATTCCCGTCGTCGGCGGAAAGCTCCAGCGCCCGGAGCAGCGTTTCGGCGTTGAGCATATGCGCGCCATGCCCGTACTCGCCGCCTATGTCGTGGGCCAGCACAACCTCGGGCTTAAAACGGCGCAGCAGCTCCACCTGCCACGCGGTCGTCTCGTCCCGGCCGTACTGGGCGGCGGCGTCCTCGGCCGTCTCGGAATACATATCCGAAAACGGCCCCATTATTGGGTACGCCCGCACGCCGACCCTCCAAAGGCCGTTTAATATCTCATGTGGGCGGTAGGGTTCGCCCCAGTGGTTCGTCATATAGGCCACCTGTACCTTATAGCCCAGCTCCCCCGCGTAATATGGCAGAGAACCGCCGAACCACAGGTGCTCATCGTCCGCGTGGGTGGGCAGGAGGAGCATATCCGCGTCCTCATGGGGCACCTCCCAACGCTCGACCCAGGCGGGAGTTTCCCCCTCGCCAAAGAAATACAGGTCGCAGAGCTTCGCGCCGGCGGGCAGACTCATGCTCACCGTGCTCAAAGGCTCGGAAAACTCCACATACTCGTGTAAAAAGCCGTGCTCATTCTGTTTCGCGGCTTTTCCGCCGGTCTCAAGCTCCCATGGGGAGACAGGCCCGTCCCAAACGGCGTACATCTGGCGCGCGGGCGAGGAAAGCGCTATTTTTATCGTCAGGGCGTCGGAGGCCGTCACCTTGGTCGTCCTGTCGTCGTCCAAAAGCGCGCCGCCCGCGCCGCCGTCCGAAAGCTCCAGCGACGAGACGGAGACAGCGGCGGCCTCGGCCTCGGCGGTTACGGCAAGCGCCGCGAAAAGACAGAGCGGAATTACAAATTTAAGCAGCTTCATCGTCCGCCGCCTTTCCGAACACGCTTTGCCAGAGCGTGTCAATGTATTCCAGCGAAAAATCGTAGCCGAAGCTGGAGGTTATGCCGTGGGACGCCGCCTGCTCCGCCGTGTAGTCCGCCAGAGGGTAGACCGCGAGTTTTGAAAAGCCCCGCCCGTAGTGAGTTACCAGCGGGAGGACGCCGGCCGAAACCACTCGCTTTTCGCCCGTGGAGAGATTCTTTTCAAAGGTCAGGTTCGCCATCGCGCCCACAAGGTTTACAGGCTCTATCTGGGCGGAGACAAAGTTGCCGAGGGAGTAATATACCGCCGTGTCGCCTATGAACTCCAGCGGCTGTATGGCGTGCGGGTGGTGGCCCAAGATCACGTCCGCGCCCCAGTCCGAAAGCTTTGCAGCCAGCTCCCTCTGAAAGGCGGTGGGCGTGTTTGTGCCCTCGTAGCCCCAGTGTACGGAGACGATAACAAAATCGGCAAGCTCCGCCGCCCGCTCCACCTGCTCCTTTATCACCGCGCTGTCGGAGGCGTAAATTATCATCCCGGCGGAATCGGCGGGCAGAGGGATGCCGTTGGTGCTTTCGGTGTAGGATAAAAACGCGAAGGTGACGCCGCGGACGGTGAGCGTGGTAATGTTCTCCCGGTCGGCCATGTCGGTGTAGGCTCCGGCCATGGAAAGCCCGGGAGTTGAGCGCAGCAGCTCGATGGTCTCCCGCAGGCCGGAAACGCCCTGATCCAGCATATGGTTGTTCGCTATGGTCGCCACGTCAAAGCCCGCCTCGGCCAGATCGCCGGCCAGCTCCGGCGGCGAGTTAAAGAGCGGGTAGTTGGACGGCGGGCGGGAGGCGGCCATCTGCGTCTCCTGGTTCACCACCGCGATGTCCGCGCTCTCAATAAGCGGGCGCACGTGCTCGTAAAGCGCCGCGAAGCTGTAGTTTTCGCCCTCCGCCGCCCTCGCCGCCGCCCTCGCCGCCGCCTGCTGCCAGATTATGTCGTGTATGAGGTCGTCGCCCACCGCCGCCATGGTTATGGTCTCTATCACGTCCGGCGCGGGCTGGGGTTCCGGTTCGGGCGCGGAGGAGGACGGCTGGGCGGTCTGGGAAAGCTGCGCGTCGGAGGAGGAAAGCGAGCTCTCGCTCTCATCTTTCCCGGTGGCGCAGCCGGTCGCCAGCAGCAGCGCCACTAAGACAATGGATAACAGTTTTTTCATGTCCGCGCCTCCGTACCTATATAGTTCCAAAGGAGCCTTACAAGCTCCGCATTCACGCTTTTTACGCCGCAGGGTTCCATTTGGCTGCTGCACCCATTCGTCAGCACGGCTATGCCGCAGCGGGCGCTCCGCTCATATATCGCGCCGGAGACCATGCCATAGGCCTGACCCTCGTGCCCGTTTAGCGTGCGTCCGTCGATCAGGTCGGCGTATTCCCGCACGCCCAGCGCCTGCCGGATGGGATACCGCCCCTGGCTGCCCTCAACGCGCACCCGGTGCATGTCCGCAAGGGTTTCTGGGGAGAGGTAGCTTTTTCCACAGTAGCTTCCGTCCCCCGCCAAAATGGAGATGGCTCTTGCCAGATCCTCCGAGGAGATATAAAGCTCCCCCTGCCCCAAAAGATACATCTGGCCGATGGGGATGCGTTTGTACGCGCCCTTCATGCCCAGCCAGTCCCTGGGGTCCACCGAAAGCTCGCCCTGAAGGTATATGTTCGCCAGCGTGCCGGGGTCATCCACAAAGTCCGGCGTAAAACCGGCGTCAAGGCCCAGCGGCCCGAAAACCATCTCCTCCGCCCGGTCGCTGAAACGCTCTCCGCAGGAGGCCTCCACAGCGCCCGCCACAAGCCCGATGCCGAAATTGGAGTAGACCCATTCCTTTCCCGGCTCGGAGCAGGTCAGCGCCTTCATGTCCCGCGTAAGGCTTTCAAGGGAGGGGAAGTTTCCGCCGTCATCCACCGCGTGGAGGTACGGCCCGCCGTCGTAAAACCCGCTGGTGTGGGTCAAAAGCTGCTCCAGCGTCACCGGCTCGTCGGGATAGTAGGGGTTAAAAAGCCCGCCGCCGATAAGCTCCCGCACGTCGGACGCAAGGGACAGGCCGCCCTTCTCCGTCTCCATAAGGCAGACGAGGGTGGTCAGCAGCTTTGAGACAGAGGCGGCCCGAAACTTTGTGTCGCCGGTGACGGGAATATCGTGCTCCTTGTCCGCAAGGCCGTAGCAGAAGGTGTATACCGGCTCCTCACCAACAAAGGCCGTAACGCTGGCTCCCACCGCGCTGTACTTATAAAACACCTCGGCCACCGCTTTATCAAGGGCCTCACGGTCGCGCTCTATGGCGAGGCGGACGGCGGCGGCCTTTTCGGAAAGCGGTGGCGCGGGCGGTTCCGGTTCCGGTTCGGGCGCGGGTTCCGGTTCGGGCGCGGAAAGGGCGGGCGGGTCGCTCTCGGAAAAAGTGAGCTTGGCGTCATCGGAGAGGAGCGCGCCGTCGGATAGAACCGCCCTGGTTTGCAGGGAACAGGAGCACATCAGGCAAAGCGCGAGGGCCAAAGCCGCCGCCTTTATGACAGCCGCCATGCGTCAGCCCCCTTTCCCGCGGTATAATTCTATATATTTATATAGAGCAGATATTTCTCCGTTTTCTTGCATGCGGAGAGACAGCCGCCGCAGTTTTTATTTATTATAAAAGGCAGGGAGCTTTTCCCGCCCTCCGCCCGACCGCTGCCGCCGGTGCGCTGTGTGCCGCTCCCGACGGTTTTTGGCGCCCGCCGGACAGAGTATGGCCGCCGGATTTACCGCAAAACATGTGTACCCATTCCGCTAAAACGCTCGGCCTTTCGGCAAACATACGGCGCTCCGCAAATGGCTCGGCGCTCCGCAAACGGCTCGGCGTTCCGCAAACGGTGCGGCGCTACGCAAACGGCTCGGCGTTCCGCAAACGGTTCGGTGTTACGCAAATGGCTCGGTGTTCCGCAAATGGCTCGGCGTTCCGCAAACAGCGCGGCGCTACGCAAACGGCTCGGCGCTCCGCAAACAGTGCGGTTCTTTTGGCAAAAACGTGCGGCGCTCCCATCTATTCTCAGCGGAAAAAGGCGGGCTGATACGGCCGGGCACAGAAAAAGGCCGGCGCACCCTGCGGTGTTCCGGCCAAAACAAGCTCAGTTCCCCTTTAATAGCCCCAAAAGCCCCCGGGTCAGACCGCTGCCTATGGAGCGGCCAAAGGAGGAGGCCGCGCTGCTCATCGCCTTTTCGGCGACGGATTTCTTTTTGCGCCCGCCGGAGGAGCTTTTTTCCTTCGCTTTCTCTTTCTCGTCCTCTTTCTCCTTCGCGGCCTTTTCGTCCTCCTCGGCCTGCTGCCGGGCCTGCCGGTCCAGCAGCTCGTAGGCGGAGTCCCTGTCCGTGGCGCGGAAATACTTCACCGCCAGCGGGTTCGCGTTGTACGCGGCGGCCAGAGCGTCCCCTCCGGCGGGGCCGATAAGGCTTTGCGGCGGCAGAATAAAGGCCCTTTTCACTATCTGCGGCACGCCCGCTGCGTCCAAAAACGAGACGAGGGCCTCCCCCGTCCCCAGCAGGGTTATAACGTCCTCGGTCTTAAACTCCGGGTTGGGGCGGAAGGAGGCCGCCGCCGTGCGCACAGCCTTTTGTTCCGCGGGCGTGTAGGCGCGCAGAGCGTGCTGCACCCGGTTGCCCAGCTGCGCCAGCACCTCGTCCGGTATGTCGGAGGGGTTTTGCGTCACAAAGTATATGCCCACGCCCTTGCTGCGTATGAGCTTCACCACCTGCTCTATCTTTTGCTGCAGCGCCTTGGGCGCGCCGTCGAAAAGCAGGTGCGCCTCGTCGAAGAAAAAGACCATGCGCGGCTTTTCAAGGTCGCCGGCCTCGGGCAGGTGCTCAAACAGCTCGCTCATCATCCAAAGTAAGAACGTGCTGTAAAGTATCGGGCTTTGTATAAGCTTTACACAATCCAGTATATTTATAACTCCGCGCCCGTCCTCGGTCTGTATCCAGTCGCGGATATCCAGCGCCGGTTCACCGAAAAACTTTTCCGCGCCCTGATCCTCAAGCTCCAGCAGACGCCGCTGGATAGCGCCGACGGACTGGACCGAAACGTTGCCGTAGCTTGTGACGTATTCCTTCGCGTGCTGGCCCACATAGGCCGTCATACTGCGCAGGTCCTTCATGTCCAGCAGCAGAAGGCCGCGGTCGTCCGCCACGCGGAAAATTATGCTGAGCACGCCGG
>CAYONL010000113.1:0-7368 GCA_964405305.1 uncultured Oscillospiraceae bacterium | reverse complement strand
CCTGCCCGCCAGCACATGAAAATGCAGGTGGCGCACGCTTTGTCCGGCGGACTCGCCGCAGTTGGTCACCACGCGGAAACCGCCATCCACGCCCAGCTCCTTCGTCAGCCGCGCTATGACCTCATATATATGCGCGACGATGGCGCTGTTTTCGGCGGTCACCATGTCGGCGCCGTCGATGTGCTCCTTGGGTATCACCAAAAAATGGGTGGGCGCCTGCGGGTCTATGTCGTAGAACGCCAGCACCTTCTCGTCCTCGTAGAGCTTTTTGCTGGGGATCTCTCCGGCGGCTATCTTACAAAATAGGCAATCCATGTTCTCATCTCCTTTTCGTGGACTTGCGGGGGATCATTTATTCATCATCAGAGTTTCAATTATCTCGGCGGCGCTGGCCAAAGCCGCGTCCACCTTCTCCGGAGTTCCGCCGCCCATGGCGCCGTCCGGCCTGCCGCCACCGGAACCACCGGCCAGCGCGCAGATCTCTTTGACTATCTTGCCGGCGTGAGCGCCCTCTTTAAGCGCGTCCAGTCCGCAAACCACAAGTATGCTCGCTTTGTCATCGTTTATGCCCGCCAGCACGGCCACGCAGTCCGGCGCGCCGTATTTCACGTGGTCGCCCATTATGCGCAGGCCCTCGGGACGCACGCCCTCCAGCTTGCCTGTGACGACGCGCACGCTGCCCGCCGTCTTGGCGCCCAGCAGCAGCGCCTCCACCCGGAGCTTCGCCAGCTTGTCGTTGAGGGAGTCTATCTCCTTCTCGCGGTTTTTAAGCTCCGCCATCAGGGCGGCGGATTTCTGCGGTATCTCCGCTATTCCGTTGACCTTCAGGGTGGCGGCCGTCTCGGCCATGGTGGCGTTGAGCTGGTCGATGTACTCCAAAACGCCGGTGCCGGTGGTGGCCTCAATACGGCGCACGCCGGCGGCGACGGAGCTCTCGGACAGTATCTTAAAGAGCCCGATGCGGCTGGTGTTGTCCACGTGGGTGCCGCCGCAGAACTCTATGGACCGGCCGGACACGTTGACTACGCGCACCGTATCGCCGTACTTTTCGCCAAACAGGGCCATGGCGCCCAGCTTTTTCGCCTCGTCTATGGGCATCTCGCTGATGTCCACATCCAGAGCCGCCATTATCATCCTGTTCACTATGTCCTCGACCTCGGCCAGCTCCTCCTCCGTCATGGCGGCGAAGTGGGTAAAGTCGAAACGGCAGCGGCGCTCATCCACATAGGAGCCGGCCTGATGCACGTGGTCGCCCAGCACCTCGCGCAGGGCCTTTTGCAGCAGGTGGCAGGCGGTGTGGTTGCGCATGGTGGCCATGCGGACATCCTCCGTGACACGGGCCTTCACGCCGTCGCCCACGCGGATAAGGCCGCTTTCCATGCGTCCGACGTGCAGGTACTGGCCTGTGGGGGAGCGCTTGCAGTCCTCCACCGCAAATGTGGAGGGGCCGTCGTTTATCGAGCCGCGGTCGCCCACCTGTCCGCCCATTTCGGCATAGAACGGGGTGGCGTCCAGTACGATCACGCCCTCCTCGCCCTCCTCAATTGAGGAGACCATCTCGCCGTCGCGGAGAATGGCGACCACGTTGGAGCCGCTGTCCATGCGGTCGTAGCCGACGAACTTCGTCTTTTTGTCGCCCAGGGCCACCAGCGCGTCGGCCACCCATGAGACGCCGTTTTGGGAGGCACGGGCCTCGCGGGCGCGCTTTTTCTGGTCGTCCATCAGCTCGTGGAAGCCGCTTTCGTCCACGGTTATGCCCTTTTCCTCAAGTATATCCTCGGTCAGATCCAGCGGGAAACCGAAGGTGTCGTACAGCTTGAAGGCTATCTCGCCGGGAAGCACCTTTTCGGCAGATTTAGCGTTCTCTATCTTTTCGATGTAGCCGTTGAGCAGCTCAAAGCCCGCGTCTATGGTGCGGCAGAAGCGCTCCTCCTCCGACAGTATCACTTTCTTGATATAGTCGCCGTGCTCGGCCAGCTCAGGGTACGCGCCCTCGTTCTCATGGAGGACGGTATCGACTATTTTATACACGAACGGCTCGTTTATGCCAAGGAGCCTTCCGTGGCGCGCGGCCCTGCGCAGCAGACGTTTGAGCACGTAGCCGCGCCCATCGTTGGCGGGCATGACGCCGTCGGCTATCATAAAGGTGGCGCTGCGCACATGGTCGGTTATCACGCGGATGGACACGTCGGTCTTTTCGTCCTCGTGGTATTTTACGCCGGCTATGCGGCAGACGTGCTGGAGTATATTCTGCACCGTATCAACTTCAAAAAGGTTGTCCACGCCCTGCATGACGCAAGCCAGCCGCTCCAGCCCCATGCCGGTGTCTATATTTTTGTGCTCCATTTCGGAGTAGTGGCCCTCGCCGTCGCTGTCGAACTGTGAGAACACCAGGTTCCATATCTCAATGTAGCGGTCGCAGTCGCAGCCGGGCGCGCAGTCAGGTTTTCCGCAGCCGTATTCCTCGCCACGGTCAAAGTAAATTTCGGAGCAGGGGCCGCAGGGGCCTGAACCATGCTCCCAGAAATTGTCCTCACGGCCCAGACGAATGATGTGCGACGGGTCCACATGGCGCTCGTTCACCCAGATGTCGTAGGCCTCGTCGTCGTCCTCAAAAATCGAGCAGTACAGCCTGTCCGCCGGAAAACCCAGCACGTCGATGAAGGTGCCGTGGCGGGCGGTCTTGCCCACGCGCTCTATATCCGGGGTGCGTATGCACTTTTGGCAGGTGGTGACGCGCACACTGGGCGGCGTTTCCTGCCCCAAAAACCACTTCTTCATCGGGGCCATGCCGGAGTTTATCAGCAGCAGGCTTTTGTCGTTGTTGGGGATAAGCGGAAAGCTGGGCAGCCTGGTGTGCCCCTTGCTTTCAAAAAACGAGAGGAATTTTTCTCTCAGGTCGTTGAGTCCCGTCCATTCCATCGTGATCAATCCTTTACAAAAAAATAAGCCTCCGCCCCGCGTATGGGACGAAGACAGCGCTCCGTGGTACCACCCAAATTGCCGCATAACGCGACCCCTCAAGGCCCCGTTAACGCCGGGGGTACGCCGGGCTCGTCACCCAAAGGCTCCGGGCTGGCATCCGGAAGGCGCGCACCGCCCTTACAGCCCAGGGAGCGGCTCTCTACAGCGCACAAAATCCGGTTTGGCCCCTCTTTGCCAACTTTATTCGGCGATCTCAGAACGAATCTATTATAAACATTTAAAATCCCGTTGTCAACTGCAAAAACGCGCGGGCCGCCGCTCCCTGCCCCCAAAGTTTTCAAAATTCGCGTTGCCTTACGCCCTACGCTATGCTATAATGTATAAATTATTATGGGGTAGTTTTGTAAGGGGGCGCTCATGTGCGTATACTCGGCATCGACCCGGGCTTTGCCATAGTGGGCGTCGGCGTGCTGGATTATGAGCGCGGCACTTTTTTTCCCGTGCGCTTCGGCGCGATAACGACCCCCGCCGGAATGGATTTCAACCTCCGGCTGGAGCGGATATATTCCGAACTGACCACCGTGATCGCACAGACAAAGCCCCAGTGCATGAGCATTGAAAAGCTGTATTTCAACAGCAACCAGAAAACGGCCATAGAGGTGGCCGAGGCCCGGGGCGTCACCCTCCTTGCGGCGCAGCAGGCCGGGCTTTCAATTTACGAGTACACGCCGCTGCAAATAAAGCAGTCGCTGGTGGGCTACGGCCGGGCGGAAAAAAAGCAGGTGCAGGAGATGGTTCGCGCCATACTGAAGCTCGACGACGTGCCCCGGCCCGACGACACGGCCGACGCGCTGGCGGTAGCCATATGCCACGGGCACAGCGCCGGTTCGCTGCTGTCCAAACTGAAATGAAACCGGGGGGCGATAAAAATGCTTTATAGTCTCAGAGGCCGGCTGACCCACACGGAGGACGGCTTTTTCGTCATAGAGTGCGCGGGCGTCGGCTATCTTTGCCGGGCCTCCGCCAACACGCTGGCCTCCCTGCCGCCGGTGGGGGACGAGGCGCTTGTTTTCACCCATCTGAACGTGGCGCAGGACGGCATAGACCTTTACGGCTTTGCGGACAGGGGCGAGCAGGGCTGCTTCCGCATGCTGACCACCGTTTCCGGCGTCGGGCCAAAGGCGGCGCTCTCCCTGCTGTCGGAGCTTACGCCGGACGAGCTGGCGCTGGCGATCGCGGCGGGCGACTTTAAGGCGCTGACCCGGGCAAAGGGCGTTGGGCCCAAGGTGGCGCAGCGCATCACTCTGGAACTGCGCGACAAGGTCAGCAGCGAAGCGATAATCGGCGGCTTCACCTCGGGCAAACCCGCCCTGCCGGTAAAGGGCAACGCGGCGGAGGCTGTGGCGGCGCTTTCGTCCCTCGGCTACACCCAAAGCGAGGCGGCCGCGGCCATAGGCTCCCTGCCTCCCGATACGGGTGTGGAGGATATGATAAAGTCGGCGCTGAAGGCTCTGGCTCAAAGGCGGTGATAAAATTTGGAGAACGAGTTCGACTTTGAAAACCGTATAGTCGCGCCGGACTACAGCGAAAAGGATAAGGATGTGGATCTCTCCCTGCGGCCCAAAACGCTGGACGAATACATCGGCCAGATGAAGGCCAAGGAGAACATGGCCATATACATTGAGGCGGCAAAAAAGCGCGGCGACCCGCTGGACCATGTGCTGCTTTACGGACCGCCGGGGCTGGGCAAGACCACGCTTTCCAACATCATAGCCAACGAAATGGGCGTGGGCATACGGGTCACCAGCGGCCCTGCCATCGAGCGGCCCGGCGACCTTGCCGCTCTGCTGACAAATCTGAATGAGGACGACATATTATTTATTGACGAGATACACCGCCTCTCCCGCGCGGTGGAGGAAGTGCTCTACCCCGCCATGGAGGACTACGCGCTGGACATCATACTCGGCAAGGGCCCTTCCGCCCGCTCCATACGCATAGACCTGCCGCATTTCACGCTTATAGGCGCCACCACAAGGGCCGGACAGCTCTCCGCGCCGCTTAGAGACAGGTTTGGCGTTGTGGCAAGGCTTGAGCTTTACACTTCCGAGGAGCTCTGCACCATAGCGGAGCGCAGCTCGAAGATACTGGGCATACCCTGCGACCACGAGGGCGCCATGGAGCTGGCCCGCAGAAGCCGCGGCACCCCGCGCATAGTCAACCGCTTTTTAAAACGGGTGCGCGACTTTGCCGAGGTCATGGGCGACGGCGTCATAACGGGCGAGATAGCGTCGGAGGCTCTCTCCCGGCTGGAGGTGGATGAACTGGGCCTTGACGCCATAGACCGCCGCCTGCTCATGACGATGATAAGAAACTACAACGGCGGGCCTGTCGGTTTGGAGACACTGGCCGCGGTGATTGGCGAGGAATCCGTCACCATAGAGGACGTTTACGAGCCGTACCTGATGCAGATAGGTTTTCTGTGCCGCACGCCGAGGGGCCGCTGCGCCACCGCCGCCGCCTACAGACATCTGGGCCTTGCGCCGAACGACGCGCTGCCCACGGGCGCGGAACAGATAAAATTTGAGGACGACGTATAAGATAAACTGCGCCTCGGCGCAAATAAAGCTGATGGGGGTTATTTATGGGCAGGATATTTGGAACCGACGGCGTGCGCGGCATAGCCAACGACACGCTTGACTGCGAAAGGGCGCTCTCAATCGCGCGCGCCTCCGGAATGATAAAGAAACGCAAAAAAGGCTCAAGGCCGCTGTATATAGTGGGCAGGGACACCCGCCTTTCCGGCTCCATGCTGGAGTCCTCCATCGCGGCGGGGCTAAACTCCGTGGGCGCTGACGTGGTGCTGTTGGGCATAGTTCCCACCCCGGCCGTGGCTTACCTTGTAAAGCAGATGAAGGCCGACGCCGGCGTTATGCTGACCGCCAGCCACAACCCTTTTATGTATAACGGGATAAAAATATTCGGCGGCGACGGCTTTAAGCTTATGGACGCCGAGGAGGCGGAGATCGAGGATATCGTTTTGGACGGCAGCGAACCCATAGAGCTGGCCGCCTTTGAGGAGATCGGTTCCGTTTCCGACGACTACGGCGCGGTGGACGGCTACATCGCCCACATAGCGGAGTCGGTCGGCAGTCTTGCGGGTCTGCGCATAGCGGTGGACTGCGCAAACGGCAGCGCCAGTGTTACGGCGAAGCGCATTTTCGGACAGAAGGGCGCGGAGGTGACATACCTCGCCTGCCAGCCGGACGGGATAAACGTGAACCGCGAGTGCGGCTCTCTGCACATAGGCGCGCTGGGCGAATTTGTCAAAAACGGCGGGTACGACCTGGGCGTTGCGTTTGACGGCGACGCGGACAGATGCCTTGCCGTGGACGAAAACGGCGAGCTTATAGACGGCGACATGGTCATAGCAATACTTGCCGAGCGGCTGAAAAAAGAGGGCCGCCTCAAATCCGACACCTTTGTCGCCACGGTCATGAGCAACCTCGGCCTCTTTAAGTTCGCGGAGCAGAACGGCTACCGCTGCTTCACCACAAAGGTGGGCGACCGGTACGTGCTGGAGGCCATGCTGCGCGATGGCTTTGTGCTGGGCGGAGAGCAGAGCGGCCACATCATCTTTCTTGACCGCATGACCACCGGCGACGGACAGCTTGCGGCCCTGCTGCTGGCGGAAACGCTGAAGCTTTCCGGCAAAAAGGCGAGCGAGCTAAAGAGCGTAATGACCACCTACCCCCAGGTGATGGTGAACATAGACGCCACGCCGGAGATGAAATCGCACCTTTCCGACCCGGAGGTCAAGAGCTTTATAGATATAGAGACAGAGCGGCTTTCCGGCGACGGGCGCATACTTGTCCGTCCCTCCGGAACCGAGCCGCTGGTCAGGATAATGATAGAGGGCCGGGACCGCCGGCTTATAGACGAGCTGGTGCACGAATGTGCGGACACGCTGGCCATGATGTTAAAATAATCAGGAAACGGTGATCATATGCGAGCTTCCGGCGATTGGAAGGAATATGCGCTGCTGGACTCCTCCGGCGGCGAGCGGTTGGAGCGGTGGGGAAACGTCTCTCTCATCCGCCCCGACCCGCAGGTTATTTGGAACACTGAAAAACAGGACCCGCTTTGGAACGATGCGGACGCACGCTATATAAGAAGCGCGGCCGGCGGAGGCAGCTGGAGCTTTCGGCGCGAACTGCCCGCTTTCTGGGAGCTGAACTATAAAGACCTGCGCTTTAAAATCAGCCCCACCGGCTTTAAACACACGGGCCTTTTCCCGGAGCAGGCGGTAAACTGGGACTGGATGCGGGAACTAATTTCGAATCAATCAAGAGAGATAAGTGTTTTAAATCTCTTCGCCTATACCGGTGCCGCCTCTTTAGCGGCCTCCAAAGCCGGTGCCAAAGAAGTATGCCACGTCGATGCATC
>CAYONL010000112.1:2409-7489 GCA_964405305.1 uncultured Oscillospiraceae bacterium | reverse complement strand
TCGTTATTCAGTATATCATACTGTCTAACTTTTGGGGTGCAGTTCATTCTTCCGTTACGAAGTTGCGCGGGCATTTTATATGTCTGCTTATTTTCTTACCGCCGTTACGCCAAACTCGCTTTCCAACGCCGCCACACACTCGCTTAATGTGGTGGGAGAGGTGAGGATCGAAATATCCACCTCGCTCGTCGTAATGATGATCATTTGAGCGCCGGAGTCGGAGACGGTTTTCAGCACTGCCGCGCCTACACCGCTCATGTCGCGCATATCGCTGCCGTAGAGCTGGAGCTTGCAGTTGCCGCTTGTGACCAGAGGAACCACTGTGGGACAGGCAGCCCTGAGGCTTCTTATGGCCTCCAGCGCCGTCACCATGTCCGCGTCGGAAACCGTGAAAGAAAGCGAAACAGTGTCGCCCTGCGGCGCCGTCTGCGATATCATATCTATGTTTATTCCTCGTTTTGCAAACTCCGCAAAAGCAGCCACAATGAAAACGCAGTCGGACGGAGCTTTGCTAAAAGTCACCAGAGAGATGTTTTCGGTGACGTTCAGTTCGGTGATGCCGTTCATGGCGCACCTCCTTATATCATGTCGCCCATATCATACAGCCCCGGGGCCTGTTTTGTCAAGAACAGCGCCGCGTTTATGGCGCCCGCGGCAAAAATGGTCCGGCTCATGGCTCGGTGCTCAATGGTGAGTATCTCGTCCTCGCCCGCGAAAATGACCTCGTGCTCACCAACTATGGTGCCGCCGCGGACAGCGGATATGCCTATGTCTTTTTTGTCGCGCTTTTTGCGAACGCTCTGGCGGTCGCAGACATAGTTCATATCGCCGCCCAGCTCCTCCGATATGGCGTTTGCCAGCATGAGCGCCGTCCCGCTGGGTGCGTCCACCTTGCGGTTGTGGTGCTTTTCGATTATCTCCACATCAAAGCTGTCGGAGAGCACCCGCGCCGCCTTCCTCGCCAACTCCACCATCAGGTTCACGCCGAGGGACATGTTCGCGCTCCAAAAGACCGGTACCTTCTCGGCGGCGGCTTTCAGCTTTTTAACATCCTCATCCGAAAGCCCCGTGGTGGCGACGACTATCGGCAAATTCTGCTCCACCGCGTAGTCCAGCGCCTTTACGGTACATTCAGGCTTTGAAAAATCCACGATTACGTCGCCCGGAAGGTCGCAAAGCGCGGGTTCCGCAAACACAAAGTAGCCGCAGTGCTCCTCGGTGTCCCGGTCAACCCCGGCGGATATTTCGACATCGCCGCGCTTTGAAACATAGTCGCTCACTACCCGGCCCATAAAGCCGTTGGCGCCGCAAAGGATTATTTTAACGTTTCCTTCCATTTTAACCTCCGGTTTCGATCACATAAGGCCGTAGCGCGCCAAAACAGACGCCAGCTTTTCGCGGCCCTCGTCCGTCATCGGCACCAGCGGAAGCCTCGGCCCGCCGACAGCCTTGCCCATAAGGTTCAGCGCTTCCTTGACGGGAATGGGGTTCACGTCGGAGAACATGGCGTCCACTATCGGCATCAGACGGATCTGCTCCGCGGCGGCCTTCGTGGTCTCACCATTAATCATAAGATGGCAGAGGTTGTGCATTTCGGCCGGCATGATGTTGGACAGGACGGATATGACGCCCTTGCCGCCCAACGCCATAACTGGAACCACATAGTCGTCGTTGCCCGAGTAGAAGTTCAGCTCGTCTCCACAAAGCTCCATAACGCGGGCTATGGAGGCTATGTCGCCATTGGCCTCTTTTACAGCGTTAATGTTTGGGTGCTTGGAAAGCTCCAGATATGTTTTCGGCTGAATATTTACGCCCGTGCGGCTGGGCACGTTGTAAAGTATAACGGGCAGGGAGGTGGCGTCCGCTATCGTCTCAAAATGCTTTACAAGGCCGCGCTGACTTGTTTTGTTGTAGTATGGTGTGACCTCAAGCAGAGCGTCCGCTCCGGCCTTTTCTGCCTCTTTGGACATCCAGCAGGCATAGGCGGTGTCGTTGCTTCCGGCTCCGGCCACAACGGGAACGCGGTGTGCTGTGCGTTCCACGGCATAGCTTATGGCGTCAATGTGCTCCTCGTCTGTAAAGCAGGAGGATTCGCCGGTCGTACCGCAGATGACGATGCAGTCGGTGCCGCTCTCTATCTGCCAGTCTATCAGCTCGCCCAGCTTTTCATAGTTAATGCTCAGGTCATTGTTCATGGGAGTGACTATGGCTACGCCCGCTCCGGTAAATATGTTTTTTTTCATATGGGAGCCTCCTATCGTTTTTATTAATTATATGCGGCAGCTCCGCCTATTCTGCGATCAGTCGAGCCATCCCTCGGCGGCCAGCAGCTCGGCATCCAGCACGCTTCCGCCCGCAGCTCCGCGCAGTGTGTTGTGGGAAAGGCAGACGAACTTGTAATCATACTGGCTGTCCTCACGCAGACGGCCGACCGAGACGGCCATTCCGCCTTCCAGATCGCGGTCAAGCTTAGCCTGGGGACGGTCCGGCTCCTCAAAGTAATGAAGGAACTGTTTCGGCGCGCTGGGAAGCTCCAGCTCCTGCGGCTTTCCAGAGAAGGAGGCCCATTTTTCCTTTATTGCCGCCATAGTCGGCTTGTGCTCAAAGCTGACGAACACCGCCGCGGTGTGGCCGTTGGAGACCGGTACCCGCAGGCATTGTGTGGTTATGAGCGGGGAGGTGGCGTCTACAATTTTGTCGCCTTCAATATGGCCCCAGACCTTCAGCGGCTCCTGCTCGCTCTTTTCCTCCTCGCCGCCTATATACGGGATGAGGTTATCCACCATCTCGGGCCAGGTGGCAAAAGTCTTGCCGGCGCCGGATATAGCCTGATACGTGCAGGCCAGCACCTTCGTTATGCCAAAGCACATGAGCGGGTGGAGCGCCGGAACATAGCTCTGTATTGAGCAGTTGGATTTTACGGCGATAAAGCCGCGTTTTGTTCCAAGGCGGCGGCGCTGGGCGGCGATTATTTCCGCGTGCTCGGCGTTCAGCTCCGGGATCATCATGGGCACGTCAGGCTCACTGCGGAAGGCGCTGTTGTTGGAGATAACGGGGCACTCAAGCCTCGCGTACTTTTCCTCCAGGGCGCGTATCTCCGGCTTCGGCATATTTACGGCACAGAAGATGAAATCCACGTTTTTCGCTATCTCCGCCGCGTCCTCGGTGGCGTCGTATATGATCATCTCTTTTACGGCTTCGGGCATGGGCGTATCCATGGCCCAGCGGCTCCCGATGGCCTCCTCGTAGGTTTTGCCCTTGGAACGGCCAGACGCCGCCAGCATGGCTATGTGGAACCACGGATGGTTCTCAAGCAGAGTTATGAACCGCTGGCCGACCATACCCGTGGCCCCGACTACCGCAACTTTGTAATCTTTCATTGAAAAGCACCTCCGTCAATAATAAGCAGATAGTAAAAAAACCGGTTGAAAACCGGCTGTCATTGCAATATAATAGAGACACTGGCCATTTTGCGGGGAAACCCTGCGCGGCCCGATAGCTCTCCATCATAAAGCATGATGACAGCCGAACGCCCTTTCGGACGCGCGGCCAGGCGGCAGCCCCCACACAGCGCTGTCCCTTCGGCGGCGAACCCTTTGGCCGCGGCGCATAGCTTCTGTGGAAAGCCCGCCGCGGGTAATCATGTAGCACCGCGCCTCTATCGTATTCGTATTACATGTATATTATCATCATGCCGGGGCCGTGTCAAATAGTTTTTGCAATATTTTGTATTTTTATAGAAAGCTACAGGTGCACACTTTGAAAACGAGCGACTTTTATTTTGATTTGCCGGAGGAGCTTATTGCCCAGCACCCCGCTGTGCCAAGGGACAGCTCCCGTATGCTTTGCCTTGACCGGGCGACCGGAGCTATAGATCACCGCCATTTTTACGACCTTCCTGACAGGCTGGAGCCGGGCGACCTGCTGGTTTTGAACGACTCAAGGGTCATTCCCGCCCGCCTTATAGGCGCAAGGGAGGACACAGGCTCCGCCATGGAGTTTCTGCTGCTCAAACAGCGCGATCTGGATGTTTGGGAGGTGCTGGTTAGGCCCGGCAAGCACGCAAAGACAGGCAGGCGCTTTGTTTTCGGAAACGGGCTGCTCCGGGCCGAGGTGCTGGACATAATTGAGGACGGAAACCGCATAGTCAGGTTTGAGCACGAGGGCAGCATATACAACGTGCTGGACGCCATAGGGCAGATGCCGCTCCCGCCGTATATCAAGGAACAGCTAAAGGATAAGGAAAGCTATCAGACGGTGTACTCCAAACCGCTCGGTTCCGCCGCAGCGCCCACGGCGGGGCTTCATTTTACGCCGGAGCTGCTCGACAAGATACGCGACAAGGGCGTGGGAACCGCGTTTGTCACGCTGCACGTCGGGCTGGGCACCTTCCGCCCGGTAAAAGAAGCAAATATTGAAAACCATCTGATGCACTCCGAGCACTATATGCTCACAAAGGAGACCGCCGACATGATAAACGCGGCAAAGGCCTCGGGCCACCGCGTTATAGCCGTCGGAACCACCTCCTGCCGCACGCTTGAATCCGTAGCGGCCAAGTGCGGCAGAATACAGGAGGACGACGACACCACCAGCATATTCATATACCCCGGCTTTGAGTTCAAGGTGCTGGATGGCCTGATAACGAATTTCCATCTGCCGGAGAGCACGCTCATAATGCTTGTCTCCGCTTTTGCCGGCTACGACAACGTGATGAATGCCTACAAAGTTGCCGTAGAGGAGCGCTACAGGTTCTTCTCCTTTGGCGACTCCATGTGCATACTTTAGTTTTTGGAGGTATGATGTTTACTTTATTAAAGACAGAGGGCAGCGCCAGACGCGGAGTGCTCGAAACCGTCCACGGCACGGCCCAGACGCCGGTATTTATGAATGTGGCCACCTGCGGCGCAATAAAAGGCGGCGTCGCGGCGGAGGATCTGAAAGAGCTCAATTGCCAGATAGCGCTGTGCAATACTTATCATCTGCACCTGCGTCCAACGGACGAGGTGGTCCATGACGTGGGCGGGCTGCAGGCCTTTATGAACTGGGACAGGCCGATATTGACCGACAGCGGTGGGTTTCA
>CAYONL010000112.1:0-2399 GCA_964405305.1 uncultured Oscillospiraceae bacterium | reverse complement strand
ATAAAGGAGGAGGGCGTGTATTTCCGCTCCCACCTCGACGGGCACAGCATGTTCATAGGACCAGAGGAAAGCATGCAGATACAGTCCAACCTCGCCTCCACCATAGCCATGGCCTTCGACGAGTGCGTTGAGAACCCGGCTACGAAAAAATATGCCGCCGAAAGCTGTGAACGAACGGCGCGCTGGCTTGTGCGGTGCAAGGACGAGATGGCGCGGCTCAACTCGCTGGATACGGCGATAAACCCAAACCAGATGCTTTTCGGGATAAATCAGGGCTGCACCTTCAGCGACCTGCGCATAGAGCATATGCAGCAGATAGCCGAGCTGGGCCTTGACGGCTACGCCATAGGCGGGCTGGCCGTCGGAGAGCCCACCGCCGAAATGTACCGCATAATAGAGGACGTGGAGCCCTACATGCCAAAGGACAGGCCGCGCTACCTTATGGGCGTCGGGACCCCTGTGAACATACTGGAGGGGGTACACCGCGGTATCGACATGTTTGACTGCGTTATGCCCAGCAGGAACGCCCGCCACGGCACGCTGTTCACCTGGCAGGGGATACGCAACCTCAATAACGAGCGCTACATACGCGACACAGGCCCTGTGGACCCGGAGTGCCAATGTCCCACCTGCCGCCTGCACAGCCGGGCGTACGTGCGCCATCTGCTTAGGGCCGGGGAGCTGCTTTCCCACCGGCTGACCGTCCAGCACAACCTGTTTTTCTACAACACGCTGATGGAGCGCATACGCGAGGCGCTGGACAACGGCACCTTTGAGGAGTTTTATCAGAAATATGTGCCAATTCTGGGGCGGCGGATATGACAATAATTTACCGCCATTTCATAATAAACCGCTTGCGCGACAGCGTATATTAATGTATAATTATTTTTATGATTATTTTTGCATATTGACCTGGAGGTAAAATGATGGAATTTTTAAGCAAGCTTTTCCCGTTTGTCGTGGCGTACGCGGACACGGCCGAGGCTGCCGCCACCGGAGAAATGTCCACTCTGTCCATGATCCTGAACTTCTCGCCCTTCGTCCTGATCATCGTCGTGTTTTACTTTGTCCTTATCAGGCCCCAGAGGAAGCGCGAGAAAGAGGCCGACAAAATGCGCAAGGAGCTGGAGGTCGGCGATGAAATAATCACCGTGGGCGGGGTGATCGGCCGCGTGGTGAGCATCCGCGAGGACAGCCTCGTACTTGAGACCGGCGGCGACCGCAGCAAGGTGCGTATAGCCCGCTGGGCCGTCCAACAGAACAACACTGTTCACGACGACACACCCACTGAATAACGCATAATATTTCCCTCGTAAGAATAACCTATCTACAGGGAATTCTGGAGGGAGAGGATACTATGGCCAACAGTGGCAGCGTTTCCATTGTGGAGCGGCTGGCAAAGCCAGCGCTGATCGGGGCCGGAGTCGGAGCCATCGGCGCGGCCGCTATACTCGCTGTCTGCGCGGCGCTTATGTCCTCCGGCGTCATCCCGACCTCCGTGGCCGGGATAGCGGCCGTCTGCGCGCTGGCGCTCGGTTCGTTTGCCGGGGGCTTTGTTTCCGCGATGATATCGGGCGAGAACGGCATGGTTTGCGGCGCGCTGGCCGGGGCGGTCATGTTCCTGCTGGCGTGGGCTGCCGGCGGCATAATCGGAGTTGGAGACGCGGGCGTTGGCGCTGTGATACGGCTGGCCGAGGCCGTTGCTCCGGCGGCGATAGGCGGGGTGTTTGGCGTCAATTCGCACAGGTTTCCAAAAATATGATTGCGGCCGCCGCCTTAGTGTGATATAATAACTTTATAAGTTAACAGTTTTTAGGAGGAACAATATAATGGAACATATCAAAACTCTCAATAACGCCAATCTTAAAGAGTCCTGCGCAAAGGGCGGCTGCGGCGAATGCCAGGCTTCCTGTCAGAGCGCCTGCAAAACCTCCTGCACCGTTGCGAACCAGGAGTGCGAGAACGAAAAGCGCAAGGCTGAGAAATAATCGTAAAATACACATTTTATGGCGCGCTGGATTTGCGCGCCTGTTTTTTTGGAGATTAAATTAAAATGGTACATAGTTTTTATCTGAACGGATACTATATCGCGCTGGACGTGTGCTCCGGCGCCGTGCATGTTTTGGACAAGCCCGCCTACGATATGATAGGCCTGCTGGCGCCTCCGCTGGGTGAGACGTGCCCGGAGGCTGTTTTTGCCATGCTCTCCTCAGAGTACTCCAACGAGGTCATCGCGGGAACTTATCGGGAGCTTTATTTGCTTTATAAGGCGGGTCAGCTTTTTACCGAGGACGACTACGAAAAGTTTACCCCTATGATGAAGGACGCGCCCATAAAATCCATCTGCCTGCATGTGGCGCACGACTGCAACCTGCGCTGCAAATACTGCTTCGCCTCCA
>CAYONL010000111.1:0-7550 GCA_964405305.1 uncultured Oscillospiraceae bacterium | reverse complement strand
ATAAGTTTGCTTTTTTAAGAAGTGTCGGCTACGCCGACGGATTTTAAATAGGGGCATTCCGATTGCCCCTAAGACCCTTCGGGCGCAGACTTTTAGTTTACCGCGAATTGATCAGCGCTTACTTAAAGCCCTAAATAAACTTTAAACAAGAGGAAACTATGGAAGAAAACTATTTTGAAAACGCGCCGGCGGCGAAAAAAAGGCGGAGAAGGCCCCTCTGGGCCACGGTCGTCCTGCGGATACTGGCGGTGCTGGGGGTCGTAATCGTCTCCCTTGCGGTGTTTGTGCTGGCGGCGACGGACATGATCTGCAACGGCCCCTCGCCCACCTTTCGGGACAAGTTTGTCGTGACGGTGATGGAGACCTCCGCCGCCAAGTTTCTCGCCCGCCTGCACTACACCGACGCGGAGATAGACGAGATAATCGCCCGCAACAGCGTAAAGGAGCTGGGGGAGGTCACGGACGCGGACAAAATTGAGATAGCCCAGCCGGAGGAGACGCCCGACTACGTCCCCATAGAGGTAGTGGACGTGAGCGGCCCCACCTTTAAGGGCAAGATGATGATAGTCAGAGATCCCGCCCGGGTGACCGTCGCCACGCTCTCGCAGTTCGGCACCGCCGACGGCGGCAAGCGGGTGGAGGATTTTGTAAAGGAAAGCGGCGCGGTGGCCGGAGTGAACGGCGGCGGCTTCGCGGACGCGGGCGGGGTCGGCAACGGCGGCGTGCCCACGGGCGTGGTGATAAAGGACTCGAAGATAGTTTACGGGCCGGAGACGGGCCGGTTTGACTTTGTCGGCTTCGACAGCGAGAACAAGCTGATAGTCGGGAACCTCTCGGGCCGGGAGGCGCTGGACATGGGCATGAGGGACGGGCTGACCTTTGGCCCGACGCTTATCGTCAACGGCAGCCCGGCGGAGATACAGGGCACGGGCGGCGGGCTGAACCCGCGCACAGCCATAGGCCAGCGGGCGGACGGCGCGGTGCTCATACTTGTGATAGACGGGCGGCAAGCCAGCAGCATCGGCGCCTCCTTTGAGGACGTGATAGACGTGATGCTGGATTTTGACGCGGTGAACGCCGGGAATCTGGACGGCGGCTCCTCCAGCCTTATGGTGTACGAGGGCGAGGTCATAACCGTCTGCGCGTCGCTGTACGGCTCACGCAAGCTGCCCAGCGCGTTCATCGTGCTGCCGGAGGTGGAGAAATGAGCACGGAAAAGAGAAGGAGCTTTTGGTTCCCGGTGTTTTTGGCGGTGCTCGTGCTCATAAACGGCCTCGCCATATTTGTGGGGCTGCAAAAGCTGGAGGAATTCCTTGAGGGCTACGAGGCCCAAACGCCGGCCTCCGCCGTGGAGGGCTTTTTGCGGCAGGCGAACGCGGGCGATTACGGCGGCATTTTGGACGGGACGGGGTTTTCGGAAAGCCGCTTTGTCCACCGGGAGCACGGGGAAAAATACCTTGCGGAGCTGTTCGGCGGCGCGGCGGGCCATTTACAGGCGGCCAAGGACCCCGCCTCCGCCGGAGATTACTATATCTACGACTCGGAAAGCGACACAAAGCTCGCCACCCTCTCCACGGAGCAGACGGAGGGCGGCTGGGCGCTCTCGCTGTCCTACCCAAAACCGGAGGGCGAGGTAAAAATATCCGCGCCGGAGGGAGCGTCGGTATACGTCAACGGCGTTTTGCTTGAGGGCGCGGACAAAAGCGGCGAAACCGTGACAGTGGCGGGCTTTGCGGGCGTAACGGCGGACATACCGCTGCCGCAGACGGTGCCCTACACGGCGGGCGGGTTTTACGGTGAGCCGGAGATAACCGCCCTGGACGAAAACGGCGTCCCTCTCACTGTGGAGCACAGTGACGGCGGCGGCACCGTGCTTCCGGCGGCGGCGGAGGGAGATAAGCTGGCGGCCGCGTCACAGCTTATTACGGAGACCGCCGAAACCTACGCCCGCTTTATAACCGAGGACGCAACTTTTGACGAGCTGGGCGCGCGGCTCTATCCCAAAACGGAGTTTTACGGCGCGGTGCGCGGTTTTTACAACGGCTGGTACGTGGACCACGACACGGTGGAGTTTCGGGAGCTTGCGGTGGAAAACGTCAGCTACTACGGCGAGGACGCCTTTTCCGGCGACATCAGCTTTGACTACGTTATAAAAAAGGGCGCCCGGGAGTTTTTGTACCCCAGCGCCTACCGCATGCACTTCTTACTGGTGGACGGCGCGTGGAAATGCGTTTTTATTGAGACAAAATAGCGCAAAAAAAGCCCCATTTTCATGGAGCCGCGTTTATAAACGAAAAGCCGGACGGAGCTAAAACTCCGCCCGGTTTTTGTTTGCCATCCAAACAGGCTTTCAATCTGCCGGTGATAAATCAGCGGCGGAAATCATTAAGCGTTGGAACTTGAAGAGGAAGAACCGGCTTTCGGATATGTACCGGTCTGACCATTCTCCGTGTAGGTGCAGCTTGTGAGCGCGCCCGTGGTCTTGTTGTACTCAAAAGTGAACTCTCCCTGCACGTCAGTGGTGACAAAGGTCTTCGCCTCCGCGTCGCCCACTGAGGCCGGATATGTTCCGTTTTTGGCGTAGGAGTCGGCTATGAAGGCCATGGCGGCGGTGTAGCCGGTCTTGGCGTTGGCGTCCAGCTTCGTCTGGTTGGCGGTGCCGATCAGCTTGGTGGCGTTCGGCGCGATAAGGGCGATGAGGATCACGATTATAGCGATGACGACAATCAGCTCTATAAGGGTAAAGCCTTTGCGGTTGTGGAGCTTCGCCTGTAATTTCTGTAACATTGTGTTTCCTCCTTTCTTCGTTGTTATGTCACTCCCGTGGCCGGGAATGATGCCGTAATTTCTATGCCAAGCCCCTCAAGGAGAGGCGAGCACAGCTTACATTCCGCCGTTATCCAACTGTCGGAGTTGACGCGGGCGGTGGTTTTCCAGAGAGCCGAATCGGAAAGACCCAGCTTCTCCGGCGCATCTATGTAGCTCGCGTCGTTTTCCCTGCGGTCATAGCGAGGTTCCTCGCCACGGGCCAGCTCGTCCGCCAGATGGTAAAAGGCGGTTTCGGCGCGGTTATACGCGGTATTTTGCAAAAATATGAGCAGGGCGACCACCGCCAGCAGGAGTATTACGGCGGCGTAGACCACCCGCACGACTACGGTGACCACGGAGGGCCCGCGCCGCAGCCTTTCTCCATATTCTTCCTCTTTTGTCTGCAAGGCGGCGCGCCCCCTTTCAAAATGAACAGCGGACAGCAAAGCGTTTTCAAAAACCCCGGGCTATCCGTCAAACGCCCTCATCCCGCCAGCGCCCTTGAAAAAACCTCTTTGTCAAGGCAGGCGGCGGCGGCTGTTTCAACCGTCAGCACGCCGGACTTCACGTAATTCGCCAGCGCCGAATCCAGCGTCTGCATGCCGAGGCGGGCGCAGGTCTGTATGGTGGAATTTATCTGGTAGCACTTGTTGTCGCGCACCATGTTCGCTATGGCGTCGTTCACCAGCATGATCTCCAGCGCCGCCACACGCCCTGTTTTGTCCGCCCGGGGCAGCAGCGTCTGGCTGATGACGGCGCGGAGGATGACCGAGAGCTGGGTGCGTATCTGCTGCTGGTGGGCCGGCTCAAACACGTCCACAAGCCTGTCTATGGTGGCCGCCGCGCCCGTGGTATGGAGCGTTGAAAGCACCAGATGCCCCGTTTCGGCGGCTGTTACGGCGGCGGATATTGTCTCAAGGTCGCGCATCTCGCCCACCAGTATCACGTCAGGGTCCTCACGCAGGGCGGCCCGGAGGCTTGACCCAAAGCTGACGGCGTCGGAGCCGATCTCCCGCTGGCTTACCAGCGAGGACTTGGAGGAGTGCTTGTACTCCACCGGGTCCTCCAGCGTCAATATATGGCAGCGGCGGTGGATATTGATGTAATCTATCATGGCGGCGAGGGTGGTGGATTTGCCGCTGCCCGTCGGCCCGGTGACGAGCACCAGCCCGCGCGGCAGCATGCATATTTTTTGCAGCACCGGCGGCAGGCCCAGCGATCCCAGCGTGGGTATCCTGTCGCTGAGGAGCCTGATGGCGGCGGCGGCGCTGCCGTCCTGTCTGTAGAGGTTTACGCGGTGGCGGAGGCCCTCATCCATGACGTAGCAGAAGTCGCAGTCGGCGGCCCCGCCCACATACTGAACGCCGGAACGCTCACACATGGCGGCGGCGGCCCCGTCTATATCCGCGCCGGAGAGGGCAGGAAACCCGGAAAGCGGCTCCAGCTCGCCCAAACGGCGGACTATGGGCGGCAGACCCCGGGAAAGGTGCACGTCGGAGCAGCTTAACGTCCTGGCGCGCCGTATCACCTCGTCAATATCCATCGCGGAAGCCACCTTTCATATAAACATAAATTTGGCTGTGCTTTAGTTTGCCCCCGCTTTCGCCCGCAAAGGCGGCGCGGTCGTTTATGAAGTTTGATTTTTAAGTTGTGTCTCCGACGGATTACTATTTAGGGGCATTCCGCTGCCCCTAAGACCCTTCGGGCCAACTTCAAAAGTTAGAGGGAATTTTAATATTTCACAGCGTTAAAATAGAGGCGTTTTTATGGAGAGAGCGCCGCCCGAAGGGGTCTTAGGGCATCGGCGACGAGCGCGTCCAGTGGACGATATAGCGAGGAACCGCTGGCGCAGGCATCGGCTGGATGCGAGCGAATAGCGACGCAGCCAGACGCTAACGCCAAGATGTCGGAAAGCCCCCTTAGTTAAATGCGCCGCAGGCTCCTATTAAAACACAATACTCGCTTATTCCATATATATTTACTTTCTTCGCTGAAATCAAGCATGTGCGGGGATTGATAAATTTGCTTTTTAAGAGGTGTCCGCTTCGCGGACGGATTTTTAAACAGGGGCTTTCCGCTGCCCCCGAACCCCTTCGGGCCAACTTCAAAAGTTTGAAAAAATCTATCGTCTGTGGCAGTTGCTTGCCTGTACCCGCGTTCTACTAGTGTCTAGTGTCTAATGACTATCGACTAAAGGGGGCATTCCGCTGCCCCCTTAAACCCCTTCGGATGGACGCTCATTTTATAAGATAGCGGTAATTAATCATCTAAGTCTGCCGTTTTCCTGTACCGCGTCTCCTGTCTCCTGATTCCTGACTCCTGACTCCTCAGTCCAACAAATACGTCACCCGCAGCAGCTCGGCGGTGGTGGTGCGGCCCTGTTTGACAAGGAGGGCTATGTTGTCCCGGAGCGACTGGAAGCCGTTCCCCTTCACCGCCTCAACAATGCGCTGGGCGGGCGCCCGGTCAAGTATCATTTCGCGGAGGGTCTGGTTCACTATGAGCATCTCATGGGCGGCGGTTCGGCCGGAGTAGCCCGTGTAGTTGCAGTGGGCGCAGCCGCGGCCATGGTAGAAATGCACGCCCTCGTGAGGCCCGTAAAACTGAAGCTCGTTCTCCGGCGGCGTGTACTCCTCCTTGCAATAGGGACAGATGAGCTTGACCAGCCGCTGGGCCACCACGCCTATGACCGACGAGGCGACGATATACGGCTCTATCCCCATGTCGATAAGACGGAGGAAGCTGGAGGCGGCGTCGTTGGTGTGGAGGGTGGAGAGCACCAGATGGCCGGTTATGGCGGCGCGGGCGGCTATGGCGGCCGTTTCGGCGTCCCTTATCTCGCCCACCATTATGATGTCCGGGTCCTGACGAAGTATTGAGCGCAGGCCCGACGCGAAGGTGAGCCCCGCCTTGTTGTTTATCTGCACCTGGTTTATGTTCTTTATATCCCGCTCCACCGGGTCCTCGACCGTGACTATATTTACCTTTGGGTCGTTTATCTCGGTCAAGGCGGCGTAAATGGTGGTGGACTTGCCGCTGCCCGTGGGGCCGGTCATGAGGATTATGCCGTTCGGGCTGTGGATCATGCGCTGGAAAAGGGCGTAGTTGCTCTCCAGCATACCGAGGTCGGTCAGCTTCATCAGCTTTACCGTGTTGTCGCCCAAAAGCCGTATGACCACCTTTTCGCCGTACACCGTGGGCAGGGTGGACACACGCACGTTCAGCGGTTCACCGCCCACCTCCGTCGTAAAACGCCCGTCCTGGGGAACACGGCGCTCGGCTATATCTATGCCCGCCATTATTTTGAGCCGGGTGACAAGGGAAATATGCACGGTGGAGCTGAGCAGCATGGCCTCTATCAGATCGCCGTCCACCCGGAAGCGCACCCGCACGTTCTCCGCGCCCGGTTCTATATGTATGTCGGAGGCGCGCATCTTGTACGCCTGAGAGAGTATCGTGTTTACGAGCCGGACGACGGGGGCCTGCTCCACCCGGCCCAGCATCTCGTCGTAGTCCTCGCCCCGCAGGTCCTCAAGCTCCGCCGTATCGAACTGGGAGCTTACGTCGGAGGCGGCGGAGGCCATCTGGTACTGGCTGTAATATTTTTCGGTGGCGACGGCTATGTCGCTTCGGGTGGCGAGCATGGGGCGCACCTTTAGCCCCGAGCTCATCTCTATCTCGCCGAAGGCGTAGTAATTGAGCGGGTCGGTGGTGGCCACGGTCAAAACGCCGTTTTCCACCGACACGGGCACAAGGCCGTATTTGCGGGCCGTCTCCTCCGGCACAAGCTGCAGAGCGTCGATGGAGGGCGAGCGGCTGCCCAGATCTATCACCGGCACGTTCAGGCGCTTTTGCAGCGCGTCGATAAGCTGGGGCTCGGTTATATATCCAAGCTCTATGAGCATATCGCCCAGCTTCATGTGCTTTTCCTTTTGCAGGACGAGCGCGTTATCCAGTTTTTCCGGGGTCAGCAGGCCGGCCTCCACAAGTATCTGTCCCAGCGGTATGTTCTTCAAGTTCTTCACCTCGTAAAATGCCTTTTCAAACCGGGTCTGTTGTGATAAGATAAATTTATGGATACGGGATCACCCAAAAAGGAGGCGCCCCATGGAGATTTTCTATGGCACCGTGGCGTTCGTCCTCGGCCTTGTGGTCGGGAGCTTTCTGAACGTCTGCATATACAGGCTTCCCACCGGCGAGAGCGTGGCGGCGGGCCGCTCCCACTGCATGAGCTGCGGGCACACGCTGGCGTGGTACGACCTTTTTCCTGTGGCAAGCTGGCTTTTCCTGGGCGGAAAATGCCGCTACTGCAAGGCGCCCATCTCGCCGCGCTACGCCGCCGTGGAGGTGGGAAACGCCCTGCTCTGGCTCATGGCCTACCGGCACTTCGGCCCCACGCCCATGCTGGCGGTCGCCCTCTGCGCCATATCCTGCCTGCTGGTGGCCGCGCTCATCGACTGGGACACAGGGCTAATTTACGACCGCTTTTGCGTAATAATAGCGGCGCTGGGCGTTTTGGCCGCGTTCTTTGACCCCGGCGTACCGATACTTGACCGGCTCATTGGGGCCGTCTGCGTCTCGCTGCCCATGCTGGCGCTGGCGCTTTTGACCGGCGGCTTCGGCGGCGGGGACATAAAGCTCGTCGCCGCCTGCGGCCTCCTGCTGGGGTGGAAAAACGCGCTGGTCGCCGCGTTCATTGCGGTGACGGCGGGCGGGCTGTACGCCTGCCTGCTGCTCCTGCT
>CAYONL010000110.1:4187-7586 GCA_964405305.1 uncultured Oscillospiraceae bacterium | reverse complement strand
GGATTTGAAATGAAAAAAGTCCGCCGTGTAGGCGAACCTTTTTCGACAGGCTGAACCGGAACATTGTTCCGGTTTTTTATTTTACATGTTTAAGCCGCTCCAAAATAAGCTTCGACACGAAGCCTATAAGCGCGCCAGTGACCACTCCCGCCGCCAGCAGCACCGGGAAATAGTAAAACGTGTTCGCTGTTTCGAGCACGGCCGCCGCGACCAACAGCTGACCCACATTGTGCGCCACGCCGCCCGCCGTGCTCACGCCGATTATACCAAACTTCCCCGTCTTTTTAAGCAGCGCCATCACGCCAAAGCTCAGCAGCGCACCCGCCAGGCTGTACAGCATCATGGATATGCTTCCGAACGTGAACCCGGAAAGCATCACCCGCACCACGGAGACGGCTATCGCCTCCGCCGGGCCCATAGTATACAGCGCCACAACGGTTACAAGGTTCGCAAGGCCCAGCTTTACACCCGGTATTCCCAGATTTATCGGCAGCATAAACTCCACAAACCCAAACACGAACCCCAGCGCCACCAGCATGCCGAAAAGCGCGACTTTTTTAGCCGATCCGCGTTCCCTCATGTGTTAAGGTCAGCCCCGCTTTCTCCCGCGCCCTCAATACTGACCACAACCTTGTTGGGCAGGCAGATTATCGTCTCGCCCGTCCTGCTTATGGCGTAATGATCTACGCAAATGTGGTCAGGGCAGCTCGCTTCCGTCATATCCGCCTTGCCGTCTTTGATGGTGAGGGTGTTTGTTCCGCCCTCGCTCTCTATCACAAGTACGGCGCTCTTATCCAGCGGAAGGCGGGCATACTCCGCCCCATCCACCGTTACGAGCACCGTCCCACCCATCCGGCTTGTCAGGAACCATATGATGAACACAGCCGCCGCGACCGCCAAAAGCGTAATTATCAGCGCTCTGTCGTTCCGGCTGGTATTAGTTTTCATTTATAAATTCCGCGTTCACGAAGTCGTGAGCGTTGTTTACCGCCAAAAGGACGGCGGCGGAGGATATGGTCGATTTGGAAAGTGCGTCCACATGCGCGCCGCGGCCGGAGCTTCCGGTCAGCACCACCGGCAGATACCTTCCGGTAAACCTGTCGGTAAACTCTGCGGTGGATATCCTGTCGCCAAGGTACTCGGTCTCGTCCTGCTCAAGCACCTTTATGCCGGCCAAAGTCATGCCGTCCGCCGTTATGGTGGAGGCTACGACAATCTCTTTTTCCTTATTGTAGCCGGTGACCGTGCTTTCCACAACGTACGCGACCAGGTTGCCGTCGCCGTCAAGCGCCTTTTTAACCGCGCGCACGCTGTAATCCGCCGCGGTCGTACCGGAAATATCCACGTCCTCGGTGCTCTCTATTGTGAAGCTGATCTCCACGGGCGCATCGAACTTGCCGATCTCCGCCGCATACGCGCTCTTGCTGAAATATGCCACGGCAAAGGACAGCACCAGCATAATTGCCGCCGACAGCACCCATCCGTATTTCTTTGCAGAACTGGTATTGCTCATGTCATTTCCGCCTTTCTTATTTTGCGATATAAGCTTCAAGCCCGCTGCTCATCTGCTGCGAACCATCCTCGAACACCCAAAGCGCCTCCACGCCGTCAAGAGATTCCACAAAATCCAGCCCGGCCTTCCCGTCCATCAGGAAAAGGGCTGTGGAAAGCCCGTCCGCGTAACCGGAATCCTCCGTGACCACTGTGACGGAGCTGACGTAATTCGCAGGGAAAAGCGTTGCGGGATCAACTATGTGGTGGTATTTCACCCCGTCCACCTCATAATACCGCTGGTAGTTGCCGCTTGTCACTATAGAGATGTTTACCGCGTTCAGCTTGTAAAGGTAATCTCCGCCCTCCGGATCCTGTATGCCGATCACCCAGGGCTCCCCGCCGGCCTTGTTTCCCATTGTTCTTATGTTTCCGCCAATACTCACCGCCGCGTCCGTCCAGCCATTCTCCATCGCCCACTGGCAAACGCGCTCCACGGCGTACCCCTTTGCGATAGCGCCCACATCAAGCCGCATTTCCGGGTCCTTCAGATACACCGTTTTATTCTCATAATCGATTATCAAATCGTCAATATTCGTATGTTGTGCCGCTTCCTCAAGCTCTTCCTTTGTGGGAAGCTCCGCATTTTCCGGATCGTCCAGTCCGAACGTTCTGTAATTATGCCATATTTCGAGCACGGAACCGAAGGCTATGTTCACCCGTCCCTCGGAAAGCTCGTACATCTCTTTTCCAAATTCCAGCATATCTATTATACGCTGATCCACTTCCACCGGCGCTATACCGGCGTTGTCATTAACTGTTTTCAGGTTGTTCAGCCCATTGTAAGAATTATAGATGTCATAAAGCTGGTTATACTTCTCAAGCTCGTTGTGAAATTCGCTGGCCTCGCTTGCAAAGGCCGTCTCGTCCTTCGAGTATGCTATCACCGTGGCCGCCGTATCGAACAGGTCGATAAAAGAAGTGCTGTAACTTTCTTTTCCTGCGGCCGAACATGACGCGGTAAAAAGTACGGCGCATATGGCCATAATTATACACGCTGTTCTTTTCAACGTGTCACTCCTCCCTACTAAAAAACAGGGAGAGGCTTTTAGGCCTCTCCCAAGCTTGGCTCAGCTTATTTCGCGTTGCCGATGGCCTTAACAGTGTTGGCTATGATGCTGGTGACAGTGATGGTGCAGCCGGCAGCCAGATCGGTGCCCTCGGTGGCGGCACCGTCGGTCAGCTCAATGGCGCTGATCTCGTCGGCGGTCTTACCGGTCACATAGGCTTCGTAGGCAGCAGCCTGAGTATACCACTCGGCGCCTATAGGAGAAGCTCCGGCCATGCCGTAGTCCTCTTTGAGCTCTTTTTTGCTCAGGTAGGTGCCGGTCTCGCCGGTGAATTTGCCGTCAGCCATCGGAAGTTTGCCCTGGGCAGCGTCCACGATGCAGCTGGTGACTTTGCCGTCGGGTCCAACGGTGACGACAGCGATGTCGGAATCGTACTGAAGGTTGGTGGCATCGCTCTTGTAGTACTTGGAAGTGGTGACAGCCAGTCCGAGCACGTCGCCAACTTTGGCGCCGATATCGGTAGCGTTGTTCACAGCTTCGACAACAGCTTCGACGAACCTGTTGGCATGGATGGTGCAGCCGGCGGCCAGATCAGTACCCTCGGTAGGATAATTGTCGGTCAGCTCGATGGCGGAAACTTCGTCAACGGTCTTGCCAATAACATAGTTGGCAAAGAACTCGGCCTGCTCAAACCACTCTTTGCCTATCGGGGAAGCTCCGGCCATGCCGTAATCGCCCTGTTTCTCCTCTTTGGTTCGGAGATCTTCCGGTTCAACAACAGCGCCGTTCTCGATGGTGGCTTTGGTCTGGGCTTCGTCTATGCGGCAGTCAGCGATCT
>CAYONL010000110.1:0-4177 GCA_964405305.1 uncultured Oscillospiraceae bacterium | reverse complement strand
AGCAACGACAGAGTTGATCTCGGCTTTGCCCTCTTCGACGGTCAGCGCATTGGAAACGCCAAGACCGGTCTTAAGGTTGCCGCCTTCGGCAGGAGCGCTCTCTTCAGGAGCGGACTCAGAGCTCGGCTCAGCAGCGGACTCAGAACTCGGCTCAGTAGCAGGAGCGGAGCTTTGGGTGCCACCGCAGGCAGCCAGCGAAACAAGCATGGTTACTGCCATGAGCAGTGCAAAAATCTTTTTCATTTTTTTACCTCCACTTTTTTACGGGTATAATATCGCGGAATAATATTCCGTGTACAAAATACATGTCATCCTTTCGGCACATGTATTATTGCCTCATTAAAACATTCCAAACAGGGTGTGCAGCGCAACAGCCGCCAATGAAAGCGACAGAATAAACACCGGCACCTTTTTCATGCAGCCCGGAATGGTATCAGCCGTCATCCTTCCGCGCAGTAAAGCCAGCGCCGGGAGGAAAACAGCGGCCGCAACAACAAAGATCACGGCTGTTACCGCGCCATTGACAATGCCAACGCTCCCGATCACCGCGCCCGCTGCCGCCGCGACAGCCATATAGACGAGCACCGGATTGTTGATGCTGAACTCCGCCGGAGTTTTTTTGCTGAATACCGCGGCAACAAATGCCACCAGCAGCAGCACACCCGACGTCATGCCAAACATTGCTACGGTATATCCGCTCATGTCCAGCAGCGAAAAGCCCATCACGAGCCCCGTACTCAAAAACTCACTCAATGCGCTGACAACGACAGCCGCCGCAATAACGCAAACGCCGTCTTTTGCCGCGTTAAAGGCGCTCTTTACCGGGCTGTTCTCATAAGCCGAACCGCACTCGCGGCCGAGCATCATTCCCGCGGACGCCAGCACGGGTATATAGGCGCCCACCACATTGTACATCTCAGCCATCACCGCGTGTAAAGCCATTGTGGTCAAAAGCGCGAAGAAAGTTGACACTATAAGACCAAAGGCCAGCCTGGAACCCTCCGGCACCACTTTTTTCATGGCTGAAACAGTGATCGCGGACAATATTAAGGCAACAACCGTGATCAGACTCGCCACGACCGCGCTAATAACGCTCGTCATGGCCGCGGCCAAAGAGCACAGCGCCGCGAAAACCGCCAGATAACCGCTGTTTTGCATGATGCTTCCATCGGTTAAAACATATTTTTTCATTCTGTCGGCGCCCCCTGACCTTCAAGATATGTTTCGGTGAAATCGAGAGCCGTTCCAACAATGTCCTTAATGGCCTTTGTTGTAATAGTCGCGCCGCTTATGCCGTCAACCTCGTCAGGGCTTGCCACTCCGGCCATTTTTTCAATAAATTCCGCGCTGACGCACTTCGCCCCAAAACCCTGTGACTCATTCATCACTGATGGAGCGTATCCGGCAACAGCGCCATCCTTTATATAAAGCAGGACGGTAAGGTTCCCACTGTAGCCGCTGGGCGAATTTACCCGGAACACATAACCGTTTGTATTTCCGGCGCCGTCAAGTACCGCAAAGCATTCATCCACCGTAGCCCCGCGATATGCATCAGCGACCGCGGCGTTATACTCCTTCGCCTTGTCGCCAAAGCCCTCTATCTCGCTGAATCCCTCTGCGGACTGGACTATTGTCCTGTATCCGTTTGTCTTTGCCTTAAAATCAGCGGCGTTTATCGGCCCCTCAAGGGCAAAACCTGCGCCTATGAGCAGCGCCAGCGCCACCACCGCGGAAACTATGCTGAAAACCGAGCTTTTCATTTCGCGACGCCCTCCTTCATTCCGAAAGGCCTTGTGACCGTGATCTTCTCAATAAACGGTACAAACAGGTTGCCCGCTATTATTGCAAAGGACACGCCCTCCGCGCTTGAACCCAGTACCCTGAACACCGCCGTAAGCAGTCCCAGCAGCACACCATATATTATCTGGCCCTTAGCCGTGACGGGAGCCGTTACATAGTCCGTCGCCATAAAGAAGGCGCCGAGAAGCAGACCGCCCGCCATGAGCTGCGCCACAATATATCCCAAACTTACGGCACCGCCGTTACAAAGCTGCAACACCGCTATAAATACTCCGGCTGAAGCTATGTACACCGCAGGTATCCGTATGGAAATAACCTTTTTATAAATCAGATACGCCGCGCCAAGCAGTATGGCTATGACGGACGTCTCGCCTATGGTGCCGGAGTGCTGGCCCATAAGAAGCTGGAACAGGTCGTAACCGCCGCCCGTTTTCATTACCGCCAGCGGGGTAGCTCCGGAAGCCATGTCAAGCTCCGGGAAACCCGTCATCTGCGCGCCAAAGGAAAGAAGCAGGAAACACCTGGCAGCCAGCGCAGGGTTCATAAAGTTCTTGCCCATGCCTCCGAAAAGCTGCTTGACCACTATGATGGCGAACACGCCGCCAACGGCCGGTATCCACAGCGGAACCGTAGAGGGCAGGTTCACCGCCAGAATAAGACCGGTGACCACGGCGCTCCCATCCGATATTGTAACCGGGCGCTTGGCCAATTTCTCATAAACAAACTCTGCCGCAACACATGAAACAAGAGAAACCAGCGTCACCCACAGCGCTTCCAACCCAAACATATAAATGCCGAACACGCACGCAGGCAGCAGCGCGATCGCCACGTCCCTCATTATTGAGGCGGTGGTATCCTCGCTGTGCAGGTGCGGAGACGAAACTACCGTATACATATCAATACCCCGCCTTTCCCTCAAACCTTACATTTCTTCTGGTCCTCGTTGCATTTTCGACGTTTCTCAGCCTGAACGTCATCGACTCTTCCTCCTTGCCGGACAGGGTACGCCCCACACGCACGCATAAAACCGGGCAAACACAGCCCCATTTACGCGCTCGTTCAATAATGATCCAAAAAAAATCGATGCAAATGTCCTGTATTCATCGCCGCATATAGTTTAGCCTTGACTTGTTATCAAATGAAGATATAAAAAACGAATGGCGCACTGCTGTACTTGTTATGGCCTTTGCTGAAGCCCGCCTGCATCAACTGACGAAAACCGTTATTCTGCGGCGGTTTTCAGCGCTTCATAGAAGCCCTCTTCGTCCTTTGTAAGCCTGTACCCGTTCCGAAAAATAAAATAATCTGCAAATATTTCCCGCGAATCCTCTAGCCTTTTCTGTACGAGCCCCGAGTTTTCAAGCACCGCTTCCGGCACCGGAGCTTCCTTCATGTATGTTGCGGGCGCCTGCCTCAACAGATCGAGCTGGCTCCCTCTCTCAAGCACCGTGATCCTTTTTACCGGCAAAACCGTCCCGCCGTCCGAGGTGCGGCCCATATCATAATCCCCGTCGCTTATCTCTATAAATCCTTCAAGATCACTCGTTTTTATTTTTTCGTAATTTGCCAGCGGGTGCTTTTCCGACATGAGAATAATGTAGTCTGTCCTGCCCAAAAGTCTGTACTTGATATCGTTCGTCTCAAGCTCCCTGATCCAGCACTGTTCCTGCGCCTCGTGACACCTCATAACGCCAACTCCGCTTGTAAAATTGCTGATCCTGTCGATAATGCTTCTTGTGTCGGTCTCCACATAAGTTGCGCGTATACCCTTTTCCGTGTCAAGGCTGTTTATATAATTCGCGAACTTATAACTGATGTCCCTGGCTCGCGGCACTGCCGCATCCAGCTCGACTATACCGCTCTTTTCAGGAACAAAAAGTGTTTCCATCTCATTGAGCTGTTCCAGCACCCGCTTCGCATGCTTTAAAAATTCGACGCCCTTTACCGTGGGTTCTATTCCCTTCGTCGTGCGATTGAATATAGTTACGCCGAACTCGCTCTCAAGCTCCCGCAGGGCTTTGCTCAAATTCGGCTGGCTCATATACAGATCCTCCGCCGCCTTGGTTATCGACCCGGCGCGCTCGACCTCAACTGCGTATTTCAGCAGTCTCGTATTCATTTAAAGCCCCCCTGTTTTCTTTCCCTCGCCTGCAAACTTTTTAGAAAGAGTCATTCACTTTTTTAAATAATTTTTAGAAATATATAACCATTTTTATATGGCTTAATTGTATTATAGTGACTTAGGCCTGCTGAGTTGTTAAAAAATTATTAAATACGCACAGTTTTCACATTTTCCATACTGTTGCTGTCTGTAAATGGCGCCTTACCCATATTCCGCCTGAGTTCACCCCTTATTTTATGGCGTGCTCATGCATGT
>CAYONL010000109.1:319-7675 GCA_964405305.1 uncultured Oscillospiraceae bacterium | reverse complement strand
TGCATTCTATATAAAACAGGTGCATTGTATCAATCGTTTAGTCATTTGCCAAATACAAAACAGGCCCTTTGGGGCCTTTTTTGTATCCCAAAATTGGCGGGAATAGAAGCGGCGCGGTAGTGAATGAGTGTAACGGTCAGAAATATTGCAGTGACGGCCCAAATCAGAGATTTGGGCCGTCACTGCGGTCGCGGAATTTCGCTGTTCGCTTATTTCGCTCTGTATTTCTTCCTGCTCAACGGCTTACTGCATCCGCCACAGGCGGCGTAAGCCATTGAGCCAGTGGACGCTCAGAGCCGCGCCTGACCGAGCGCCGCAGCGCGAGAGTCGATTCCCGTCAGGCGTACCAAATACAAAACAGGCCCTTCGGGGTCTTTTTTGTATCTCAAAATTGGCGGGAATTGAAGCGGCGCGGTAGTGAATGAGCGCCACAGCGCGAAAGTCGATTCCCGTCAGGCGTACCTAAAGGAAAGCTCTTCTTTCGGGAGCAGCAAAAAGAGAGACGCCATCTCTTAAAAAACGGCATAGTCGCTCATCACGGCTATGCCGTTTTTCTTTGCCGCAAGATCACCGCATCCTTTTATATTGTTTAAAGGACGCGACACAGCCATACGGTTTGCCGCGGAACGCGCCGCTACCAAGGCGTTTACGTTTAAAGCGGGACGGGCGCCACATATCTTCCCAAGCATCCTGCCGCTGCTTTTCGCTTTTCTCCAAATAGCGGCGCGCCTCTGGTTCCAAAAACAAGCTCTCTCTTATATAAGGTATAGGAGAACCCTCAGCATTACAGTTTTACAACGCCCTCGAAATCCGTCGCCACATCGCCCGAAATATGCGTCCCGTCTTCGCCCTGTGAAACGATTATCACGCCGCCACGCATGTGGACCGTAACGTCGCCCGCGGCGGACAAAAGCCCCAGCTTTATTCCAGCCGCAACAGCCGCGGCCGCTCCTGTACCGCAGGCCGCCGTTTCACCTATCCCGCGTTCAAATACACGGAGCTTGACGTTGTGCCTGTCCACGATTTGGGCGAAGGAAACATTGGCTCTTTTCGGGAATATATCGGCCGTTTCCAGCTCCGGCCCAACCTCCTCCAGCGGCACGCCATCGGCGTCATCGGTGATGATGACGCAGTGTGGGTTGCCCATGGAAAGGCAGGTTATGGCGTAGTCTTTTCCGGCCACCGTCACCCGCCGGTCCACCACCTCCGGCCCTGACAGAGCGACGGGTACGTTTTCCACGGCGAAACACGGCTTGCCCAGTGCCACGCTGACGGCGTACACCTCGTCCGAATGGAGAAACAGCTTCATCCTGTTTATGCGCTTGCCGGTACGGACAGCCAGCTCCGTCTTTTTTACCCGCCCGCTCTCATAAAGGTATTTGCCCACGCAGCGCAGAGCGTTTCCCGCCACCTCTCCACCCGTACCGTCGGCGTTGTACATCACCATCTCGGCGTCGGCTTTTTCGTCCGGCAGTATCAGCACTATCCCGTCGCCGCCGATGCCTGTGCGCCGGTTTGACATCCAGACACTCAGCGCCTCCGGGTTCTCAATATGCTGCTCAAAGCAGTCGAAATAGATATAGTCGTTGCCCGTGGCGCGCATCTTTACGAACTTTACCGGAAGCTTTTTCTCCGGCAGGCCGTTCAGGCGCAGTATCTCAATGTTCGACGTGTTGTAGCCGGTGGCCAGCGACTTGATAAGCGCCCGAGCTGTGTCTATGCTCGTGAGGCACGGTATGTTTCGTTCCACAAGCTTTGCGCGGCAGCGGGCGCCGTATGTGGAGGTGAGCACGCCGTACTGCACCCTGCCTTCGTCCAGCAGGCGCGCAATGTCATCGTTTCTATCCAGCTTGTGGACCATTTTCACCGAAAGCCCGTGGTCATCCAAGCACTGCGCCGTCTTTTTTGTGGCGTAAAGCTTAAACCCAAGGGACGCAAAGCCGCGCGCCACATCCACTATCTCATATTTGTCCGAGTCCTTGACCGAAAGCAGCACGCCGCCCTGCCTCTCCATATTGTATCCGGCGGCCAGCAGGCCCTTTACCAGCGCCTCCTGCGGCGTTGAGGCCACGCCCAGCACCTCGCCGGTGGATTTCATCTCGGGGCCCAGCAGGCTGTCGGCTCCGACCAGCTTTCGGAAGGAGAACACGGGTACCTTGGCGGCATAAACGGCGGCATCCCGATACAGCCCGGTACCGTAGCCCATATCCGCAAGCTTTTCGCCCAGCATCGCCCGCACAGCGAGGTCGATGATCGGCACGCCTGTAATTTTACTGATATACGGCACGGTGCGGGAGGCGCGCGGATTTGCCTCTATGACATAAAGCTCGTTGTCGCAGACCACGTACTGGATGTTTATAAGTCCCTTTGTGCCCAGCGAAACGGCGATGCTCCGCGACTGCGCCACTATCTTCTCCGTCACCTCGCCCGAAAGGCCGCGGGCCGGATACTGCGCTATGGAGTCGCCGGAGTGGACGCCCGCCCGCTCCACATGGGCCATTATGCCCGGAATGAGCACGTCCTCTCCATCGCATACGGCGTCCACCTCCACCTCGGTGCCGCTGAGGTATTTATCTATCAGTATCGGCTCGTCGTTTCCGCTGGCAAGGATTATATCCATGTATTCGAGCACGTCGCCGTCGCAGGCCGCTATGGTCATGTTCTGCCCGCCGAGCACGTAAGACGGCCGTATGAGCACCGGGTAGCCCAGTCTGTTCGCGGCGGTCACGGCTTCTTCACGGTTTAGCACCGTGTCACCCGCCGTACGCAGTATCTTGTTTTGTTCCAGTATCGCGTCAAAGCGGCCCCTGTCCTCCGCAAGATCTATGGCGTCCGCGGAGGTTCCCAATATCGGAACGCCGTGCTCAGCCAGCGCCCGGGTCAGCTTTATGGCCGTGCCGCCGCCGAAAGCCGCCACAACTCCGTCCGGGCGCTCCACATTCACTACGTCCAGCACGTCCTCCGGCGTCAGCGGCTCAAAATACAGCCTGTCCGCCGTATCAAAATCGGTGGAGACCGTCTCCGGGTTGTTATTAATTATGGCCACCTCGCACCCCTGTGCCTTGAGCGCCCAGACGCACTTGACGCAGGCGTAGTCGAACTCTATGCCCTGCCCTATCCTTATTGGGCCGGAACCCAGCACCAGCATGCGGCGCTTCTTTCCACTGTTTTTTTCCACACACGAAACAGCCTCGTCCTCGCCAAAGCGGGCGGAGTAAAAATACGGCGTCTCGGCCTCAAACTTGGCGGCGCAGGTGTCCACCATACGGTAGACGGCGGGCAGATGCTTCTCCGGCCGCTTTCCCGAAAGGCGCGCTATGGCCCTGTCCGTAAAACCGGTGAGCTTGGCCGCCCGGTAAAGCTCCTCTCCCGTTTCTCCGGCCTCCAGCGCTTTTTGTACCGCCAGTATGTTTTTCATGGAATTTATGAACCACGGGTCTATTTTGGACAGCGCGTTTATCCTTTCCGTGGAAAAACCGCGGCGCAGCGCCTCGTATACCGCAAAAAGTCTGGTGTCGGTGGGCTTTGCCACGGCCTTTTCAAGCTCGGCGTCCGAAAACTCTTTTTGCGGCGGCAGCTCCAGCGTATCCAGCCCCAGTTCAGCCCCGCGCACCGCCTTCATCAGGGCCTCCTCAAAGGTGACGGCTATGGACATCACCTCGCCCGTGGCCTTCATCTGAGTGCCCAGCGACTTGTCCGCGTAGACAAATTTATCAAAGGGCCACTTTGGGAACTTTACGACCACGTAATCCAGCGCCGGCTCAAAAAACGCGGAGGTCTTGCCCGTTACGGCGTTCTTAATTTCACCCAGCTCAAAGCCCACGGCGATAAGGGCGGCCACCTTCGCTATCGGATAGCCGGTCGCCTTTGACGCAAGGGCGGAGGAGCGCGACACCCGCGGATTTACCTCTATCACCGTGTAGTCGAAGGAGGCGGGGTCCAGCGCGTACTGCACGTTGCAGCCGCCCTCAACCCCCAGCGCGCCCACAATACGCAGGGCCGAGGAGCGCAGCATCTGGTACTCCTTGTCGGCCAGCGTAAGCGCCGGAGCCACGACGACCGAATCGCCCGTATGCACGCCGACAGGGTCTATGTTCTCCATGGAGCAGACGGTTATCGAGCTGCCCGAGGCGTCGCGGATGACCTCAAACTCTATCTCCTTCCAACCTGCAACGGAGCGCTCCACAAGTATCTGCCCTATCGGAGAAGCGTCTATCCCTGTTTTTGCCGCAACGCAAAGCTCCTTTGCGTCCGCCGCGAAACCGCCGCCGGAACCACCCAGCGTGAATGCCGGGCGCACTATCACCGGGTAGCCTATCTCACCCGCCAGCGCGAGAGCCGTCTCTGTGTCCGTCGCCGTTCCCGAGCTGGTGCAGGGCTCGCCTATGGACTCCATGGTGTCCTTGAAAAGCTGCCTGTCCTCCGCGCGGTTTATCGCATCATATTTTGCGCCGAGGAGCCTTACGTGCTGCTCCTCAAGAAAGCCCTCCTTCCAAAGCTGCATTGAAAGCGTCAGCCCGCTTTGCCCGCCAAGGGTGGACAGAAGGCCGTCCGGCTTCTCCTTTTTTATTATCCGCTTGAGTATCTCCAGATCCAGCGGCTCCACGTATATCCTGTCGGCCATGGCGCTGTCGGTCATTATAGTGGCCGGGTTCGGGTTGACCAGCACTATCTCAAGCCCCACGCTTTTCAGGGCGCGGCAGGCCTGGGTTCCCGCATAGTCGAATTCGGCGGCCTGTCCTATAATTATTGGCCCGGAACCGATTATCATTACTTTTTTAAGGTCAGCGCAAAGCGGCATAGCAGCGCCCTCCGTCCATCATATTTATAAATTCGTCGAACAAAAACTCCGTGTCGCGTGGCCCGGAATTTGCCTCTGGGTGGAACTGCACGGAAAAGGCCGGGCGGTCTTTGTAATACAGCCCCTCCACGGTGCCGTCGTTTGCGTTTTCAAACAGCAGAGCGGCCCCCTCCGGCAAAGTATCCACCGCGTAGCCGTGGTTCTGGCTTGTGATGTACATTCCTCCGGTCAGCACATTTCGCACCGGCTGGTTCGCGCCACGGTGGCCGAATTTCAGCTTGCCTGTTGCAGCGCCCGCCGCCAGGGCCATAAGCTGGTGCCCCAGACATATGCCCATTATCGGAACGCCGCTCTCTCCAAGCTTTCTAACCTCGGCAATTATTTCGGGGTTGTCCATCGGGTCGCCCGGGCCGTTTGACAGCAATATGCCCGCCGGACGCAGAGAGAGCACCTCCTCCGCCGGCGTGTACGCGCCCGCAACAGTCACCCGCCGCCCGCGCTTTTCCAGCATGGCCTTTATGCTGCCCTTAAAGCCGTAGTCCATGAGCACAACGCTCCCCGGTTCGGCGGAAAGACGCTCCGTCTTTTTAGCCGCGGCGCTCACCTTTGCCGCCGACTCCATGTTTTTAAGCTCCTCCAAAAACGCGCCCATGTCCGCCGGAAGCTCCGACACTATGGCCGCGTTCATGGCGCCCGCATTGCGTATCTCCCTTGTAAGGCTCCTCGTATCCACCCCGCACAGGCCCGGCACGCCATTTTTTATCAGAAATTCCTCCAGCGACATCTCGCTGCGGAAATTTGACGGCTCATCGCACAGCTCCCGCATGACGAAAGCCGCCAGCGCCGGGCCCTCGCTTTCGTAGTCAGCCCTCGCAAGGCCGTACACGCCCATCAGCGGAAACGTCGCAGCAAGTATCTGGCCGCGGTAGCTGGGATCGGTCAGCGTTTGGGCAACGCCGGTCATCCCGGTCGTGAACACCGCCTCTCCGCGCGCGTCGCCGCCAACGCCCACCCGCTTTCCCTCAAACACCCTGCCGTTTTGCAGGATGAGATAGCCCTTTTCTCGTTCCTTCACTTTGTCTCCTTCCCGCGCCCTTCCAAAGCGCGTGCAGCTTTTCTGTATTCTTATTGATCCCGGCTTTGCCATCGCGGCGATAAAGCCCTCTGCCCTATCCCGCCGGTAAATCATCATGCTTACAACCGGCAAATACCCGTTTTCGGCCCTTATGGCCGCAGCCCGTCGGCATAACAAACCGCGCGCCCATGTTCAGCCCGCACCGGCCCGCCGGCATCATCACGCCTTTATTATCCATTCTTTTCACCTCCGTTATGTACCAGAGCGCCCGCCCATCGCAGCAAGGCGGCATTAAAAAACGGCCTGTCTGCGCTGTAGCTGCCTGTGTGCTCATATATCTGCAATTTTTTCCATCCCAGCTTTTTAGGCCCTGTTTACGCCAGTTTGTGCGCCATGCTCAGGAATCTTTACCCCCGGTTCTTTACAAGTTAACATTTCCGCATTATCCTTTGCTTGTAGGAAACAATAATTTAGGGAGGAATGTAAAATGCCTGCGAAACGTCTTGATTCCAAGGCTTTTCACGAACTTATGGAAAGCGGCGGCGTGGCGCTTGTGGACTTTTGGGCAAGCTGGTGCGGCCCGTGCCGCATGATGGGCCCCACAATAGACGATATAGCTGATGAGCTTGACGGCAAAAACACTGTGGGTAAGGTAAACGTTGACGATGAGCGCGACCTTGCCTCGGCCCATGAGGTCATGACCATCCCCACGCTTATCTTCTTTAAGGATGGCCGGGAGGCCGCCCGCATGGTCGGAGTACAAGCCAAACAGCGGATAATCGACCAGATCAATCTGTTATAAAAACTTTTTTGCATGAAAAAACGGTTTCGGAACTTGTAAAAGTCCCGGAGCCGTTTTTCCTATGTCCCCGATGGGCCGGAGGTTTTTTCCCCGTCCTCGGCTATTATTTTTTTCCTGTATTCCATGGCCGCCTGCTCTGTCCTGTTCTCGCCGAACTGGTAATACACCCTGTCCCTCAGCTCGTCCGGCAGGTACTGCTGTTTTGTATAATGGTTTTTGTAGCCATGGGGGTATTTATATGTGACCCCGCGGCCCAGCTTTTTCGCGCCGGAATAGCTGGCGTCCTTAAGGTGCGCGGGCGGGTCGCCAATGTTTCCGGCGGCCACATCCGCCCTTGCCGCGTTTATGGCGAGCATGCCGGAGTTGGACTTGGGCGCGGTGCAAAGCAGTATTACGGCGTCGGCCAACGGAAGCTGCGCCTCCGGCAGACCGAGCTGCATAGCCGTATCCACGCAGGCTTTTACGAAGGGTATGGCGTTCGGGTACGCAAGGCCGATATCCTCGCAGGCGATGGCCAGCAATCTGCGGGAGGGCGAAATAATGTCCCCAGCCTCCAGAAAACGCGCCAGATAGTGCAGGGCGGCGTTCTCGTCGCTGCCGCGGACGGACTTGTGAAATGCCGAAAGCAGGTCATAATGGTCGTCGCCATCCCGGTCATAGCGGTTTGAGCTGCGCTGG
>CAYONL010000109.1:0-309 GCA_964405305.1 uncultured Oscillospiraceae bacterium | reverse complement strand
TGGGCCGCCGCGCACGCATCCTCCATAGTCAGCGTCCTCACGCCGTTCTCATCAAAACGCGACGCCAAAATGCAAAGCTCCAGCCCGTTCAGCGCCTTGCGTGCGTCGCCGGAGCAGTTGTGGGCAATGTGGTCGAGCACGCCGTCCTCCAGCTTGAGCACGGTGCGCTCCTCGCTCTCCAGCCTTGCGACGGCGTTTTCCAGCGCCAAAAGCAGATCCTCCGGCCGCAGGGGCTTGAACTCAAACACCGTGCTGCGGGAAAGTATCGCGTTGTAAACGTAGAAATACGGGTTTTCGGTGGTGGAGGCT
>CAYONL010000108.1:0-7708 GCA_964405305.1 uncultured Oscillospiraceae bacterium | reverse complement strand
AACGGCATACTTAGACGATGGATTTCCATTAAATTTTGAAGCGGGCATCCGAAGGCTCAATGTCCCGCGCCGCCTGTGGCGGATGCAGCGGGGCATTGAGCAGGAAGAAACAACGAGCGATGCGAAGCGCTACAAGCGAGCAGCGCGACTATGTTTCTGACCGGAACTAAGGGGGCAATCGAACGTGGCGCTGTCCAAATCTCTGATTTGGTCTACAGCGCCGGTACAAGGCTCGCCCAAATCTATGATTTGGCTGCGAGCCACTGTAAAGCCCCCTTAATTAAATGCGCCGCAGGCACCTCTTAAAACGCTAACTTATCAATTTCAAATCATCATATCAAAAGACCGCGCCTGTCATCTTTCTTCGCTGAAAGACAGCCTGCGCGGTATTTTTTAAGTTTGTGGTTATAAGAGGTGTCCGCTTCGCGGACGATTTTTAAACAGGGGCTATCGTTACCGCGCCGCCTGTGGCGGATACAGCGGGAACGAGAGCAGGAAGAAACAACGAGCGATGCGAAGCGCTACAAGCGAGCAGCGCGACTATGTTTCTGACCGTCCATTCCGATTGCCCCTAAGACCCTTCGGGCGAACGCCCTTTTTTAAAGTTTGCGGAAATCTATCATTTTGGAAACCCGTTTTCCTGTACCCGTTCTACTAGTGTCTAGTGTCTAGCGAATAGTGTCTAAAGGGGGCATTCCGACATCTTGGCGTTAGCGTCTGGCTGCGTCGCTATTCGCTCGCATCCAGCCGACGCCTGCGCCAGCGGTTCCTCGCTGTATCGTCCGCTGGACGCGCTCGTCGCCGCTGCCCTTAAACCCCTTCGGGCGAACGCCCTATTTATAAGTTAGTGCAAGTTTTACCGGCGGCGCGGGACATTGACCCTTCGGGCGGACACCCACTTCAAAAGTTAGCGAAAATCCATCGTTTTGGGAACCCATTTCCCTGTACCGCGTTCTCCTGAATCCTGACTCCTGATAATCTACCCGACTATCTGCTTATATAGCGCCTTGTAGGTCTCCGCCGAGCGGTTCCAGCTGTTGTCGCTGGCCATGGCGGCGCAAACGGCCTTCTCCCACTCCGGCCCGTTCTCGAAAAGGCCTCTCGCCCTCTCAACCGCGCCCAGCATGTCGTGGGCGTTGTACGTCTTGAAGGTGTAGCCGTTGCCGTCCTCTGCGCCAAGGTCCCGCACGGTGTCTTTAAGCCCGCCCGTCTCGCGCACTATGGGTATGGCGCCGTAGCGCAGCGCTATCATCTGGGCAAGGCCGCAGGGTTCGCTCTTGCTGGGCATCAGGAACACGTCGGCTCCGGCGTATATCTTCCGGGCAAGGGCGGGCGCGAACCCGGTCACCATCCGCACGCGCCCGGGAAAGCTCTCTTGAAGCGAGCGGAAAAAGCTCTCGTAAACATAGTCGCCGAACCCCAGCGCAACCAGCTGCACCGGCAGGCGCATCATGTCGTTCCCTATGTATTTCACAAGATCCAGCCCCTTGTGGGACACCATGCGCGTGACCATACCTATGAGCATGGCTCTGTCGTCCTGCTCAAGGCCCAGCTCCGCCTGCAAAGCCGCCTTGTCCATGGCCTTGCCGGAAAGCTCCGCGGCCGAGTAGTGGGCGGGAATGGCGGGGTCCGTCTCCGGGTCGTAATCCTTTGTATCTATGCCGTTGAGTATTCCGGCAAGCTTGTATTCCCTGTCCCGCAGCAGCCTGTCAAGCCCGTGGGAGAACCATGGGTCGAGTATCTCTTTGGCGTAGCTGGGGCTTACGGTGGAGACATAGTCGCACTGGTCTATGCCGCCCTTCATAAAGTTTACGTCGCCGTCGTACTCCACTATATGGCGCTTGTCCGCCGGCAGGCCCAGCACGTCGGTCCCCACCTCCAGCCCAAAACGGCCCTGATACTGGATGTTGTGGATGGTGAAAAGCGTCTTTGTGTTCTTAAGCTCCGCTATCCCGCGGTAAAAGCAGTTGAGAAACACCGGGATGAGCGCGCTCTGCCAGTCGTTGCAGTGGATGACGTCCGGCGAAAAATCCATGTGGCGCACCGCCTCCAGCACCGCCATGGAGAAGAAGGCGAAGCGCTCGGCGTCGTCAAAGTGCCCGTATATCCCGCTGCGCTTGAAATAATATTCGTTGTCCAAAAAGTAGTAGGTGACGCCGCCCGCCTGGCCCGAAAACAGGCCGCAGTACTGCTTGCGCCAGGCCAGCTCCACCTCAAAATGGGTCAAAAACACCAGCTTATCCCGCAGCTCCGGCGCTATGTCGGCGTAGAGCGGAAGGATGACCCTGCAATCGGTCCTGTGGGCTTTCAGTGCCGCGGGCAGGCTTCCCGCCACGTCCGCCAGCCCTCCGGAAGCTATGAACGGCTTGGCCTCGCTGGCCGCGAAAAGTATCTTCATGCTGGTTCCCCCTTCGGCTGATAGTTTTTTCTCCGCGTCAGACCACGGAGCCTTTGGCTATGTATACCGGGTACGTCTCCGCCCCCGAAAGCGCCGTATTTTCCGAAACTGTCACATTCTTATCCGTTATTATATATTCCAGACGCGCCCCCGCCGAGACCACGGTGTTGTGCATGAGCACGCAGTTTTTCACCACCGCGCCCTTGGCCACGCGCACGCCCCTGAATATTATGCTGTTCTCCACCCGGCCGTCGATTATGCAGCCGTCGGTCACAAGGCAGTTGGAGACCTCCGCGTCTAGCCCGTATTTGGCGGAGACCTCGTCCCGCACGTGGGTGTAAATGGGCCTCTCCTTTGGGAACAGCGAGTCGCGCACCTCCGGCGACAGCAGGTCCATGCTGGCGCGGAAGTAGTGCCTCATGCTCGTCACCCGGGTGCTGTAGCCCGTGCACCTGAAACCGCGGATGTTGAGCACGTCCTTTTTCGCCATGAGCACGCTGCGCGAGAAGCTCTGCTCGTTGTGCCTTATGCTGTCCTCTATCAGGTCGTCCAACAGCGGCTTGCGGATTATCGCCGTGTCCATAAACAGGTTTTGCTCCCCCGTCGTCCGCGGGACCAGCAGCATATCGGTCAGCCGCCCGGCCCCATCGAAAAACAGCGACTGGTAATCGTGGCTGCTGTCGGCGGTGAGCGTGTCGCGCTTGTAAAGCAGAGTTATGTCCGCGCCGGAGGCGCTGTGCGCCTCTATGGCCGGGGCAAGATCCAGATTTGTCACCATGTCGCAGTCGGTGAGCACGACGGTCTCCGCTCCGGAGCGTTTTATATAGTCCTTAACTCCCGCCAGCGCCTCCATACGGCCGCGGTATATCCCGCTGCCGCCCCTCCCGAATGGAGGCAGTATGCACAGGCCGCCGAGCTTGCGTGAGAGATCCCACTCGCGCCCGCTGCCCAGATGGTCGATAAGCGACTGGTAGTTGCTGCGCGGTACGACGCCCACATCGACTATGCCGGCGTTCGCCATGGCGGAAAGGGTGAAGTCTATCAGCCTGTAGCGGCCGCCAAAGGGCACGGAGCCGAGGGTGCGCTTCCCCGTCATGTCGGAGAGCAGCTCGTCGTGCACGTTGCTGAGTATGAGGCCGAGTATCCTGCGCTCTTTCATTTCAGCTCCTCCTTCTCCGCCGGCACGTTGCGCCCCACTATCTGTTTGGGCCGCACGGTGGCGCCCGCGCCGACCCTTACGCCCGGCCCCACCACCGCGACGCCCCACTCCTCCTTGTTTTCCACGTCCTCCGGACGGCGCCCGACCACGGCGTTTTCGCAGATGACGGCGTTTTCGCCCACTATGGCGTACTCCACCGCCGCGCCCGCCTTGATGACCGCGCCCGGCATCACGATGCTGTCCCGCACCACCGCGCCCGGCTCCACCGTTACGCCGGCGGAAAGTATGGTGAAATCCAGCGTGCCGCCCACAACGCAGCCCTCGGTTATCATGGAATTCTGCACCGACGCGCCCTCCATCACCCAGTGGGGCGGAAGTATCGGGCTGCGGGCGTATATCTTCCAGTCCGGGTCGTAAAGGTCCAGCGGAACGCGGGGGTCCAGCACATCCATGTTGGCCTCCCACAGGCTGTCTATGGTGCCCACGTCCTTCCAGTAGCCGTCAAAACGGTAGGTGGACAGCTTCTCGCCCGCCGCAAGCATGGCCGGGATGACGTTCTTTCCAAAGTCGTTTTTGGAATCCGGGTCGGCGGCGTCGTCGGAAAGATATTTGCGCAGCTTGTCGGCCGTAAAAATGTATATGCCCATGGAGGCGAGGTCGCTTTTCGGCTTCTTCGGCTTCTCCTCAAACTCTATGACGTCGCCGTTCTCGTCCGTGTTCATGATGCCAAAGCGTGGCGCTTCCTGCATCTCGGAGTAATCCATCTTATAAATATGGTCGCCGGAGAGGATGGCCACATACTCCGGGTCGTAGCGGTCGATGAAATTCATGTTCTGATATATGGCGTTGGCGGTGCCGGAGTACCAGTTTGACCCGGAGCTCCGCTGATACGGCGGCAGGATGAAGACGCCCCCGCCCATCCTGTCCAGATCCCAGGGCTGGCCGTTGCCTATGTACTCCGACAGCTCCAGCGGCTCGTACTGCGTCAGCACGCCCACCGTATCTATGCCGGAGTTGACGCAGTTGGACAGCGGAAAGTCGATTATCCTGTATTTCCCGCCGTAGGGCACCGCGGGCTTGGCCAGGTCCTTTGTCAGCACATAAAGGCGGCTGCCCTGCCCTCCCGCCAGTATCATGGCTATCATCTGTTTTTTATGCATCGCTGTCAGCCTCCTCCGGCGTTTCCTGAATCACGCGTTCCAGCTCCAGATAGACCGTGCTCATGGGCGGTATGCGTATGGAGATGGAGTTCTCCTTCCCGTGGGCGGCCAGCTTTTCGCTGACCACCTCGCCGTTGTCCTCCCCCGCGCCGCCGAACTCCTCCCGGTCGCTGGAAAAGACCTCTTTCCAGACGGAGGGCCGCTCCACCCCTATGTGGTAATCGTCCCGCCGCACCGGGCAGAAGTTGCTTACGCTCATGACCTCCCGCTCCTCCTCGTCTATCCGGCGGAAGGCCACCACGCTTTGGGCGGCGTCGTCCGCCACGGCCCACTGGAACCCCTCCCAACTGTCGTCCCGCTCCCAAAACTGCGGGTGCAGGCGGTAGAAGAAGTTGAGCTGCCTCACGTACTCCTTTAACTTTCTGTGCAGGTCGAAATCGAGCAGCAGCCAGTCCAGCTCCCGCTCCTCGTTCCACTCTATGAACTGGCCGAACTCCTGTCCCATAAACAGCAGCTTTTTGCCCGGGTGGGCCATCATGTAGCCCAAAAACGCCCGCACTCCGGCAAATTTCCCGGCGTAATCCCCCGGCATTTTGTTTATAAGCGAGCACTTGCCGTGCACCACCTCGTCGTGGGAGATGGGCAGTATGAAATTTTCCGAGAAGGCGTAAAACATGCCGAAGGTCAGCTTGTCATGGTTGTAGGCGCGAAACACCGGGTCCAGCGATATATATTCCAGCATGTCGTTCATCCAGCCCATGTTCCACTTGAAGCTGAAGCCCAGCCCGCCCGTGTGCGCCGGCCTTGTCACCAGCGGCCAGGCGGTGGATTCCTCCGCTATCATGGCGACGCCGGGAAACTCCGTCAGCACGGCGGTGTTTATCTTTTGCAGCAGGGCCACGGCCTCGAAGTTTTCCCTCCCGCCGGCGGTGTTTCGCTCCCACGCCCCGTCCTGCCGCCCGTAGTCCCGGTACAGCATGGACGAAACGGCGTCGGCCCTTATCCCGTCGGCGTGGTACCTGTCGCACCAGTACATGGCGGAGGACATGAGGAAGCTCTCCACCTCCGGCCGGCCGAAGTCGAAAACCTGGGTGCCCCACTGAGGGTGCTCGCCCATCAGCGGGTTCTGGTACTCGTAGCAGCACTCGCCGTCAAACCTGTAAAGCCCGTAGGCGTCCTTTGGAAAATGGGCCGGCACCCAGTCAAGTATCACGCCCACGCCCGCCCGGTGCATTATGTCCACGAAGGCCATAAAGTCCTCCGGCGTGCCGTAGCGGGAGGTGGGCGCGAAGAAGCCCAGACACTGGTACCCCCAGCTTCCGTCAAACGGGTGCTCCATCACCGGCAGCAGCTCCACATGGGTATAGCCCATCTCGGCGCAGTAGGCGGAAAGCTCCTCCCCGCACTTGCGGTAGTCGAAAAAGCTGCCGTCCGGATACCTGCGCCAGGAGCCCATATGCACCTCGTAGATATTCATGGGCGAGGAGCGCAGGTTTGCCCCGCGCCTGTTCATCCACTCGCCGTCGCCCCACTCGTATTTATCCAGGTCGAAGAACATGGAGGCGGAGGCCGGCCTTGTCTCACTGTGGAAGGCATAGGGGTCGCTTTTTAAAATAAGCTCCCCAGCGCCCGTGGTTATGGCGTACTTATAGCGGTCGAACCACTTTACCCCGGGCACAAAGCCCTCCCACAGGCCGTTCTCGCTGATCCTCTCCATGGGGAAAACCCCGGCGTCCCAATCGCAGAAGTCGCCCGTGACCGAAACGGCCCCCGCGTGCGGCGCCCACACCCTGAAAACCGCGCCGGAAACCCTGCCCTTTTTAGCCGGGTGCGCGCCCATCAGCTCGTAGCTTTTGGCGTTAGTGCCCTGATGAAACAGGTATATCGGCAAGTCCAGGTCCCGTTTTGCCTTTGTCGCGGCCATGCCAAGCCCTCCTTCCCGTTGTACCGGCCGCACAGCGCCCCAAAGCGCCGCGGCCGATACTTTTCATATTCTATTTTACCAATTTACGCCGTCTTTTTCAATAGATAAAAGAACAACATTAAGCCGTCATCTTGGCAAAGCTGCACAAAACATTTTATGCGGTATTTTGCCCCGCTTCTGTTCCGCCGTGAACGTCCGCAAACGTGACAGTTTTTTGTCCCTCCGTAAATTGAACATTATTAAATTTTTTTTGCAGCCTTATTGTGGATAAATAATGATTGATTTTTAAACTTTTTTATGATAACATTATATCCGCGCTCCAAATGAACAACAATTTCTTGAGTCGGGGCGCGACACCGCGGCGTCCGTTGATACGGGCCCGCCGCGTACAAACAGGAGGATATTATGAAAAAACTTGCTCTTTTACTTGCTCTGGTCATGATGGTGACCGTATTTGCCGCCTGCGGCGGAAACAACGCCGCCCCCAGCGAGGCCGCCCCTTCCGAGTCCGCCTCCGAGCCTGCCTCTGAGGAAGCCGCTCCCGAAGACGCCGAAGAAGAAGCCTCTCCCGAGGGCGAAGTCCTCGAGCTGCCCGTGACCATCCAGAACTCCACCGGCGTTGAGATCTATGAGCTCTATGCCAGCGGCGCCGGCGTGGACACCTGGGGCGACAACCTTCTTGGCGACGCCACTCTTGCTGACGGCGCTACCGTTGACCTCACCTTCATGGTGGACGTGAACAACGTTCAGTGGGATCTTATGATGGTCGACAGCGAAGGCAACGAGGTTCCGCTTTACGGCCTTGATTTTGCCGAGTGCAGCACCGATGGCGGCAACGTCGTTCTTGAGTTCGACGCCACCGCCGGCGAAGGCACCGCCACCCTGTACAGCAAATAATCTGTAGCGGCAGTTTTGCGCGGGCTTCCACTTGTGTGGAGGCCCGCATTTTTTATTTGTGAGCGCCCGCCTCGCTCCCGCACTTAGAATAAACCGTTCGGATGCGCCGTTGTGTGCCACTGTAGGGGCGAACTGTGTGTCAAGAGAAACATGGTTTACAGCAAGTGCAA
>CAYONL010000107.1:0-7709 GCA_964405305.1 uncultured Oscillospiraceae bacterium | reverse complement strand
CAAAAGCCGGGGATTTTTTATTTTATTCGATCTTTGCGCGGCCCGTCCAAAAAGATATTTCGCGCCATCGCGTTTTTGCCCGCGGGGTTCTGCCCCGGCCGGTTATCATACAGCGTTTCGCATGTCATTCCAATCGGGAGGGGCAGAGCCCCTCCCCTACATATGTTGCACAGAATGCACCTGCGATCACAGGTGCATATCGTCACAAAATATACGCCCTTTGACGAATAATCATAACCCTTTAATCGTATCCTTTTACGTTTTGGGGGTTCCATGTGATCATCACCTGTATAAACAGTTTCCCAGATCATTCAAATCGGGAGGGGCAGAGCCCCTCTCCTACTCCGCAATGTCCTTCCAAAAGGAATCGCCGGCCACATCAGCGGTTACTCCGAACATGTCGAGACAGGTGGCGGCGGCGTCGGCAAAGGTGCCCCGGGTGCCAAGGTCCACGCCTCGCTTTATGTGCTTTCCGGCCAGCAGCAGCGGCACATACTCCCGCGAATGATCCGTGGAGGGCGTAGCCGGGTCGCAGCCGTGGTCGGCCGTTATCAGCAGCGCGTCCTCCTCACCCATACCCTCAAGAAATCCGCCCAGCCAGCGGTCAAACTCCGTCAGGGCGGCGGCGTAGCCATCCACGTCGTTCCTGTGGCCGTACAGCATGTCGAAATCCACCAGGTTGACAAAGCAAAGGCCCGTAAAGTCCCTTTTGGCTATCTCCGTCGTCTTTTCCATGCCGTCCGTGTTGCTCCGTGTGCGGTTGCACTCCGAAACTGCGCGGCCGTTGAATATATCATATATCTTGCCGACGCCTATGGTGGCAAGGCCCGCATCCATCAGCGCATCCAGCATTGTGGGCGCGGGCGGGGTCAGCGAATAGTCGTGGCGGTTCGTGGTGCGGGTAAAATCCGGCCACTGTCCCACAAAGGGACGGGCGATTATCCGGCCCACGGCGTGCTTTCCGCACATTATGGCCCGGGCCTCCTCGCAGTATTTGTAAAGCTGCGGCACAGGAACCAGCTCCTCGTGGGCCGCCACCTGCAAAACGCTGTCAGCGGAGGTGTAGACAATCAGCTTGCCCGTTTCAAGGTGCCCCCGCCCATAGTCGTACAGCACCTTTGTGCCGGAATAGGGCCGGTTGCAGAGTATGCCGCGGCCCCACGCCCGCTCAAGCCTCTCCAGCACCTCCTGCGGAAAGCCGCCCGGATACGTCGGGAACGGATTTTGCGAGACAAGGCCCGCCAGCTCCCAGTGGCCGGTGGTGGTGTCCTTGCCCTTTGAAAGCTCACCCATGCGCCCATAGGCCCCCTCCGGCGCAACGGCCTTTTTAAGCGCCGTCACCCCGGCTATGTTGCCAAGCCCGAGCTTTATCATGTTTGGTATATCGAGCTTTGACGACGCGGCGCAAGAGGCCAGCGTGTCGCTTCCCACATCGCCGTAAACGCAGGCGTCGGGAAGTTCGCCGCAGCCAAAGCTGTCCAGCACTATCCAAAAAAGTCTCTTAACCGACATATAGCCGCCCCCCACAAACATATAACAGCCTCTATCTTTCAAGCGGCCCTTTTTCCACACGATATGCGTCCGTATCGGTGGGCATGCCCTTCTTTTCCAGCCGCTCGCCGAAATACTCGCGCATCAGCCAGTAGATCACGGCGAAGGTGGGCACGCCTATAAACATGCCGACCACGCCGAACAGCCCGCCGCCGACCAGTATCGCAAACATGACCCAAAGCGCGGGAAGCCCTGTGGAGTCGCCCAGTATCTTCGGCCCCAGTATGTTGCCGTCAAACTGCTGCAGCGCCAGCACGAAGATCGCGAACCAGAGCGCCTGCCACGGGTCCACTATCAGCAGGATGAGGCAGGACGGTATGGCGCCGAAAAACGGGCCGAAAAACGGTATCACGTTCGTCACGCCCACCACAAAGCTTATGAGCAGCGCGTAATCCATCCTCAGTATGCTCATGCCTATAAAGCACATTATTCCTATTATAAGCGAATCCAGCAGCTTGCCGCTTATGAACCCGCTGAACACCCTGTGGCTTTCCCTCGCCACAACGATTAGCCTGTCCACCCTCGGCTTGCGGAACAGCGCGTACATGACCTTTTTGACCTGGGCGATCAGCGTCTCCTTGCTGCAAAGCAGGTAAACAGAGATGATTATGCCCACGAAAACATCCAGTATGCCGCCGCCCACCTGCATGCCTATGTTGTAGACAAAGGGTATGGCGTCGTTCATATAACCCGCCACCTGACCCAGCAGCCCCTCCACCGAAAGCCAGTTGTTCATGATCTCCCTGACCTTCGTCATATCAAGCTGCAGGTAATCCGCCGCGCCCTGTATGAACACCGCCATGGCTTTGAGGTACCCGGGTATGTTGCGCACCAGCATCTCCACGCTGGCGGCCACCTGTGGTATCACGCTCCAGAAGAAAAAGACGAGCACGGCCGCCGCCGCTATCCATGTGAGCACCACGGCGAGCACACGTTTGAGCAGCGGGCGCGGCTTGCCCTTGTCCACAAAGCCAAGCAGCTTTTTTTCAAAAAAGACCAGCGGCGCGTTGAGCAGATACGCCATAACAAAGCCCACTATAAAGGGCCGCAGCATCCCCATCAGAGAGTTTACGGTCGAAACCGTGGCGCTCCAGTTTTTAAGCGCGAAATAAAGCAGCAGCCCCGCCGCCACCACAATTATCAGCGAGACGGTCCTTGCGGTCGTCCTCTCCGTCCACTTCATTTTCATATAACGCCACAGCCTTTCCGCATTCGCAGACACGGATTCTTCCGCCAAAAAGTCTGCTTACGGCGCAATCATACCATATCAGCGTCTAAAAATCCATATAGATTATATTAATTTGCCCGCTGTGCCGCTTCTCAAACAGAGGGTGCTTCCGCCGCCTGTTCATATTGTGCAAACCTTACAAATTCTGACTCGAAAAATTTTTCCGGCGGTTTAATGCCCTTTTTCGTCCCTGCGAAAAAAGAAGGCGGTTTTAGATATTGAGGGCGCAAAAAAATTGTGTTACAATGAACTCAGTGAATATTGATTGGAGCGCAGAGATATGAAAATTAATAAAAACGCCATGGCAGTTTTGGAAAAACGTTACCTTATAAAAGATGAGAACGGCGTATCAGTGGAGAGCGTGGAGGGCATGTTCCGCCGTGTGGCCGATTCCATAGCCGCCGCGGATAAAAACTACGGTGCGGCCGACGTCTCCGCGCTTTCCGACCGGTTTTATCAGCTTATGACAGATCTTGAGTTTTTGCCCAACTCCCCCACCCTTATGAACGCCGGGCGTCCGCTGGGCCAGCTTTCCGCCTGCTTCGTCCTGCCCATTCCGGACAGCATGGATCAGATATTTGAGGCGGTCAAGGACGCGGCCCTTATACATAAATCCGGCGGCGGAACGGGCTTTTCCTTCTCCCGTCTGCGCGCAAAGGGCAGCACCGTGCGCACCACCGGCGGCGTGGCTTCCGGGCCTGTGTCGTTTATGCGCGTGTTCAACATGGCCACCGAGGCCGTAAAACAGGGTGGAACAAGGCGCGGCGCCAACATGGGCATACTTCGGGTGGATCATCCGGATATTCTTGAGTTTATCGACTGCAAAAAGGACAATTCAGATATAACAAATTTCAACATCTCCATCGGCATAACCGAAAAGTTTATGCGGGCGGTGGAGGCCCACGAGGATTACGACATAGTCGAGCCGCACACCGGCGATGTGGTGGCGCGCCTGAACGCCGGCGTGGTGTTTGACAAGATCGTCGAGGGCGCCTGGCGCAACGGCGAACCGGGCATCATCTTCCTGGACAGACTGAACCGCGACAACGTGGTGCCCAGCCAGGGCGAGATTGAGAGCACAAACCCCTGCGGCGAACAGCCCCTGCTTCCTTACGAATCCTGCAACCTCGGCTCCATAAACCTCGTCACCGTTTTAAAGGAGGGCGAGGACAGGCCGGAGGTGGATTACGACAAGTTGGAGGGCATAGTCCGCGACGCGGTGCATTTTCTTGACAACGTCATCGATGTGAACAAGTACCCGCTGGAGCAGATTGACAGGATGACGAAATCCACCCGCAAGATCGGCCTCGGCATCATGGGCTGGGCGGACATGCTGCTCCGTCTGGGCGTGCCGTATGACTCCGACGAGGCGGTGGCCTTTGCGGAGGAGCTGATGGGCTTTATAACCGACAAGGCCCGTGATGCCAGCCGTGAGCTTGCCGTGGTGCGCGGCCCGTTCCCGCTGTTTGGCGAGAGCGTGTGGAAGGACGGAGAGCCGCTGCGCAACGCCACCGTAACCACCATAGCGCCCACCGGAACGCTGTCCATAATCGCGGGCTGCTCCTCCGGCGTGGAACCTGTTTTCGCCTATGCTTTCATCCGCAACATAATGGACAACACCGAGATGCTGGAGGTCAGCCCCATTTTGCGGCAGAAGCTGGAGGAGGCGGGCATATACTCCGACGAGCTGATGAAAAAAGTGGTGGCCGACGGCTCGCTGGCCCACATACTTGAGATACCGCAGTACATAAGGGACGTTTTCGTCTCCGCCCACGACGTTTCTCCGGAATACCACGTGCGTATGCAGGCGGCCTTCCAGCGCCACACGGACAACGCCGTCTCCAAAACGGTCAACTTCTCAAACTCCGCCACGGTGGAGAGCGTGCGCGAGGTGTTCATGCTGGCCTACAAGCTGGACTGCAAGGGCGTCACGATCTACAGGGATGGCTCCCGCGACCTGCAGGTGCTGAACATCGGCGAGGTTAAGGGCTCGGAAAACGCGCACCCGGAGCCGGAGCACAGCTATGAAACCCGAACCGATCTTCTGCCCCGTCCGCGGCCCGACGTTGTAAACGGCGTCACCGAGCGGGTGAAAATAGGCTGCGGCAACCTGTACGTCACCGTAAACTACGATGAGCACGGCATAGTGGAGGTCTTTACCAGCACGGGCAAGGCCGGCGGCTGCCCCAGCCAGAGCGAGGCCACGGCGCGCCTTTGCTCCGTAGCATTGCGCAGCGGCGTCTCTTTGCAGGAGATAATGAAGCAGATGCGCGGCATACGCTGCCCCTCCACCGTCCGCGTACCGGGGCTCAAATGCACCTCCTGCCCCGACGCCATCGCCCGGGTGATGAAGCGCGTCTCCGACATGATAGAAAGCGGCGCGCAGGTCCCGACCGTGGAGTCCTCGCCGGAGCTGGAGCCCCAGGTCTTTGGCCCCGCCCGCGACAACGCCACCGTAAAGTGTCCTGAGTGCGGCGCCGCCCTGACCCATGAGGGCGGCTGCGTCACCTGTCCCTCCTGCGGCTATTCCAAATGCTCATAATTTTATAATTTATTACGATATATCTCCCCGTTTTAATGGCGGGGAGATATAACAAAGTGTAGACAAACTCCGTATGTTCCCCCGCCGGAGGCGGGGGGAACATACAAAAAAACTTATTATAAAGCCATTTCTAATTTTATCGAAAAGGCGAAATATACTTTGTCAACAGTCTCATATATCTCCCCGTTTTAATGGCGGGGAGATATAATGGTATTATAGATTTTTATAATATTTCGCGGAGGTGTTACCCATGCCCTTCGAGGTGGAGATACTCAAAGCCATACAGAGCATTTCGTGCCCCTTTTTCGACTGGCTGTTTCAGGCGCTGACCGTTTTCGGAGAGCAGCTCTTTCTCATTCCCATAATAACGCTGGTATACTGGTCCTTCAGCCGGGAGACGGGCTATTGGCTGTGCTGGTCGCTGGTGTCCGGCAACCTGCTGGGCAACTGCGTAAAGGGCATAGTGAAAGCGCCGCGCCCCATCGGTACGGAGGGCATACGTTCCCTCAGGGTCGAGACGGCGACGGGCTACTCCTTCCCCAGCGGCCACACGAACTCCATAACGAACTTCATGTTTGCCGCCGCAAGGGCCGTAAAGCGCCGCTGGTTCTGGTGGGCGGCCGCCCTGCTGCCGCTGGTGGTCGGCTTTTCAAGGCTCTACCTCGGCGTGCACTGGCCCAAGGACGTGCTGGGCGGGCTGATACTTGGGGTCGCCGTGCCTCTGCTGCTTTGGCGGCTGTTCTGGGCTTTCCCGCTGGACAGGCCCATGCTCTACCTCATCAGCACGGCCATATTTCTGCCGTTCCTGTTCTTTGTGGATATGGCGGATTTCTGGAAGTCCTTCGGCCTTGCCATGGGCTTTGTGGCCGGCAGCTTTATTGAGGAGTACGCCGTGGGGTTTGAGACAAAGGGCCCCCTCTGGCGGCGGCTGCTTCGCTGGGCTCTCGGCTTCGCGGTTTTGGGCGGGCTTTACTATGGCATGAAGCTGGTGTTCCCGGCAGGAAACTTTTTTAACCTGCTGCGGTATTTCATGATCGCGTTTTACGCCGTCGCGCTGTGGCCCATGTGTTTTAAAAAGCTGCGGCTCTAAAGCCGGCGGGAGCTTTATTTTATCCCGCATATAAAAACAGCTCACGCTTTGGGCGTGGGCCAAATATGAGTTTAAAGCAGGGCGTCACCGTTTGGAAATCGGAATTGCCCTGCTTTTATATTTTACTTATTTTGCGGAACAGCTCCCGCGAGCCTTGCCAACGAAATGACTGAACCCCGCCCGTTAGCACTCCATGTACAGTTCTGCTAAGGAAGCCCTGATTAATTGCCAAAATCAAATAGGAGCCTGCGGCGCATTTCTATTTAGGGGCATTCCGATTGCCCCTAAGACCCTTCGGATGCACGCTTTTTAGCTTATCGCGAATTATTCAGCGCTTACCTGATCGCCCTGTATTTCAGCCGGGCCGCCGCGATGTTTTCGGACTTTTTCCGTGAAACCGAGGCCAATTTACGGTTTTGTTAGCACTCTATGTTAGCGAGTGCCAATATTTACAGTTTGGCAATATATCGCGCCTGTTTTCTTAACAATCCGGGGGTATTATATAGCTGTCAACAGGGGATGGTTCCCCTGGAACAAACAAAATATCTGTTTAATATATTGGAGGTAATCTTATGTTCGATCTTATGCCTTTTGACCGCCACGAAACGAAACGCTTCAACAACTACTTCAATGATTTGGAGAGGAACTTCTTCGGCGAGCTGCCCTCCACAAACACCATGGTCCACACCGACATCATCGACAAGGGCGACCACTATCTGCTCCGGGCCGATCTGCCCGGCTTCGCGAAAGAGGAAGTCAAGGTCGACATCAACGGCGACATGCTCACCATCTCCGCCCAGCACAGCGAGGAAAAAGAGGAGAAGGAGGAGAACTTCGTCCGCCGCGAGCGCCGCTACGGCACCTTTGCCCGCAGCTTTGACATCACCGGCATCAAGGGCGACGCCATCTCCGGCGAGTTCAACAACGGTGTGCTGGAGCTCGATCTTCCCAAGGCCGGCAAAGAGGAACCCGTTGGCCGCAGGGTGGAACTCAAATAATCCGATAAACAGAAATGAGCACGGTGCTCAAAAACACCGTGCTCATTTTTTTGCTGCTTATTTTTAGGGTTTAGCCCTTGATGGCCTCGTACACGGCCACAGCCATGGCCACCGTCGCGCCGACCATGGGGTTGTTGCCCATGCCGATGAGTCCCATCATCTCCACGTGGGCCGGGACGGAGGAGCTGCCCGCGAACTGGGCGTCGCTGTGCATACGGCCCATGGAGTCGGTCAGGCCGTAAGACGCGGGGCCGGCCGCCACGTTGTCCGGGTGTAGGGTGCGGCCCGTGCCGCCGCCGG
>CAYONL010000106.1:0-7720 GCA_964405305.1 uncultured Oscillospiraceae bacterium | reverse complement strand
CCGCCATCGCCATGAGCTACGGCTACATCTACGTGGCGCAGGTGGCGCAGGGAGCAGATATGAGCCAATGCGTCAAAGCTATGGCCGAAGCCGAAAGCTACCCCGGCCCGTCCCTCGTGATCGCCTACGCGCCCTGCATCAACCACGGCATCAAGGGCGGCATGGGCAACTCCATGGCCGAGGAAAAGAAGGCCGTAAACGCCGGCTACTGGCACCTGTTCCGCTACGACCCCCGCGTTGCCGTCGAAGGTAAGAATCCCTTCCAGCTTGACAGCAAGGCGCCGACCGCCAGCTACAAGGACTTCATCAAGAGCGAGGTCCGCTACAGCAGCCTGATGCGCAGCTTCCCGGAGCGCGCCGAGGTCCTGTTCGACAAGGCGGAGAAGAACGCCGAGGAGAAGTTCGAGCGGCTTGAGAAGCTCAGCGAAGCCGCCGAGTAACTTTTCATTCTTCCGATCACCGCATTACAGCCCCGACTTTTTACAAGCCGGGGCTGTTTCTTTATAGGACGACAGACTGTACGTGTAAAGCCGATTCACTTAACACATCGTATTTTTGTTCTGTTCGCCATCCGATCGTTGTGAATTATTACTTTACAGCCCTTTGCGTATCTTGATTTCATGCGGTATATTGTATATAATGTATTTACCAATTATATGTACATGCTTTTAGTGCGCAATATATTGCGCAGGTTACAACACTTTACATCCAAAAAGGGGGGCTTTGTTATGAAGACAGCGCTGCGCAGAATACTGTCGGCGGTGCTTGCCCTGTCGATCATTGTCACGGTTTCGGGCGCTGGTGTGCTTATAGCGCTGGCCGCTGACGAAAGCGGGCTTGTGCTTGGCGCGCCGTCGGCGTTTACATACGACGGGCAGCCGAAGGTGTACGACGGGAAAGTCACTTTTAACAACGGTGATATCTCTGGGTATACGGTTCAGTACGGACTGACCGGTGATGGAGAATTCGATAACAACCCTCCTGTGGACGCCGGAACATATGCTGTAAAAGTTACATACACCGCCGGCGACCCGCAAGCAGAATACAGTGCCGAAACCACCATGACGATAAGCGCCGCGCCCTCGTCCCCGGCTACGGTTACGGACAGGTACGCGGTCGTCGGCTACCACACCAGCCTTTCCCAGATAGCTTTGCCCGACCCGTGGGTCTGGAGCGCGTCCGGCACGTCGCTTGCGGGCCAGCCGACGCCGGAAATCGCCACCTTCCCCGCCGCCGACAAGAATCACCTTGACGCGACCCAGGACGTGACCATTCGCTACGTGTCGTTTCCTCTGGCCTCCGGTTACGCCGACGGCGATCTTTTGACCTTTCAAAAGCGTTCCGCAGCCTATGACCTTTCCGGCATCGTCACCAGCGTGAACGGCGGCGGAACGACCTATTCCATAAGCTGGGCGAGCGACGACAACAGCGTTATGTCCGTCCGCGGCACCGCCCTCTATGCCAACGGGGCCGGCCTTGCGAAGCTTTCCGCCACAGTCACCGTTACCGAGGTGAACGGCGCGGCCGTAAACATAGTCGCGGCAAGGTACAGCTTCCTTGTGCTCGTTCAGGGCGGCTACACCGTCAACACGGCCTCCGGGCTGTCCTCCATAATAAACAGCGGCTCCGGCGTGTACGAAATAACTTCCGGCAACAGCGAGCGCATATTCGCCGCCGCCTACGCGGTCGAAAATCTCCGCTCCTCCCAGCAGGCCGCCATGAAGGCCTCCGCCATGGACAGGCTCTCCACCCTGCTTTACGGCGTAACAAAAAATGATATTGACACCAACGTCCGCACGACATATGACAGCGGGCTCACCTCCCGCGAAAAGCTGTACGTTGACTCCGTTTACTGGCTGCTTCCCGCCGCGGAAGTTGACGGCGAAGGCGACCCCGACAATATAGAGGTTTTGGTGGAGCAGTATAAGCCGAAGGACGACGCGGACGTATCCTTCGACATAACGCTAAAAAGCAACGTGTCGGGCCGTATGCGCGCCATAGCTCCGGCGACCTCCATGGCCTTCGAGCTTGTAATGCCGTCGGATTATAAATACAGCCGCCATGATGAGCTTGTGCTGTATTGGGACGGCGGGCACGAGCTGCTGGACTTCGACTACGATGAGGCTTACAACACCATCAGCTTCAGGACGGAGGCGCTGGGCCGTTTCGAGCTGGGCTATGACCAAAGCAGCTCCTCCGGTTCCGGAACGTCGTCGGGCAGCACCAGTTCCGACATAAGCGTTGGCACCGTGATAAAGGTCGACCCGCCAGCCCCCAGCAAGCCCGAGGTAAACTACAATACCGGCGGCCCCGGCTCGGCCGACACGATCCAGTCTCCCGCGGCGCAGCCACCAGCGCAGCAGCCCTCAGCCGCAGAGACCACGGATCAGGCGCAGTCCTCCGCCCAGACTGAAACGATATCCCCATCCTCCGGCAGTTCCGAAAAGGCGCCCACGGCACAAAAGGAGCCGCCCGCCGCCGTGATAGAGGAAGGACCCGAAACCTCCCAGATTACAGTGATAACCGCGGAGGACATAAAGAGCGCAGCGGCAGAGAACCGCGAACTTATTTTGGCGGCGGTCGTCGCGGCCTTTGTCTCGGCCATCGTCTCCGGCTCCATCCTCTGCGTCGGCTCCATGCGGGCGCGAAAACATTCGGTCTCGCTGGCCATGCTGTAAGGCTCCGCAAGGAAACTAAAACGGCTTCAAGAAATATGACGTAAACAAAAAAGAGGGACTTCACTTTGAAGCCCCTCTTTTTTATATTGTCAGCCGCCGTATGTCTGATTCCAAATATCCGGCATAACGGGTGATTCGTTCAGCCACACGCTCCTGTTTTGGAAGCTGTCTCTTGTCTCGCCCTCCCGGAGCTTGCGCGCCATCACGACGCAGCGCTCATCCGAAAAGTCGTAGTCGCAGGTGGAAAGGGTCAGGAACCTGTCGTTTACGGTCACATCCGTATCGGTCAGGATGAGCGACCTTTTCATCACCTCGTCTATAAACGTCTGCTTGTCGTCGTCGTTTGCGAAAGTGCGCATGGTGTTGTAAAGGAAGGGCTGTCCGTGCTCGGCGTCCGTATTTGCGATATACACCGCCACGACGACCCAGTCACCCTTTTCCCAAAGCGTGTCGAACGTCCAGAACGGGTTTTGCTCAAAGAAATCCAGTTTCCTGTACTTAACAAGGTTGTTGAACATTCTGTCGTTGGAATGGTCGTCCAGCGCCGAACCTATCAGCTTCAGATTGTGGCCGTAAAGAATAATGTTGTCGTCCGCGCCGTTCGGGTTGTTGTTCGGGTCGCGGATATATTGCCCGCCGGACATATTGCTTTTGCCCTTGTTGGGGTCAAGGTTGTTGTACTGCGAGGCGAAAACCGCGCCGTAGCTGCTGTTTTTCCCGTAAAAATCATGGGTCAGATAGTAGGAGTCATCCCGCTGGACAACCGCGCCGTTGTAACCTATCCCCTCTATCTCCAGCCAGCCTGTCGTATCCGGATTCTGCTCGAGAAGGCCATTGAACTGCGGGTCCACCTCAAAAACCTCCGCCTCCGTGTCCGGAGTGCTCTCCGCTGAGGTTGACGGCTCCTTGGAGTACAGGGACTGCATATCCGACATCTGGGAATCCACCCCGCCGCGGTCGATCACCTCCTGTATAAGGCCCCAAAAGGCCGCCGCAAGAAGTATAATTATTGCCGCCGCCGCTATAAGCAGTATCCGTACTACGCGGCCCTTGTTTTTCGGTTTCTTATGCTCATCCATATACGACCCCGCCGTTCCTGCTCAAATTTGCTTTACATTACAACGCCGTGCTTAGTCTTTGGCGACTCCGCGCTGTTTTAGGTTATGTTATTAATACATGTCTTTCCTGTGCTTTTTGCTGCGCCGCACCAGCACGATCGCCACCGCCGCCGCCAGCAGTCCGACCACCAGCAGCACGAAAAGCCACGGTGAGTTCCCGGAATTGGAGGCGATTATTTCTGTCCAAAGGCTGTCTATTTGGGAGTTTGTCTTTTCGGGCAACGTGAGCATGGACTCAAGACCCGTAACGTCAGGGTAGGCCACCTCGTTGCTTTGCAGTTCCTCGTCCAGCTTTTTATAAGCCTCCACCTGCGGCGTGGAATAGCCCACAAAAATGCTGTTGGCCGCCGCCACGTCGGTTTCGCACATGAAGTTTATATACATCTCGGCGGCCGCCTTATGTTCAGAGGTAGCCGGCACGCAGAACGAATCTATAAACATGCTGGTGTTTTTTGGCATATAGAAGCCCAGATCCTCGTTCTCCTCCATCATCAGGACAGCGTCGCCATTGTAATACGGAGCGATCGCGGCCTCTCCGCCCTCCATCTTGTCGTAGATCTCGTCCATAACGTAGGCCTGGACAAGCGGTTTCTGCTCTATAAGGTGGTCGGCCGCCTCGCGCAGCTCCTTTTCATCCGTGGTGTTGAAGGAGTACCCCAGATCCAGCAGAGACAGCGCAAAAGCATCTCTGGAGTTTGAGAACATGAGCATATTGCCGGAGTATTTTTGGTTCCAGAAGATATCCCAGCCCGTTATCTCCGCCGGGTCTATCATGGAGCTGTTGTAGATTATACCCACAACGCCCCAGTATATCGGCACGGAATACTCGTTGTTCGGATCGAAGTTGGCGTTCTTGTACTGCTCGCCGATGTATTTGTAATTCGGGATATTGGCAAAATCCAGCTTTTGGAGCATGCCCTCGCCGATCATGCGGCCGATCATATAGTCCGACGGAACTATTATATCATAATTTGTGCCGCCCGCCTTCATTTTCGCGTAAAGCTCCTCATTGCTGGCAAACAGGGTGTAGTTTATCTTTATGCCTGTCAGTTCCTCAAAAATAGTGTTTACGTCTATGAATTCTATGGGGTCGTTCGCCAGATACTCGCCCCAGTTATAAACATTAAGCTCAATCCCCTGCCCCTGAAACTTCTGATAATAGCTCTCATCCTCCACGTGTATGGGGTAATTCTCATCGCTGAGGGCGAAAGCCGTGGCCGAAAGGCATATAAGCATAAGCGCCGCAAGGGCAGCCGCAAAAAAACGTTTCATATTGTGGATCCTCCTCCAAGTCTCTTTGTTTCAAGCTTCTCTTTTTTCGCTCCGTTTATGTTCACTGTGAGCAGTATAGCCAGCACCACAACGAACATGATAGTGGACAGCGCGTTTATCTCCGGGCTTATTTTCAGCCTCGTCATGGAGTATATCACGACGGAAAGCACCTGCGACTTCGGCCCCGACGTAAAATAGCTGACGACAAAGTCGTCAATGGAATACGTCACCGACATCAGGAAACCCGCCGTTATGCCCGGCATTATCTCCGGAAGGAGCACCCGGTAAAACGCCTGCATTGGGTTGCAGCCCAGATCCAGCGCCGCGTGGTACACGTTCTTATCCATCTGGCGCAGCTTTGGCATCACGTTAAAAATGACTATAGGCAGGTTGAAGGTGACATGCGCCAAAATAAGCGTAGTGAACCCCATCTCCATTTTGAAAAACAGAAACAGCAGCATCAGCGAAACGCCAGTGATTATATCCGGATTCATCATGGGCAGGTAAGACACGTTGACCACCAGCGCGCGCAGCTTGCGGTTCAGCGCCATTATGCCTATGGCCGCCGAAGTTCCCAAAATTACCGCTATGACCGACGCCACAAGGGCCACAAAAAGCGTGTTCGCCATCGCGCTGATGATAACGTCGTTGGTCAGCAGCTTTTTGTACCAGCCCAGGGTAAAGCCCGTAAACACCGTGCGGCTTTTTGACTCGTTGAAAGAGAAGAAAATGAGCACGGCTATCGGCGCGTACAAAAACAGGTATACTAACCAGACGTAGATGCGAGAGAGGGTCTTCATATCCAAAGCTCCCCCTTTTCACCGTCGTTATCCATGTCAAACTGGTTCATTATGCTCATGCAGAACAGGATTATCACCATGAGCACGAACGACAGAGCCGCGCCGAGATTCTGATTATATGTGTTGCCAAGGAACTGCAGCTCGATCAGGTCGCCTATGAGCATGCTTGAGCCGCCGCCCAGCATCCTCGATATTATGAACGTAGAGACCGACGGCACAAACACCATCGTTATGCCCGACAGTATCCCCGGCACAGAAAGCGGCAGTATCACCCGGCTGAAAACCTGCATGGGGTGCCCGCCCAGGTCCTGCGCCGCCTGCACCACGGAGGGGTCGATCTTCATAAGCACGGAGTACAGCGGCAGTATCATGAACGGCAGATAGTCGTAAACCATGCCGAGCACCACCGCGCCCTGTGTATTTATCATCTGTAGCGGCCCCAGCCCGAACAGCCCCAAAAACTTGTTGATAAGGCCGTTGTTTTCAAGTATGGTCATCCACGCGTACGTACGCAGCAGAAAGTTCATCCACATGGGCAGCATTATTATCATCTGCATTGTGCGGCGGGCGTTGCTGGTCCGTTTGGACATGATGTAGGCGAAGGGATAGCCAATTAGCAGGCAGAGCACCGTTGCGACCAGGGCCAGCAGCAGGCTCCTGATTATTATGGACGAGTAGTCCGCCGCTTTCGCTATGTTGTCGATCGTAAAATTGCCCGCCGAATCGGTAAAGGCGAAATATGCCACCATCGCCAGCGGCACAACTATGAATATCGTCATGAACACAAGGTACGGATAGGAGGCCGATTTTTTACTGAACATATTCGCTGTCCTCCATCCGATGCATGATGTGTATATCGTCCGGGATGACGGAAAGCCCAACCTCCCTGCCCACTTCCTCTTGCAAAGTGGTGTGTATTTTCCAGTGGTAGCCGCAGGCCGCCACCCTTATTTCATAATGTACGCCTTTAAATATGACGGATTCCACCACGCCGGCTATCTGTCCGGCCTCGGGGCTGGATATTTTTATATCCTCCGGCCGCAGCACAACGTCTACGCGCTCCCTGTGCCTGAAACCAACGTCCACGCACTCAAACTCGCGGCCCGCAAATTCCACGTAGCAGTCCCGGTCCATTATCCCGTCGATTATGTTCGACTCGCCGATAAAGTCGGCCACAAAGGCGTTTTTCGGCTCGTTATAGATATCCACAGGCGTTCCCACCTGCACTATCTCGCCCGCGCGCATAACTACCACCGTGTCGCTCATGGTCAGGGCTTCCTCCTGGTCGTGGGTGACATAGATGAAGGTTATGTTTGTGTTCTTCTGGATCTTTTTAAGCTCTATCTGCATCTCTTTGCGGAGCTTTAGATCCAGTGCGCCCAGCGGCTCGTCCAACAGCAGCACCTTAGGCTGGTTTATAAGCGCCCGGGCTATGGCCACACGCTGCTGTTGTCCGCCGGAGAGCAGGTTTACGTTTCGCCGCTCGTATCCGCGCATGGACACAAGCTCCAGCATCTCGATCACCCGCTGCTTTATCTCATCCTCCGGCAGCTTTTTCAGCTTTAAGCCGAACGCGATGTTTTCAAACACGTTGAGGTGCGGAAACAGCGCGTACTTTTGGAAAACGGTGTTCACCTCCCGCTTGTACGGCGGCAGGTCGTTTATACGTTTCCCATCAAAAAAAACGTCCCCGCTTTTAGGTGCAACAAAACCGCCGATAATGCGGAGAGTGGTGGTCTTCCCGCAGCCCGACGGACCTAAAAGTGTGACGAATTCGTGGTCGTGGATATCGAGGTTTATGTTTTTGAGCACGCGCTCACCGTCAAAGTCCACTACGATGTTTTTAAGGCTT
>CAYONL010000105.1:0-7726 GCA_964405305.1 uncultured Oscillospiraceae bacterium | reverse complement strand
GGTTGTAGGTCGCGGTCTGGCCCTGTCCCTGAGGACGGTTGTAGGTCGCGGTCTGACCCTGTCCCTGCGGACGGTTATAGGTCGCGGTCTGGCCCTGTCCCTGGGGACGGTTGTAGGTCGCGGTCTGTCCCTGCGGACGGTTATAGGTCGCGGTGGGCTGTGCAGCCTCCGCGGGTTTTACTTCGGCAGCAGGCTCCGGCTTTACTTCAGGTTTGGGTTCCGGCTTAGGCTCCGGTTTCACCTCGGGCTTCGGCTCGGGTTTCACTTCCGGCTTCGGCTCCGGTTTCACCTCGGGCTTGGGCTCGGGCTTAGGCTCCGGTTTAACTTCGGGCTTCGGCTGGCCGGCCATAGCAAAATAAGGGGCAAAGCTGCTGACTTCATGCTCCTTCGTATAGTGTTCAAACACCACGTTCAGCTCTTCTTCCGTGAGAGCCGTCATATTCTTCTTCGGCGCGGCAAAATGTCCGGCCAACAGGTCTATTACGTCCTTTGTCGGCACATTCAGGTCCTTTGCCACGTCGCTCACTCTGTACTTTTCGATCATTAATGCAGTTCCTCCCCAGCTTTTGCTGATTGCATGCCTTCCGCGGCGCCCTTTTCGAGCAGCTCCGTTATTTTCTTTGCGAAGCCGCCGTCGCATACCGCAAGGATTCCCACCCTTTTGGCGACCGCGAACCCCACCTCGTCTATCGTAAGGGGCAACGCCCTGATGTTCACATCGTTTTCTTCCGCGATGCGGCGGATGTTCCGCAGAGTACGTTCCGAGCAGTCGGAGGCGGCCAGCACCAGCGCGGCGTCGCCCCGTATTACGGAGTCAACTGCGGCGTCGAAGCCCATGGCCAGCCTTCCGGCACGGCGGCAGAGCCCCAGTGTTCCCCTCAGCGGGTCAGGCATCAGGCTCCAGCTCCTTTTCCATCATATCGTAGACTTCGTCCGGTATCTGCGAGGAAAACACCCGTTCCAGCCGTCTGGCTTTGCGGGCCTTTTTCAGGCACTCCACGCTGCGGCAGACATACGCGCCGCGCCCGGGCTTTTTGCCGGTCAGGTCCAAAGAGATAGCGCCCTCCGGGCTTTTGACCACGCGGACAAGTTCACGCTTGGGCTTCATTTCGCCGCAGCCTGTGCACATGCGCATGGGTATTTTTTTCATCGGGCGAACCTCCTTTCAAGAACCTTGGGTCAAATTATTCTTCCCCAAAAAATCCGCTTTCCGGCTTTATGTCTATTTTCCAGCCGGTAAGTCTTGCGGCAAGGCGGGCGTTTTGGCCCTTGTTGCCTATGGCCAGCGAAAGCTGTTCGTCGGGCACGCTTACGCGGCAGGCGCGGGCTCCGTCAGGATCCACGGTTACGCTTACCACCTTGGCGGGCGACAGGGAGGCCGCTATAAACTGTTCCGGCTCATCGCTGTACTGCACCACGTCTATCTTTTCGCCGTCAAGCTCGTCAACTATCTTCGCGACACGGGCGCCGCGCGGACCTATGCAGGCGCCGACGGCATCCACATCCGGGTCGTGGCTCTGTACGGCCAGCTTTGTTCTGGAACCGGCCTCGCGGGAGACGGCCTTTATTTCCACAGTGCCCTCGTATATTTCAGGAACCTCCATCTCGAACAGGCGCTTGACAAGTCCGGGATGGGTGCGGGATATCATAACCTTGGGGCCGCGTTCGCTGGCGGCGACCTCGACGACGTAGACCTTTATATGCTCGCCGTCCGTAAAAGTTTCGCCGGGTATCTGCTCGCTCTTTAACAGGAAAGCCTCGCTGCCCGCTATTTCCAGCGTGACGGAGCCGCGAACCGGGTCCGTGCGCTGCACCACCGCGGAGATGATCTCATGCTCCCTGCTCTGGAACTCTTTAAGTATCTGGCCGCGCTCGGCTTCGCGTATGCCCTGTTTGATAACGTGCTTTGCGGTCTGGGCGGCTATGCGGCCGAAATCCTTCGTCTCCAGCGGGATATTCACGACGGAGCCGACCTCGGCGCGGGCGTCGTACTCCCTGGCCTTGTCGAGCAGGATCTGGTTCGCCGGGTCCTCGACCTCATCCACCACGGTTTTGCACAGAGCCACGTCAAACGACTGCTTCGCCGCGTCAATGTGTACGTCTACATCCTCTACGCCGGCGTAATCCCTGCGCACGGCTATGGCTATGGCGTTCTCTATCTTCTCCAAAAGGTACTCGACGGAAATGCCTTTTTCTTTTTCCAGCAGCGCCAGAGCCTCGAAAAATTCCGGATTCATTTGGTTTGCCCTCCCATGCTCGGGGCGTCGTTCGCCTCGGAGTCGTAATCATAAAACAATTTTATATACGCGGCGTCGCCTCGGTCGAAGGCAAGCCTTTCGCCGTCATCAAGGCGGAGAGTTACCACGCCGTTCTCTATCCCTTCCAGCACGCCGTTAAATGAGCGGGTGTTTTTCCCCTCCGGCGGCCGAATGAACCTCACGTCTACCCGGCTGCCCAGATAGCGGCGAACGTGTTCCTCGGTGTTTAGCTTCCTCTCTATGCCGGGGGAGCTGACCTCAAGGCAGTAGCCCTGCTCTATCGGGTCGTTTTCGTCAAGCACGGGGTCAATGGCCCGGCTGAACGCTTCGCAGTCCTCTATCGTGAGGCCATCCTTGTCAATGAAATACCGCAGGAACCATTCCGTGCCCTCTTTTTCAAAGCGAACCTCCCAAAGCTCCACCCCAAGTTTCTCCGCAATGGGCAGAGCAAGTTCCGTCGCCGCCTGCACAGTGTTTCCCTTTTTCTTCTTTTCGGCCATGCGTACCCTCCAAAATTGCCACTCAAACAGAAAAGAGCGGGTGCATCCCACTCTTTTCTCCTACTTTACTATTTACTGTATAATATACTATCATACATAAACGCCGATTGCAAGCCTTTTTTGCTTTTTTTAGGGCTTTCAGGGCGCCCGGTCACTCCACGGTAACGCTTTTGGCCAGGTTGCGGGGCTTATCCACGTTGTATCCTCTCTCCACGGCGCAGTAGTACGCAAAAAGCTGGGCCGGTATTACGGAGAGCACAGGCGCCAGCAGCGGTTCCGTGGCCGGGATATCTATTATGTCGTCGGCAATATCGCGGACAAGGGCGGCGTCCGGCGGACAGATGGCCAGCACATGGGCGCCGCGGGCCTTGACCTCCTTGATGTTGGAGGCGGTCTTTTCATACAGCGCGGGCTGGGTGGCGGAAAAGATCACGAGTGTGCCCTCCTCGATAAGCGCTATGGGCCCGTGCTTCAGTTCGCCCGCCGCTATGCCCTCGGAGTGGATGTAGCTTATCTCCTTCAGCTTAAGAGAGCCCTCCATTGATACGGCGTAATCCAGGTTTCGCCCAAGGAAAAACACGTTTTGGGACCCGGCGAAACGGTGGGCGGCGCGCTTTACCGGCAGGTCGTTGGCTATGACGGCGGCGGCCTTTTCCGGAAGCTTCGCAAGCTCGGCCAAAAGGCCCGCCCGGAGGTCATCGTCCATCGTGCCGCGCAGCCGGCCCAGCTCCAGACAGAGCATGACGAGGCAGGTGAGCTGGGTGACGTAGGCTTTGGTGGAGGCGACCGCTATCTCCGGCCCGGCCAGAGTGTAAAGCACCATGTCGGCCTCGCGGGTGAGGGTGCTGCCCACCACGTTCGCAACCGCAAGCACTGTAGCGCCACGGGCTTTTGCCAGTCTTGCGGCGGCCAGCGTGTCTGTCGTCTCGCCGCTTTGGCTGATGGCGATGAAAAGGTCGCCCGGGCCGACAAGCGGGTCACGGTAGCGCAGCTCGCTGGCTATGTCGGCCTCCACGGGAACGCCCAGCAGCTTTTCAAAGATGTATTTCGCGGCCACGGCGGCGTGGTAGGCTGTGCCACAGGCCACGGCGTATATGCGGCCTATACCGCAGGCAAATTCCTTGGTCAGGCCGCACTCCGAAAGCTCCAGCGAGCCGTCGGCTTTAAGCCTCGTGCTCATGCTCGCGCGGATGGCGTTCGGCTCCTCGTTTATCTCTTTGAGCATGAAGTGAGGGAAGCCGCCTCTTTCCGCGGCCTCCGCCTCCCACTCCACGTGGTAGACGTCGCGGAAAACCGGCATGGCGTACCCGTCGCTTATCTCCACCGAATCCCGGGTCAGCCGCGCGAACTCGCCGTCCTCCAAAAAGAGCACGTCGCGGGTGTGGGAGAGCAGGGCGGGTATGTCCGACGCCACGTAGTTTTCGCCGTGCCCAAGGCCTATGACCAGCGGGCTGTCTTTGCGGGCGGCCACCAGTTCGCCGGGTGCGCGGGAGCTTATGGCCACCAGCGCGTAGGAGCCGACAAGGTGTGGCACAGCCTCGCGCACGGCCTCCAGCAGGTCGCCGCGGTAATAATAATTTATAAGGTGGGCGATAACCTCGCTGTCCGTCTGGGAACGAAAGGAGTACCCGCGCATGGAGAGCCACTCCCGTATGCGCTGGTAGTTTTCGATTATGCCGTTGTGGATGATGGCTATGTCGCCGGCGGAGTTGGTGTGAGGATGGGCGTTTTGGTCGGAGGGCGCGCCGTGGGTGGCCCAGCGGGTATGGCCGATTCCGGAGCGGCCGGAAGGCGAGTGGTCCTTGAGCGCGGCCTCCAGCGCCGAGAGAGGGCCTTTCTTTTTTATGGTCTCAAGGGCGCCGTCGTCCCGCAAAACGGAGATACCCGCGCTGTCGTACCCGCGGTACTCAAGTTTCGCAAGTCCCTCCAGCAGCACCGGCACGGCCTGCCTGTCGCCCACAAAGCCCATTATTCCGCACATGATCTTCACCTCGACTTAATTAAATAAGGCGGCTGCCGTTTTGCCCGTCCCAGTGACGTTCTTCGGACAGTCGCCTTTTTATATATTAGAATTGGAGCAAAGCTATTCGCCGTTTTTTGCCGTATGCGTTATTTCGTATCCTTGCCGCTCTGCTTTTCCAGCGCGGCGCGGAGGAACTCCACAAAGAGAGGATGGGCGTGGTTCGGGCGGCTCTTGAACTCCGGGTGGAACTGTACGCCCACAAAGAAGCGGCTTTTCGGTATCTCCACGGTCTCGACAATGTGTTCGTCCGGCGAGGTGCCGCTTATTTTCAGCCCGGCCTTCGTCAGCGTGTCGCGGTAGTCGTTGCTAAATTCGTAGCGGTGGCGGTGGCGCTCGCTGATAAGCTCCTTGCCGTAGGCCTTCGCCATCATGGTGCCCGGAACCACGCGGCAGGGATAGGCGCCCAGACGCATGGTGCCGCCCTTGTTCATCCGGTCGTTTTGGTCGGGCATAAAGTCGATGACCTTGTGGGCGCATTTTTCATCGAACTCGCCGGAGTTGGCGTCCGAAAGACCGCAGACGTGGCGGGAGTATTCTATGACCGCTATCTGCATACCAAGGCAGAGGCCCAGATACGGAACGTCGTGCTCGCGGGCGTATTTGGCGGCGACCACCATGCCCTCTATGCCGCGGTCGCCGAAGCCGCCGGGAATTAGTATTCCGGAGCAGGAGCCGAGATATTCAGCGGCGTTGTCCTCCGTGACCTGCTCGCTGTCTATCCACTCCACCTGAACCTTTGCGCCCGTCTCGTATCCGGCGTGACGCAGCGCCTCCGCCACAGAGAGGTAGGCGTCGTGGAGCTTTACGTATTTGCCAACAAGGGCTATGCGCACCTTTTTGTCGCGGGATTTTACGCGCTCAAGCATCTGCTTCCACTTTGCGAGGTCGGGCTCCGGGGTGTGGAGGCCCAGCTCCCGGCAGACGATGGCGGAGAAGTTGTTCTGCTCCAGCATCAGTGGAGCCTCATAAAGTACGGGCACGGTCAGGTTCTCAATTACGCAGTCGGGCTTTACGTTGCAGAACATGGATATTTTGCGCTTGACGCTCTCATCGACCGGCCTGTCCACCCGCATTACGACGACGTTGGGCGCGATGCCCATGCCCTGAAGCTCTTTTACGGAGTGCTGCGCGGGCTTGGATTTGTGTTCCTCGCTGCCCGAAAGCCACGGCACCAGCACCACATGGATAAAGCAGCAGTTGCCGGGCCCCAGCTCCAGCGAGACCTGGCGTATGGCCTCGATAAAGGGCTGGCTCTCTATGTCGCCCACCGTGCCGCCTATCTCGGTTATCACCACGTCCGCGCCGGAGTGGTCCGCCACGCGGTAGATAAAATTTTTGATTTCGTTTGTTATATGGGGGATTATCTGCACCGTCTCGCCCAGGTACTCGCCGCGGCGCTCCTTGTTTAGCACGTTCCAATAGACCTTTCCGGTGGTCAGGTTGGAGTAGCGGTTAAGGTCCTCGTCGATAAAGCGCTCGTAATGGCCGAGGTCCAGGTCGGTCTCCGCGCCGTCCTCGGTGACGTACACCTCGCCGTGCTGATATGGGCTCATGGTGCCCGGGTCAACGTTGATGTAGGGGTCCAGCTTTTGAGCCGCCACCTTTAGGCCTCTTGCCCTCAGCAGCCTGCCCAGAGAGGCCGCCGTTATGCCCTTGCCCAGTCCGGATACGACGCCTCCGGTGACGAAGATGTACTTTGCCATACAGTTCACTCCCTCGTATCGTATGATGTTCATGTTTGGCTATCGCCTAAAAAATACTTTGTTATTTTAGCACAATGAGATTATTCATGCAATTGCTGCGCCGTGTTTTTTCCGTGAGATGTAAAAAAAATGAAAAAAATCAAACAAAAGCAAAGGCCGCCCCGGTAAAGCGGAGTCCTCCTGCGGGCAATTCGGGCGGTTGCAGATCGCGCCGGCGCCTTCCGTACATAAAATTAAGGCGGGTAAATAAAAAGTTTGCGCTCGTATGACAAAAACAGGAAAAAGTGTGCCGCTTTTGTGAAGTTCGTTGTTTATAATTAAAGCATATCCAAGCAGGCTCACGGCGTTTCCCGCGTCAAATGCTTTTAAGGGGTACCACACTGGTTGACGCATGCGGCCCGGCTCTCTGTAAGCATATGAAAACTGTAAAAAAGCAAGGAGGAGAAATAGTAGTGACTAATTTTGAGTTGTACGAGCAGTTCAAGACGGCAAAAGACTATAGCGATATTCTAAAAATAGCCGAGCAGGAGGGCAAACCCATGAGTGCCGATGAAGCCCGGGCTATATTTGAAAAAATGCACGGGAAAATGAAGCTCTCCGATGATGAGCTTCAGGCAGCGGTCGGCGGGTTCAGGTGGCCGTGGGAGGACGACAGCAATTATCCGCCACCCAAATATCATATTGGAGACCATGTGAGGGTCTGTCCTTTATCCCAGAACAGCAGTGTTACGCCCGGCGCAGTGATTATAGAAATTTCCAGTGAAAAAAAGAGCACGTGGGGTATCGACCCGGAATGGCAGTATAAAGTCAAATATGACTCATATGTGTGTATGGAGCAATGTTTTTATGAAAGTGCAGTATTGCCCGGCTAAAATGCGCACAAGGCCCGCCCTTATAGCGGCGGCATGTTAAGACTAAAAAGTATGATGGAGGCGTTCGCCGTAAGGCGGGCGCCTTCATTGCCGGTGGCGCCGCTGAAACGAGCCGCGTTTTGACCGCTTGGCGGGAGTCGGCCGCCAAGATGCATGCCGGAGAGTTTACGAAAGAAAAATATGACGCTGCCGGGCCGCGGCACAGGGGTAGTGCGCAGCGAGAAAACAAAAGAGAGCTGTCAGACTTCACAATCTGACAGCTCTTTTTATATGGATAATAAAATATTGCTATTTCGTTGCCGCGAACGACGCTAATCCTCAAAAAGTCCAGTGTTTACGGACTTTTTCAGGCCTCTGAAATCATTCCCAC
>CAYONL010000104.1:0-7813 GCA_964405305.1 uncultured Oscillospiraceae bacterium | reverse complement strand
ATATTGTTTTGCAGCAGTATCTCAAGCCCCAGATCCCACAAACCGGCACCCGCCGCGCCAAACATGACCTTAAAGCAGTCCCACGCGCGGGTGAGATCCGTGAAATAGAACAGCACCCAGCCCATGACCACCGCCAGCAACAAGTAGATGTGGCTGAAAAACGCCGGCAGCCTGTCCAGCGCCTTTTTAAGAAACAGCCGCTCTATCATAATCAGCGCGCCGAACCAGAGCCCCCACAGTATGAAGTTCCAGGAGGCGCCGTGCCACAGGCCCGTAAGGAACCAGACGATAAACAGGTTCAAATACTGGTGCTTTCGGTTGCCGCCAAGGGGAATGTATAAATAGTCCCTGAAAAACGCGCCCAGCGACATGTGCCACCGCCGCCAAAAATCCGTGGCGGTTTTGGCTATATACGGGTAGTTGAAGTTTTCGAGGAAATGGAACCCGAACATCTGCCCCAAACCGATGGCCATATCCGAGTAGCCGGAGAAGTCATAGTATATCTGCACCGTGAACATAAGCGCGCCGAACCACGCCCCGGCAGTTGACAGAGCAAGTATATCGCCATTCAGATAGTTTTCCGCATACTGGCCCGCCACATTTGCAATGAACACCTTTTTCGTAAGGCCCACAAGGAAACGGGTCACGCCGGCGCTTATGTCCTTTACGCTTTCCTGCCGGAAGTCCACCTCCCGCGCCACATCCGCGTAGCGGACTATGGGGCCTGCCACAAGCTGTGAATAAAGTGACACATACATGAAGAATTTGGCGTAGTTGCGCTGAGCCTTTACTTTTCCCCAGTAAACGTCGATGGTGTAGCTTATGGTCTGGAAAGTATAAAAACTTATGCCTATGGGCAGGGCAAAAGAGGGAACATTAAACGTGGTGCCCAAAAGCGCGTTAACGTTCTCCACTATAAACCCGCTGTATTTGAACACACCCAAAAGGCCCAGATTGAGCACCAGCGATGAGACCACCGCCAGCTTTGCCTGTATCCGGCCCGGATATTTTTCGATTATCAGGCCGTGAACATAGTCGATCGTCGCGCTGAATATGAGCAGCGATATCCACACCGGCTCGCCCCACGCATAGAAAAACAGCGAAAACATGATGAGCACGGCGTTTCGCACCGCCCGGTTTTTCGTCATGAAGTAGAGTACCACGTTCGCGGGCAAAAACGCATAAAGGAAAAACAGGCTTGCAAAAACCATATTATGTCCATCCAATCTACAATAGTAACAATAATATTTTACACCTATTTATATGCTTTTCAAGCGCCGCCGTAAAATTAAGTATATTCGCTCAACCAAAGCCCCGTAGTCAAAATGTTTCGTCCTAAATGACGAACCGTCTTTCCTTTTCACAGGCGATATAAAGAATAAAGCAAATAGATTGCCTTTTCTTGCAATGGTGTTATAATAGGGCATTAGTAATTTATATTTTCTTTATACTGAAAGGGATATGTCAATGCGCATCGTTATCATTGGCGACGGCAAGGTCGGCAGCGCCCTTACCGAGCAGTTTTGTCACGACGGCCACGACGTGGTCGTGATAGACAACAACCCGGAAAACATCAGCCAGATACCAAATTATTTTGACGCCATGGGTGTTGTGGGCAACGGCGCCAGCTACGCCGTACAAAAGGAAGCCGGCGTGGATGAAAGCGACCTGGTGGTGGCCGCCACCTCCAGCGACGAGATAAATGTGCTGTCCTGCTTTGTGGCGTCGAAGCTCGGCGCGCCGCACACCATCGCCCGGGTGCGCAATCCCTCTTACGGCGCGCAGCTCGAGATGATGAAGGAGGAGCTGGGCCTCTCCATGATAATCAACCCGGAGAGAGCCGCCGCCCGCGAGATATCCCGCATCCTCCGCTTCCCCTCCGCCAACGATATCGAGTCCTTCTGCCGCGGCCATGTGGAGCTGGTGGAATATAAAATAGGGGACGACAGCCCCCTCGCGGGCCTTACGCTAAAGGAGCTTTACCACCGCCACAAAATAAAAATACTTGTCTGCGCGGTCCAGCGGGGCGACGATATCTCTATCCCCAACGGCGATTTCAAGCTGGCCGTTGGCGACAAAATAAACATCACCGCCTCTCCAGCCAACATAGCCGCATTCTTCAAGGCCATAGGCGGCCTGCATGCGCCGGTCAAAAGCGTTATGATAATCGGCGGCGGCAAAATAACCTACTACCTGACGCTGCAGCTTCTTGAAATGGGTATGCGCGTAAAGATCATCGACAACGACCCGGAGGTCTGTACGGAGCTTGCCGAGCTTTTGCCCAAGGCCGCCATAGTTTTAGGCGACGCCACGGAAAAGGACCTGCTGATCGAGGAGGGCATCGGCGATTTCGACGCCTTTGTGGCGCTCACCGGCTTCGACGAAATGAACATAATAATCTCCATGTATGCCTCCGCCATAGGGGTGGGCAAAGTCATAACAAAGGTGCACCGCCTGGCGTTCCCGGAGGTCATAGAGAACAGCGGGATAGAGAGCGTCATCTCGCCCAAGCTGATAACGGCCAGCCAGATAAGCTCCTACGTGCGGGCGATGCAAAACTCCATCTCCATCAACAAGGTGGAGTCCCTGCGCCGGATAATTGACAACCGGGTGGAGGCGCTGGAGTTTGTGGTCCGCGGCGACGCGCCCTATGTCGGAGTGCCGCTAAAGGAGCTGAAATTTAAGCCCAACGTGCTGATAGCCGCCATCGTCCGGCGCGGGGTCACTATAGTTCCCGGCGGCGCCGACCTGTTTGAGCGCGGCGATTCGGTCATCGTGATCTCCACCACGGAGCAGCCCCTGGATTTCAGCGATATTTTATTATAACATAACTTGCGAGGTTCATAATGAACTACAAAATGATCCGGTATATACTGAGCGTAATATTGCGCACGGAGGCGGCGCTGCTGCTGCTGCCGGTCGCGGTCGCACTGATATACCGCGAGAATGAGCTTTGGCCCTTTATCCTTTCAATATTGCTGACCTGCGCGGCCAGCGCTATGCTCGCCCGGAAAAAGCCGGAAAACAGCACCATCTTCGCAAGGGAGGGGTTCCTTGTCGTGGCGCTGGCGTGGGTGCTGCTGTCGGTGTTCGGAATGCTGCCGTTCATCTTCAGCGGATGCATACCGAACCCAGTGGACGCGTTTTTTGAAACCGTCTCCGGCTTCACCACCACCGGGGCCACCGTCCTCACCAATGTGGAGGGTCTGCCCAACAGCATATTGTTCTGGCGCGAATTCACTCACTGGGTGGGCGGCATGGGCGTGCTTGTGTTCGTCATGGCCATCGTCACGTTTTCCGACCACTCCATGTATCTCATGCGGGCGGAGGTCCCCGGCCCGTCTGTAGGAAAGCTGACGCCGAAATCCCGCTCCACCGCCGCGATACTTTACGCCATATACGGCGGGCTCACGGTGCTGGAAATAATTTTTCTGCTGTGCGGGGGCATGCCGCTGTTTGACAGCATAATCCATTCGCTGGGCACCGCGGGAACGGGCGGCTTCTCCATCAAAAACGCCAGTGTGGGCGCCTACGACAGCGCGTATATAGACTGGGTCATAACCATCTTCATGATGCTGTTCGGCGTCAACTTCAACCTGTACTACCTCGTTCTGCTGCGGCAGTTCAAAAACGCGCTTAAAAGCGAGGAGCTGCGGGTCTATTTCGGGCTTTACGCCGCCGCCGTCGCCATGATAACGGTCAACATTTTGCCGCTGTATGAAACTGTGGGAAAATCCGTGCGCTACGCGGCGTTTCAGGTGGCCTCCGTTATGACGACGACCGGCTTTGCCACCGCCGACTTCGACCTGTGGCCCAACTTTTCGCGCACGCTGCTCGTCTTTATGATGATCATCGGCGCCTGCGCCGGTTCCACCGCCGGCGGACTGAAAGTTTCCCGCGCCATCATCCTTATAAAAAGCCTGTTCCGCTCCATGGATCAGATGCTCCACCCCCACAAGGTGAAATCCATCAAGTTTGAGGGCCGCCCGGTGGATACCGATACCCGCCACGGCGTCGCCATATACACCTCGGCGTACATGTGCATAACGCTGATAGCCACCCTCATCGTCGCCATGGACGGGTATGAGCTGGAGACCTCGCTGACCGCCGTGGTGGCCTGCTTTAACAACATCGGCCCCGGTATCGGCGCCGTGGGGCCCATGGGCAACTACTCAATATTCAGTTGGGTGTCCAAGCTCGCGCTGTCCCTGTCCATGCTGCTGGGCCGTCTGGAGATATTCCCCATGGTGATGCTCCTGTCTCCCTCCGTCTGGCGCAAAAACACCTGAGCATTGCGCCAAAGCGCCGCGAGTGCTATAATATCTGACAGGCCGAACGCCATAGCCGCGCCGGCCTGTTTTTTTTGGAGGTGTTATCCATGCCGGATGAAAAAAAAGGATTTTTCGCGGAATTTAAAGAGTTCGTCTCCCGCGGCAGCGTTTTGGACATGGCCGTCGGCATAATAGTCGGCTCCGCGTTTACCGCCATCGTAAGCTCCCTTGTGAACGACGTCATAACCCCGGCCATCGGCAAGCTGATAGGCGGGATAGATCTCTCCGCGCTCAAGATCGTGCTCACTGAGGCCGCCGGCGACGCGCCCGAGGTGGCCATCCTTTACGGCGCGTTCTTACAAAGCGTGGTCAATTTTCTGCTCGTCTCCTTCTGCGTGTTCCTGTTTGTGCGCGGCGTAAACCGCCTGCGCCGCAAAAAGGACGACGCCAAGCCCGCCGCGCCTAAACCCAGCGATGAGGTCAAGCTGCTGACCGAAATACGCGACCTGTTAAAAAAAGACGATGGCTGACGAAAAGAAGCTCTGCCGGGAGCTTTGCTACACCGTTCCCGACTCCGGCGCAAACAAGCGCGCCTGCGACTTTCTGCGCCGCGACATGGGCTACTCCTACTCGTCCATAGTCAGGATGCGGCACGAGCCGGCCTCCCTGCTGTTGAACGGGGAACCCATACGCACCATAGACAGGCTGCGCACCGGCGCGGTGCTCACCGTTCGGCTTTTCGACAGCGCCGGGTTTGAGACGCCGCGCGCCGACCTCGCCGTTCCGATAGTTTACGAGGACGACGACATCATCGTCTTCGACAAGCCCGCCGGCATAGCCTGCCACACCGCGAAGGGCCACCCGGACGACACGCTGGCGAACTTTTACGCCGCCCACTGTCCCGGAAGCCGGTTCCGCATACTCGGAAGGCTCGACAAGGATACCTCCGGCCTTGTCCTGGCCGCCAAAAACGCCCGCTCGGCTCAGGCGCTTACTGATTCGTATATAAATAAGGAATACCTGGCCCTGCTCTGCGCCGTACCCTTCCCGCTTGAGGGGACCATAGACGCCCCCATAGAGGACCGCGACCCGGAGCTGCGGCGCCGCTTTGTCTGCGAAAACGGCCGCCCCTCCGTCACCCACTACCGCGTTTTGCGCGAAAATGGCGGCCGCTGCCTCGTTCTTGCGAAGCCGGAGACGGGCCGCACCCACCAGCTCCGCGTCCATTTTTCCTATGTGGGCGCACCCCTAGCCGGAGACGAGCTTTACGGCGGCGACAGCGAGGCTATCCGCCGTCAGGCGCTCCATCGCTCCCGGCTGTCGTTTACGCATCCCGTCACGGGGCGGGCGCTCGAGCTTACAAGCCCCCTGCCAGAGGACATGACGGCGGCCTGCGCGTTTTACGGGCTGTGATCCCGGCCTTATCCCTTAGCGCCAGCTCTTATATGAAAATGCCGCCCGCCGCCTAACGGACGGCGTGTTTTTTTGCACTGTTGTCGGCGGCCGCGGTGACAATTTTTGTGAAAAGCGTATAAACATAAAATTCTCTGCATATTATTTCATCAAAACACTTGATTTTCTCATTTTTATGCATATAATAAACTCATTGGCAGTAACAACGCCGAACAATCCTTGAATCTTTATTCAATAATGGAGGAAAACAAAATGAAAAAACTTACAGCTCTCGTACTTGCTCTCCTGCTTTGTCTGGCTCTTGCGGGCTGCGGCGCCCAGGGCGGCGAATCCGTCGCTCCCTCTTCCGAACCCGCCAGCGACGCTCCTTCTGAATCCGCATCCGGATCCGCTTCCGAGCCCGCAGCCGAACCCACCGGCGACAACGTGCTCGTCATGGCCACCAACGCCGCTTTCCCGCCCTATGAGTACATGGAGGGCGAAAAGATCGTCGGCATCGACGCCGAGATAGCCGCCCTGATCGCCGAGAAGCTCGGCATGACCCTTGAGATACAGGATATCGACTTCAACAGCATCATCACCGCCGTTCAGACCGGCAAGGCCGACATGGGCATGGCCGGCATGACCGTCAACGAGGAGCGCCTTGCCAACGTCAACTTCACCACCTCCTACGCTACCGGCGTGCAGGTCGTCATCGTCAAGGAGGGCTCCGAAATAAAGAGCGTGGACGACATAGGCAACTACATGATCGGCACCCAGGAGGGCACCACCGGCCAGATCTACTGCGAAAGTGACTTCGGCGCGGAGCACGTCATAGCGTACACCAGCGGCGCCAATGCCGTTCAGGCCCTTGTCTCCGGCAAAGTTGACTGCGTCGTCATAGACAACGAGCCCGCCAAATCCTTCGTGGCCGCCAACACCGGGCTGTCCATCCTTGAGACCAGCTACGCCGAGGAGGATTACGCCATCTGCATCGCCAAAGAGAACACCGAGCTGCTGGATAAAGTCAACGCCGCCCTTGAGGAGCTCATCGCCGACGGCAGCGTAAAGGCCATAGTGGACAAATACATCAAAGCCCAGTAAAATAGTTTTAATTTGTCAGACAGGGGCGGAGCTTTGCGCCGCCCCTGTCAAAGCGTGTATACGGAGGAAAGTAATGTTCTCAGAGTATTTTACGGGGTTTTTTGAGGCAGCCTCGGCGTGGTGGGAAGACATCGTTTTCCAGTTCACGCAAAGCTTCATAGCCGACGACCGGTGGCTGTCCGTGCTCAAGGGCGTCGGCATAACGCTGGAGGTTGCGGCGCTGGCGCTGCTCATAGGCGTTTTTCTCGGCGTCATAGTCGCCACCGTCCGTTCGGCCCATGACCAGGCGGATATCCGCTCCGCGTTTGGCAAGCGCCTGCTCAACTTCTTTAACGGCATCTGCAAACTTTATATCACCGTAATCCGCGGTACTCCGGTCATGGTCCAGCTGCTCATCATGAACTTCGTGATACTGCTCTCAACGCGGAACCTCGTCTTCGTGGCCGTGCTCACCTTTGGAATAAACTCCGGCGCGTATGTGGCCGAGATCGTGCGTTCCGGCATAATGAGCATAGACAAGGGACAGATGGAGGCGGGCCGCAGCCTTGGCGTCGGCTACTCCACCACCATGCTCCACATAATCATCCCGCAGGCTGTAAAGAACATCCTGCCCGCGCTGGGCAACGAGCTGATCGCGCTTTTAAAGGAGACCTCCATCGTCACCGTCATCGGACTGCGCGACCTGACGAAAGCCGCCATAAACATTCAGGCGGTCACCTTCCAGGCGTTCATGCCGCTGGTCGGCGCGGCGCTGATCTACCTGCTCATGGTCATGTTCCTAAGCTGGCTGCTGAACAAATTTGAAAGGAGGCTGCGCAAGAGTGATAGTCATTAAAGATCTTAAAAAACACTTTGGGGACAACGAGGTGCTGAAAGGCATAGATCAGCACATCGAAAAGGGCGAAAAGGTCGTGGTGATAGGCCCGTCCGGCTCCGGCAAATCCACCTTCCTGCGCTGCCTGAACATGCTGGAGCGGCCCACCGCCGGCGAGATATGGTTTGAGGGGCAGCTATTGACCGACCCAAAATGCAACATAGACGTTATA
>CAYONL010000103.1:0-8019 GCA_964405305.1 uncultured Oscillospiraceae bacterium | reverse complement strand
TTCTCGTTGGCTTCCATGTAGACAACCTTGTCTTTGTACTCGATGAACTTGTAGGGGCCGGCGCCCATAGGAGTGGTGGTCTTGCTCTCGACTATGGACAGATCGCCAAAGTCGTGACCGAACATATTGTTGTCGTAGTCATACTTGGCGGCATCGCCGTAGTAGTGCATAGGAGCCAGAGGAATCGCGCAGATGGAGTAGATGGCAGGAGCTTCGTAACCATTGGTGGTCACGGAAACAGTCTGCTGGTCTATCTTCTTGATACCGGAGATGTTCGGCACAGGCTCGCCCTCGCCCAGACGCGGCAGAAGTATATCCTGCGCGATGGCGTTGACGTCGGTGTTGAAGTAGGCTTTGTCGCCGGCGTAGGCGCTGCCCAGAGCTTCGTAATCATAGCCGTACTGGGCTATAATGTCGGCAAGCACGGTGGCTTCGTCCGCAACAGTGGTGGAATCATAGGCTTCATCCTTGCTGTAGAAAGCGGCAAACAGATCCTTGTTTTCCGGATACGCTTCGGTGTAGGAAGCATAGTCCGCGTTGCCGTACAGGGAACGGGTCCACTCCAGCTCACTGGTGAGGGTAGGAGTGATGACGCCGTCGATGATGGCCTGCTGCAGCTCGGTGTCGTTGGCAAGATTGGCAAGACCGCCAGCAATGTCAACATCCTCGGCGAGGCTGTTGTTTGCCTGATAGGCCTTGAGGCCAACGATATCGTAGGAGCTCAGCGTGGTGGAACCAACGTAAGCCGGATCCAGGAACACATAGTAAGTAAAGATGATATCGTCCGCGTCGGCAACTTCGCCGTCGGAGAACTTGATGTCGTCACGGATCTTGATGGTGTAGGTGGTGGTGCCGTCGTCGTTCTGGACAACGGACACATCCGCCGGGCCGGTGTACAGATAGTCGGTGCCGTTGTAGTTGTGGGTCTCGCCCTCTATGGCGTTGTAAACAATGGCGCCGGCGCGGTCGGTGGTGAGAAGCTGTATAACAGCGGTCATATACCAGACCTCGTTGTCATACACTGTATCCGCAAAGAAGGGGCTGAATTTTTCGCTGAACGCACCCTCGGCCACGACCAGAGGAGTGCTTCCATCCTCGGCAACGGGCTCGGACGCGCTCTCAGACGCAGATTCGCTGCTCTGGGAGGGCTGCTCCGTACCGCCTGTGCAGGCAGCCAGTGAAACGCACATCACGGCCGCAAGCAGGATGGCAAGAAAACGCTTGAAGTTCATTTGATATCCTCCTTAAAATTATTAGTCTTTAATTTTAAATTTAAAGGCTCTCTTTAACGTTTATTTATAAATTGTTAAAGATACCTTAAATTATATCTTGAACCCATAACAGCAATCGTTTTTAAGGGAAATACCCTTAAAAATTAATAAGGTATATTCCCTTGCGCGATACTGTTCGTGAGGTGATGACATGTTTGAGAAGCTGCGCAACCTGCGGGAGGACCGGGACCTAAACCAAAAACAGCTTGCCGAATGCCTTCAGGTGCACCAGACCACCTATTCGGACTACGAGCTGGGGAACCTCAATATCCCTATTCCGGCGCTCATCAAGCTGGCCGTGTTTTATGACACCAGCATAGATTATCTGCTGGACCTGACCGACGAGCGCCGCCCGTATCCAAGAAAAAAATAGCGCCCGAAACGCGCCGGATTTTCCATCCGAAAATATAAGGCCGGGAACGTCACTTTTATCGTGACCTCCCGGCTTTTTGCGCGTTTGCGGCGGCTATGGTATACCGCGCTGGCTTTCCGTTCGCCCTTGTTTATCCTTCGGCCACCCTATTCAAAATTTAGAGTTAATTTTAATATTTCAAAGCTTTAAAATAGAGAAGTTCGTCCGAAGGGTTTCAGGGGCAGCGGAATGCCCCTGATTTAAATCCGTCGGCGCAGCCGACACATCTTATAAACACAAACCTTAAAAAGACCGCGCAGACTGTCTTTCAGCGAAGAAAGCTAACCCGCGCGGTTTTGAAAAGTTTGCTTTTTAAGAGGTGTCCGCTTCGCGGACGATTTTTAAATAGGGGCTTTCCGTTCGCCCCTATAATACCCTTCGGACGGACGCCAACTTTATTAGTTAGTGTTAATCTTCAAGGGGGCAATCGTTATTTCCTTTTGAGAAATTTTCTCTAAATTATTAGGTGGGCACCGAAGGGTTTCAGGGGCAGCGGAATGCCCCTGATTTAAATCCGTCGGCGCAGCCGACACATCTTATAAACACAAACCTTAAAAAGACCGCGCAGACTGTCTTCCAGCGAAGAAAGATAACCTGTGCGGTGTTTTTGTTTGATTATTTGTAATTGATAGATTGGCTTTTTAGAGGTGCCTGCGGCGCATTTATATTAAGGGGGCATGTACGGTCAAAAACATAGTCGCGCTGTTTCGCTGTTCGCTCACATCGCTCTGTATTTCTTCCTGCTCACGCCCCCGCTTTCTCCGCCACAGGCGGCGCGGGAACGCGAGCCCCTTCGGACGGATGCCCTATTTATAAGATAAAGTAAGTTTCACGGCGGCGCGAGAACGATAGCCCCTATAATACCCTTCGGACGAACGCCTCATTATTTAGTGAAAATTTTTATCCTTAGGGCGGATGCCTCTACTTATTATATAAAGGAAATTTGCTATCTAAAAAATGTGCAGTCCGAAGGGGCGAAAATCATTTCAGCGACGAAACATCCGCGTTGTCCAGCCACTCCATAGCGGCGTCCGCCACGGTTTTCAGCGCACCGTCGCCAAAGGGAGTCGGGAGCTTTGCCGCCTCCACAAGCCCGCTGAAGTTCTGTGTTCCGCCCAGCTTTACAAGGTCGTAGTAGCGGTTCCAGGCGTCCCGCCTGTCCTTCTGCATCAGCGCCCAAAACTCCAGCGCCACCGTCTGGGCCAGGCAGTAGTCGATATAGTAGAACGGCACCTCGTAGATATGGAGCTGACGCTGCCATGCGCGCCCGTCGCCGTAAAACGGCACCTCGCCCAGCCTTATCCACGGCATGTAGACGGCGGTCAGGCGCTTCCAAACCTCGTGGCGTTCCTCGGGCGTCAGCTCCGGGTGCTCGTACACCTCGTGCTGGAAGTGATCCACCATGCAGCCGTAGGGTATGAACTGCAGCGCGCCGGCCAGGTGGCTGTACTTGAATTTCAGCGTCTGGTCGCCGAAAAAGCCCTCCTCCCACGGCCAGGCGAAGAACTCCATGCTCATGGAGTGTATCTCGCAGGACTCCTGGGTCGGGTGCTGGTTGCAGATGGGCACAAGGTTCCGCACGGTGTAGCTGGCGAAGGCGTGGCCCGCCTCGTGGGTCATGACCTCCACGTCGCCCGCGGTGCCGTTGAAGTTCGCGAAGATGAACGGGCAGTTGTAGTCGTGTATCTCCGTCTCGTAGCCGCCGGCGGCCTTGCCCTTGCGGGAAAGCACATCCATCAGCTCCCCGTCGAACATGACGTCGATGAACTCGGCGGTCTCCGGCGAAAGCTCGTGGTAAAACTTTTTGGCGTGGGCCAAAATATCGTCCGGCGTGCCGAAGGGCTTGGCGTTGCCGGATCTGAACATGGGGTTTCCGTCGGCGTAGGAGAGCGGATACGGCACGCCCGTGCGCGCGGCCTTGTCCTTATAGAGCTTCTCCGCCACCGGCACCAGATATTTCACAACGGCCTCGCGGAACTTCTCCACGTCCCGCTTGTCGTAGCTGTTGCGGGTCATGCGGTAATAGCCCAGCTCGACATAGCCCTCGTACCCCAGCTTTTTCGCTATGCCGGTGCGCACGCGGACCAGATCGTCGTATATGCGGTCAAACTCCTCGCCGTGGGCCAGCCACCAGCTTCCGTCCGCCCTCCACGCGGCGCGGCGGCGCTCGTCGTCGGCGTCCTCTTTAAAAGGCGTAAGCTGGCTTATGGTGTAGGCGCCGCCCTCAAACTCCACCTGGGCGGAGGCGTAGAGCTTGATGTACTCCGAGACAAGGCGGTTCTCCTCCTGAAGCTCCGGAATTATCTCCGGCTTGAAGGTCTTTAGCTCCAGCTCCAGATTGGTGAACATCAGCTTGCCGTACTTTTTCTCAAGCTCCGGGCGGAAGGGCGAGGCCAACAGCGCCCGCGACCACTTCATGTCCGGCTCCTTCAGCAGCGGCTCGCTCTCATCCTGAAAGTCGTTTTCCGCGCTGTAAAACTCATCCTGTGTGTTTATGGTGTGGCGGATGTAGGACAGGGTGAACATGGTCTCGATGTGGTATTTCAGCCGGTCGTACTCAAGGAAGGCGCTCTCCGCCTCCTCAAACGTGGCGGCGGCGATGAACCGCCCGGCCAGCCTGTCAAACTCCGCGCAGGCGGCGGAGACATCGGGACGCTCGTACTTCATGTCGTTAAATTTCATGCTGAGACTCCTTTTTTATCGGTTTATGACCGCGGCTTTGCTGAAAAAACGCCGCCCGATCTGTATATATGTTTATTATAGCCAACCCCCCGGCCTTTTTCAATACGGCTTCCGTCGCCCTCTTTCGCGCCAAAACGCCCCGCCCCGCCCTTTTCTGTATAATTTACCGGCGTTTTCCCGGTGGTATTGTATCTTTCTGCGAATGGTGCTATTCTTTCTGTATATTATTTCGTGGCAGGTGTGATATATGAATTTTTCCGAACGTCTCGACGTCTTTGGCACCGGCATTTTTGCCGAGCTGCTGGACGTAAAAAACAGCCGCGTGGCCGAGGGCCGGCCGGTGTGCGACCTCTCCGTGGGCTCGCCGAACATTCCGCCCGCTCCCCACATCATAAAGGCGATGACCGACGCCGCCGCCGACCCGAAAAGCTACGTCTACGCCATAAAGGACACCATGGCTTTAAAAGAGACGGCCGCCGGGTGGTACGCCCGCCGCTTTGGCGTGTCGCTCGACCCGGCCACGGAGGTGATGAGTCTGCTCGGCACTCAGGAGGGCCTGGCCCACATAGCCATGGTCGCGGCGGACAGGGGCGACACCGTGCTGGTGCCGGACCCGTGCTACCCGGTCTTTTCCGACGGCCCGCGCATAGCCGAGGCCGCGCTCTCCCTCATGCCCATGCGGGAGGAAAACGGCTGGCTCATCGACTTCGACGCCATACCTGAGGAGACGGCGCGCAAGGCCAAAATGATGGTCGTCTCCTACCCCAACAACCCCACAACGGCGCTGGCCCCGCCGGAGTTTTACAAAAAGCTCATCGCCTTCGCAAAACGGTACGACATAATCGTCGTCCACGACAACGCCTACAACGAGCTGGTGTTCGACGGCAGGACCACCGGCAGCTTTCTCGCCTACGAGGGTGCGAAGGACGTGGGCGTGGAATTCAACTCCCTGTCAAAGACCTACGGCCTCGCCGGAGCGCGGATAGGCTTCTGCCTCGGGAACCCGGAGGTGGTGCGCCGCCTTTCCCTGCTCAAATCCAACATGGATTACGGCATGTTCCTTCCGGTGCAGCGGGCCGCCATAGCCGCCCTTTCCGGCGACCAGAGCTGCGTTGCCGCCACCCGGGCCGCCTACCAGCGCCGGCGCGACTTCCTCTGCGACGGGCTGTCCTCCATAGGCTGGGGCGTGGCACGCAGCGCCTCCACCATGTTCGTCTGGGCAAGGCTGCCCGGCGGCTGGAAGGATCCGACAGGCTTTGCAAAGGCCCTTGTCTCCCGCACCGGCGTCATGGTCACGCCTGGCGACGCCTTTGGGCCGGGCGGGCGCGGCCGGGTGCGCATGGCCCTTGTTCAGGACGAGGACGCCATGGCGAAGGCTCTGGACGCCATAAAGCGGAGCGGCATAATTTACGAGGGGGACTGAGCGCGGTTTTTCATTGACAAACGCGCCGGAGGCACATTTTCATATTGATATTCATGTCAGATTGTGCTAATATTTTCATGTTGACAGCGATGTTTTTGTAACAGCAGATTGGAGGGTTTTTTATGTTTTGCAACAAATGCGGCGCCAATTTGCCGGATGGCAGCGCCTTCTGTCCGAAATGCGGAAACCACCTGACCGCAAGCGCCGCGCCCACCCCGCCCGCATACAGCCCCGCGCCGCAGTACGCCTCCCCGAACCAGCCTAAAAAAGGCCCGGGCGGCAAGGTCATCGCGCTCGTCGTCGCTCTGGCCGTGCTGCTGGTGGCCGTTATCGTGCTGGCCGTGCTGCTGCTCTCCCCGGCGAAGGAAACCGTGCCCCCCCAGACCGAGTCCTCCTCTCTGTCGCAGTCCGAGCCGGAGCCGACCCCTGGGCCGGAGCCCTCCTCCGAAAGTTCGGAAAGCAGCGGCGAAAGCTCCGAAAGCCCGTCGTCCTCCGAGTCCTCCTCCGAAACCTCGGAAAGCAGCAGCGAAAGCTCCTCCCAGCCGGTGTATCAGGCCCCGGCAAAGGTGGGCGCGCAGTTTTTATGCAGCGGCACCTGGCTCTCGCAAAAGCCTTTTAGCGACGGCACCTACCGCTACTTCAAGTTTTTCGACGACGGCACCTGCAAGCTGGGCTGGGCCACCCCCGGCGTCATGGACGACCTCTCCACCTTCAACACCGGCGACTGGGACGTGGAGTACCAGCTTGGCACCACGACCTACACGTTCAGCCCCGAGGGCTTTCTCGTCATCCACTGGTCCACCGGCGACTCGTTAGCCTATTATATAATCAAAAACGGCAAAAACGGCCTCACGCTGGAATATCCGGACGGCTCCGACGCCCTCAGCTTTACAAGAGTATAGCTCCGGCCCCGCGGTCGGCTGACAGGGGACGCTTCGGTGTCCCTGTCAAAGTGTGACAAATTCCGTATGTTCCCCCGCCTCCGGCGGGGGAACATACAAAAATCTTATTATAAAGCCGTTTTTAATTTTATTGGAAATGGCGGAATACACTTTGTCAACAGTTTACAGGGGCGTTTCGGCGTCCCTGTTTTATTGCGGCCAAAAAAGTGCTATACTATACGCTGAAAAATAACGAAGGGCGGCCTTGCCTTTGAAAAAGATACTCATGCTGGCCACCGGCGGCACCATCGCCAGCCGGCAGACGGATTCCGGCCTCACGCCGGTGCTCACCTCCGCCGAGCTTATGGACTACGTGCCCGAGGTGGCGGGCTTTTGCCGGTTCGACACGCGCCAGCTTTTGAATCTGGACTCCACGAACATCCTGCCGGAGCACTGGCTGCTCATGGCCCGCGCCATAGAGGAGAGCTACGGCGACTACGACGGCTTTGTCATCTGCCACGGCACGGACACTATGGCGTTCACGGCGGCGGCCCTGTCCTACCTTGTGCCGGACTCGCCCAAGCCCATCGTCGTCACCGGCGCGCAAAAGCCCATCGACCTGCCCGTGACCGACGCGAAAACGAACCTGTCCGACGCCTTCCGCTACGCCGCCTACTCCGGCGCAAGGGGCGTGCAGATAGTTTTCGATGGCAAGGTCATACTCGGCACCCGGGCGAAAAAGACCCGGACAAAGAGCTATAACGCCTTTTCCAGCATCAACTACCCCTACCTCGCCATCATACAGGACGGGCGCATTTTGCCCTATATCGAGCGGCACGGGCCGGAGACGCCCACCTTTTACCGCGCCATAGACGAGCGGGTGGCGCTGCTCAAGCTGATTCCGGGGACCAGCGCGGAGATACTCTCCTACATGCTGGAAAAGTGCGACGCGGTGGTTATAGAGAGCTACGGCGCCGGCGGCGTTCCGTACCATGAGCAGTACCACTTTTTTGACGAGATAGCGAAGTGGCAGAGCCTGGGCCGCACCATAGTCATGACGACGCAGGTTCCGAACGAGGGCAGCGATATGACCATTTACAAGGTGGGGCACGAGATAAAGGAGCGCTACGGCCTTATAGAAGCCTACGACATGACGCTGGAGGCCGCGGTGACGAAGCTCATGTGGGCGCTGGCGGCGGCGAAGGACAGGGACGGGATAAAGCGCCTTTTCTACACGCCGGTGGACCACGACCTGCTGTATCCCATAGGTAGCCGCTGAATAATTGCCAAAATTAAAGTAGGAGCCTGCGGCGCATTTTTATTTAGGGGCTATCGTTCCCGCGCCGCCTG
>CAYONL010000102.1:0-8048 GCA_964405305.1 uncultured Oscillospiraceae bacterium | reverse complement strand
GACGGCAGCGGCAGCTCCACCGAGGGCTTTGATTACGACTACGCTTATGGGGCGGGTGGCCGCAACTGACGCGCTAAGGAGGATTTTATTTGAAGCTTGCATTTTCTACGCTGGGCTGTCCGGGCTGGAGCTGGGACGAGGTTTTCGCCTCCGCCAAAGACATAGGCATGGACGGCATAGAGGTGCGCGGACTTGAGGACGTCATGTTCGCGCCGCTGGCTAAGCCCTTTCTTCCGGAAAACAGGGCCGCCACCCTTCGCCGCATGCTGGACGCGGGCATGAGCTTTTCCATGCTGACCAGCGGGGCCTGCCTGGGCATAACCGAGCCGGAAAAATATATGGCGGAGGCCATGGCCTACATAGATCTGGCGGGCGCTGTCGGCGCGCGGGATGTGCGTGTCATGTGCTCCGGCAAACCACAGCCGGAAAAGACCGACCTCAACCAGGCAAAGCGCCTTTATATCGAGCTTACGAACTACGCCGAGTTAAAGGGCCACGGCGTCCATGTGGACATTGAGACGAACGGCGTGCTGGCTGATTCGGCGGTGCTGCGCGACTTTATGGCCGATGTACCTGAGGGCAATTCCGGCGTGCTGTGGGATATACACCACCCTTACCGCTTTTTTGGCGAGACGCCGGAGGAGACCTTCGAAAACATTGGCCGCCGGGTACGCTATCTCCATGTCAAGGACTCCGTTATGAGCGACGGGGCCGTGTCCTACAGGATGCTGGGCTGCGGCGACGTGCCGGTTTTCGACGCTCTGCGGGTCATGAAAAAACACGGCTACAACGGCTTTGTCAGCCTTGAGTGGGTCAAGCGCTGGTGTCCCGAGCTGCAGGAGCCGGGCATTGTCTTTGCCCATTACGCCAGCTACATGGAGTACCTGCTGTCGCAGCTCTGACAGATTTAAGTGACCGCTGATCAATTGCTAAAATCAAGTAGTAGCCTGCGGCGCATTCTTATTAAGGGGGCTTTCCGATCGCCCCCTTAGACCCCTTCGGATGCCCACTTCATAAGTTAGAGAAATCTTTTCAAGGGGGCTTTCATTCCCGCGCCGCCTGCGGCGTCAGGAGTCAGGAAACAGGCGTCAGGAGACAGGCGTCAGGCGTCAGGCGTCAGGAGACAGGAGACAGTTTCTCCAAAAAATAGATTTCGCACTAATTTATAAAGCGGGCGGCCGAAGGGTCTTAGGGGCGATCGGAAAGCCCCTAAATAAAAATCCGTCGGAGACACAACTTAAAAAGCCAATCTATCAATTACAAATCATTATATAAGAACACCGCGCAGATTGTCTTTCAGCAAAGAAAGATGACCTGCGCGGCTTTTTATTATGATTATTGAAAGGAGAAAGGATATGAGAGCGTCGTGTCAAACGGCTTTCCGCAGCAGCGTGACCACCATCACGGCCGCCGCCCAGAAAAGCTGATACAATAACAGCGGAACAAGCCCCAGGCTCCCCATGCTGTCGGTGAAAAGGAAGAACACCACCATGATGAAGCCCAGCACCACGCCCACGATCTCCAGCAGCATGTTTAAGAAACAGGCCTGACGCACGGAGCCGGACGCGCCCAGTATGTCGGAGAGCTGGGACAGCTTGCCGTTGTATACGGCGGCGGCGGGCGCTTTTTCCCGTTCGCGGGTAAGCTCGCTGCACTGGGGCTGGTATTTTGAGGAGAGGATTTTCAGGTGCTCCACCGGGAAGTCAAAGAGAGCGGCAAGCTTGTCCACCGTGATGTTCGGGTCGGTGCAGTTGATGACAAGCTTTACGCCACGGCGGGCGAAGATATCCAGCGAACGCTTGACCTCCTCGTCGGCGTGGTAGCTGAGCACAAACATGGCCGTCAGCTCGCCGGAGTTGGAGAGATAGAGTATGTCCCGTCCGCCGCCCACGTACTTTTCCTCGTAGTCGCGGGAGGGTATCTCCACACCGTGGTTCATCATCAGCTCGCGGTTGCCTATGAGCACGCGCTTTGAGTTGACCCAGGCGGAAAGGCCCATGCCGTCCTCGTAGACTATGGTGTCCGCTGGCCGCAACAGGCTCCTGTCGCCCTGCACAACATTTATAAATATGCTGCCCAGCGTACTGCGGGTGGAGCAGATGACGGAGGCGGCGTCAAGTATGGCCTCGTCTATCCGGCCCTGGGCGAAGGTCTTTATGCCGTGGAGCGTTATGCTCCCGTCCGGGAAGATGTCGTCTATATCCAGCAGTATGCTGTCGGCCTCGGCAAAGGTCTCCGCCGTGTAGCCGCCCGCCATGACCGTCCCATCCCGGTTGAGCCGTTTGCAGGCGCGCAGCACAGGGAAGTTGCCCGCTATCGTTGCGGAAAGCGGAGCCGCCACGATCAGCGCCGCGGAAAGACCCACCACGCTGGTGTGTATGCTCCCGGTAAAGAAAAAGGAGATGCCCGCCGCCACTATCGATCCTATTACGGCTATGGGCGCGACTATTTTGGAGATGCCGTCGGTGGCGTCCTCCCTGTAGGACAGGTCGAGGAAGCCCGTGAAGAAACCGGCCTTTGCGCTGCAGCAGAAACGCGGCACCTCGTCGGTCTGCCCGGTCAGCTCCCGGGCCAGCTCCCTGTTGTGAACGGGCAGCAGCGCGGACTTTTCGCCCGGCTTTATAAGCTCGTCGAAGTTAGCGCTTATCCGGCTCATCATCAGCAGCTTGCCCACGGTGTTGAACACAAGCGACAGTATGGCCAGCGGAAAATACAGGTTCTCTCCGCCCGCGGCCATCTTATCCGGCGCAAGCACGAAGGAGACGCCCAGCACCACGGCTCCCAGCACGGCGGCGGCGGCATAGCTGTCGTTCGTGGCGTGGAGCTTGAACAGCGAGATTATCCCGCCTCCCACCGTCACGTTGCAGATGAGCGCCGCCACGCAGACGAGGGCCAGCTGCGTTATCGGGAACACGATGTTCTCCGTGTTGTAGTCAAACGGCGAGGGCAGCGCGTAACCCAGCACCGGCGAAAGTGCCAGCGCGAGGGAGGCCAAAAACAGCGCTCCCGTCAAAGCCAGCCGCATTATGAGGCCGAAGCGCACGCCCGACAGGTCCTTCTGAACGGCTGTGGCCTGGGATGGCTCCATATAGTCGTCCGGCTCGTCCTGCTCGTAGGCGTTGCCAGCCACAAGTCCGGCGGCCACCTCGCTGTTGCTTTTCTCTTTGGCGAATTTCACCTTTGTGGGCTTTATCGGCGCGCTCTGCACAGGGCCGGCCGGGGCCTGCTCCTGCGCTGCCTGCTGTCTGGGCCGCCTGGCCTCCTCCGGAATCTGCAGGCCGCCCTCTGTGGGCTCCCGCACCTGATGCATAAACTCCTCCACCTTGTTCTGGCGGCGGTTTACGAAATCCTTGTAAAGCTGCGGGTTTGTGGAGGCGGTAAGCGGTTCCTCCGCCACGGCCTCCTCTATAGGCTGCGTCACGTTGAAGCCGCGCTTCTGTTCGTCGGAGCGCCGGGCCTGACGCGGAGGTTCCGTTCTCGGCTTGGGCGGCAGGGGCGCTTTTTCCGCCACCGCCGACATGCTGTACCCCTCCTCCGGGCGGGCCATGGCCGCGTCCTCCGCCGGTATCGTCACCCGAAAGCCACCCTGTCTCTCCTGCTTCGGCGTCTCGGCCGGAGCGGCAGCCTGAGTTGGCGCGGGCTGGCGGGCGGCGGGCTGCTGTGCCGGCTGCCTTGCGGGGCTTGCCGGGCGGGCGGCGGGCTGCTGCGCCGGCTGCCTTGCGGGACTTGCCGGGCGGGAAACAGGCTGCTGCGCCGGCTGCTGCGCCGGGCGCTGCCTTTTCGCGCCCTGGTTGACCCAGGTCTGGCTGTCCTTGCCGAAATACTCGTTGAGCGTGTTGTAAAGGCTGTTGCGGGAGTTTTCCGTCATGGGGTCCGCGCCGTGCCGCTCCGGCGAGTAGGTGGGCACCCTCTCCACCGGCGGGGACTGCGGCGCTCCGCTCCGGCGCTGCTCGAAAAAGTCGCCCTGTCCGGCGTAGGGCTGCCGCGCCGGCGGCGACGCCTCCTGCTCCTGTCGGGCGTACTGCGGCGGCTGCTGGTACTGCGGCTGGGGCCGGTACTGCGGCTGCGCTTCGGCCGCCTCCCTCTCCTTTTTCCGCTTTATCTCGTCAAGTATGCCGTCGACTGTATATCCTTTCGCCATATCTGTCTCCTTTCAGGCCGTCGCCCGTCTCTCCCTCGCGGGCGCCTTCCCGGCCTTGGGCTAATTCCTTGCTTTTATGCCCAAACGCTGGCGCGCCGCCTCATACATTACCACCGAGGCCGCCACCGACGCATTGAGCGACTCTATCTTCCCCCTCATGGGAAGCGAAACGATAAAATCGCACTTCTCTTTGACAAGGCGGCCGACGCCCTCGCCCTCCGCGCCGACCACAAGGCCCACCGGCCCGGTCATGTCCGCCGCGCACCAGCTTTCGCCGCCCATATCCGCCGCGAAAATCCATAGCCCGCGCTTTTTAAGGTCGTCTATGGTCTGGGCGATGTTGGCCACCCGCGCCACGGGCACATACTCTATGGCTCCGGCGCTGGTCTTTGCGGTCACGTAGGAGAGGCCCACGCTCCGCCTTTTCGGGATTATCACGCCGTGTACGCCGCAGCACTCCGCCGTGCGTATTATCGCGCCAAGGTTGTGGGCGTCCTCCAGCCCGTCGGCTATCAGGATAAAGGGCGGCTCGTTCCGGCTTTTGGCCAGCGCGAAGATGTCGTCCACCTCGGCGTAGGCATGGGCCGCCGCGTAGGCCAGCACGCCCTGTGCGTTGGCGCCCGCCGCCTCCTCCTCAATTTTAACCGGGGCTACCTCCTTGACGGGCACGCCCGCCTCCTTCGCCATGGCGTAGAGCTTGCCCAGCCCCTCCGCACCTTTGGCGACCAGTATGCGGTCTATATCCCGGCCGGCGCGCAAAGCCTCCATAACGGAGTTGCGCCCCGCTATCTTGTCTCTCTCCGACAGGTTTTCGCTTTCGTTTTCAGTTCTCATAATTTCTCCGTAATCCAGTTATTTATATCCTCCACCACGGCGGTGCGCTCGCGCTCGTTAAGTATCTCATGGCGCAGCCCCGGGTAGACGATACGGGTCACATCTTTATAGCCCGCGTTCTTTAAAAGCTCCATGGAGGCGGTAAGTCCGGCCTCTCCGCCGGTGCAGGGGTCGCACTCGCCCGCCGCGAACAGTATGGGCAGAGCCGGGTTTTCGCACTTGTAAAGCGTGCCGTCCGCCATGCGCATCAGGCCGCCCAGCATATCCCTGTAGCCCGCCGCGGTGAACATGAACCCGCACAGGGGGTCCTCAATATACCGCTGAACGTTTTCGCCGTTCACCGAAAGCCAGTCGAATTCCGTCAGCGGGTCCTTCACTTTTTTATTGAACGAGCCGAACAGCATGCTGTTCATCATCGGGCTGCGGTAATACTGACCGCGGGTGGCGCAGATGAGCGAGGCCATGGCCTTTCCCGGTTTCGCCGCAGGGTTGGGGTTTGGCGCGCCGGTAAGCACCAGGGCCGCCACCTCGCCGTCGTGCTTTTGGATGTAGCAGCGGGAGAGTATCGTTCCCATGCTGTGGCCAAAAAGCACCCGCGGCAGGCCTTCCCGCGTCCTCATGACCGCGTCGGCCACCGCGCCGATGTCCTCCACCGCCCTGTTCCAGCCGTCCTTTTCCGCGAACCAGCCAATCCTTGCCTCGTCCGCCGCCGAATCGCCGTGGCCCCGCAGGTCGTGTATGGCCACAAGGAACCCGGCCTCCGCGAACATACGGCAGACCTCGTCGTACCTTCTTCTGTGCTCCGCCATGCCGTGGACGAACTGTAGGAAAGCGCGCGGCTCCCCCTCCGGCTCATACACCGTCGCGGCCAGCCTTACGCCGTCCGTCTTTGCGATTATTGTTGTGTCATAACTCCTGACGCTCATGCTCACGCTCCCCTTTCAGTGCTCAAAAAAACTCCGGCGCGTCTTATACGCCCTCATATGCCGATAATCCGTTTTCTGCCGTGGCCCGCCGCAAAAGCAAACGTCCCTCGCCGGTGCTCAAAACTTGCTGTGGCGTTCCGCGCCGCTTCATATGCCGATAATCTGTTCTCTGCAAAGGCCCGCCGCAAAAGCGAACGTCCCTTGCCGGTGCTCAAACCCTCCTGTGGCGTTCCGCGCCGCTTTATAGGCCGACAGTTTACCTTCTGCCGTGGCCCGCCGCAAAAGCGAACGTCCCTTGCCGGTGCTCAAAACTTGCTGCAGCGTCCCGCGCTGCTTTATAGGCCGATAATCCGTTCTCCGCCGTGGCCCGCCGCAAAAGCAAACGTCCCTCGCCGGTGCTCAAAACCTCCTGCAGCGCCCTGCGCCGCTTCATATGCCGAGGATGCCGCTCATGCTCCGCACCGTGGAGACCCACTGGCCCGACAGCTCCCGCCGCACCAGATCGCCCTCCTCGGTTATCATGTAGTACTTGCGCGGCTTTGTGCCCGCCGTCTCCCACTCGCTTTTCAAAAGCCCCTGCTTTTCCAAGCGGCGGAGCAGCGGATAAAGCGTGTTTCCGTCGGTGGGAAGGCCCATCTCCTCCATCTGCGAGATGAGCGACCAGCCGTAGGTTGGCCGGGTGAGCAGCGTGAGCACGCCGAGCACCACAGTTCCGCGCCTCAGCTCTGAGGAAAGGCCCGCGACTATCTCCCCGTGTTCCTGCATCGACCCACCTCCCGTCTGTCAGCTTGCGATATGCCACAAAGAAAGCGGCCGCGGGCGTTTCGCCGCAAAAAGGCCGCTTTTTTCCATTTATCCGCCAATATTATACTGTATTATACACTGTGTTGTCAATAATTATTTAAATTTTATACTATAATATTTCATCTTTTATTTAAATTATTCTGCATTTTGTTTTATTTTTTACTTAATGTGTTATACACACTATTGCTTAGTTTACAGCATGTGCGACAAACGGCTTTGCGCCGCGCTTTTTTCGCCCTCGGGACGTTCCGCGGTTCTTCTGCGGACTCTCCCGGGGAGCGCTTTCGTACCCACCAGAGACCGCCTGCGGCACCTCCTCCGCCGCCTGTCCTTTTATATAAAGAGAAAGACAAAGAAAAAGAGAAAGATAAAGAGACGTACCGGAAAGAGAAGTAAAAAAATAGGCGCGCTTAGAAAAACTATATTTTCTACGCGCCCACAAATTCATTAGAATATTTTTCAAAATACTATTGATTTACGGAGGAATATATGATATACTGCCGCTGTACACAAAGAACATTTGTTCCATAAAAAGGAGGACAACATGAGCGGAGCTACTTACATAGACCTGATGAACAATTTTGGCGCCTGGAACGAGACACACCCACTCTCGAGCTTTGCCCAGACGCTGTGGTTTCAACTGCTGGCGGTGTTCAACCGGGCTTTTTGGCCGCCGGAGGTGGAGGTGGACGAGAGACGGATGGCGTCGCTCTGCGGCATGGGCGAAAAGGCGTTTGCCCGCGCGCTGGGCGAGCTTGCGGAAAGCGGCCTTATTTGCTGCGAGCCGGGCACAAAGCACGGCCGCCGCAGGTTCCGGCTGGAGCTGGACACGCTCTGTCTCCGCCGCCAGACAAGCGCCCACGGCCCAGCCTTCAAGTCCTCGCCGCCCTCCTTCGACGTGGAGGCCTTCACCCGCCGCGCCCTGGAGCAGACGCCAAAGATCGACGCATAAAAGGCCGCGCCGGTCATCTTTCTTCGCCGAAAGACAACCTGCGCGGTATTTTTTAAGTTTGTGTTTTAATAGGAGCCTGCGGCGCATTTAAATCAGGGGCATTCCGATTGGTCGGTCAGAAACATAGTCGCGCTGCTCGCTTGTAGCGCTTCGCATCGCTCGTTATTTCTTCCTGCACAAACCCCTTCGGATGAACGCCCAGTTTATAAGTTAGTGCGAATCTTAAAGGGGGCTTTCCGATCGCCCCCTTAAACCCCTTCGGATGAACGCCCTTTTTAAAAGATAGCAAAAAACTATCATTTTGGGTTGCCGTTTTCCTGTACCGCGTCTCCTGTCTTCCGGTCAGAAACATAGTCGCGCTGCTCGCTTGTAGCGCTTCGCATCGCTCGTT
>CAYONL010000101.1:0-8086 GCA_964405305.1 uncultured Oscillospiraceae bacterium | reverse complement strand
CGCAGCCCAGCCCCGCCGACATATAGAGCCAGCAAGCCAGCCCCATGACGCCAAAGCCCGCCATCACCATGACGACGTCCACAAGAAAATCGCTCTGGGCCGGTATCAGCCCGCTGGCCCTGAACACATCCACGCTGGCGCCCACGATGAGGGAATCCATTATCATGCCGAGGCCGATCCTCTCGCCTATAAGCAGATCCACAAAAAGTATGATGAACCCCGTCACTATCGACACCCCGCCAAAGGACAGCGGCGTTCTGCCCGAGACGCCCATGTTGAACACGTCCCACGGGGCCAGCCCTATCCCGGCCTGTATTGTCAGGTACGCCCCAAGCCCATATAAGGCCAAACCGGCGGCGGCCTTTGTTATCCTTGCAAAATATCCCATGTGCTTCTCCATTCGGCGCTTTTTCCCTAAGGATAGCACAACGGGACGCAAAATAACAGTGTAAAACCAGACTCGGCAAAAGTTTTTTTGGCGGCCCGGCGGCAAAAAAGATGGCCGGAATTTTGTGTCTCTCCGTGCTCAAAACCGCGTGAGCGGGCCGCCGGGCCACAAAAGCGCCCACGCAAAACGCACCTCCCCCGCCTTAAACGAGGGAGGTGCGAAAAGCGATATGCTCAGAATACCCGGTGCGACGGAGAAACAGGCTTCCTCCGGGCGGCCGTGTAACGGTTTGGGAAGCGGCCGCAGGGCCTTATACGGCGGCCATCGAGCGCGCCCGCGCCCCCCTGTTACATTATCAGTACTCCATCTGCCTGTAGTAGCGGCGCAGGCTGAGCGAGTGGCCGCGCTCGTGCTCCAGGTGGCAGCTGAACCGCTCCAGCATCGAATAGAGCACCATGGGCGACAGGTAACCGCGGAACTGTTTTTCCACCGGCAGCTCCACTTCCGCCGTGTCGAAAACCAGTATGTCCCGCGTCACCTGGGAAGCAAATTTCATCACCCTGTCCGTTTGCGGGCGGCTGGCGTCCTCGCCATACAGCACCAGCAGCGGAGTGTCCTCCTCCACCAGCTCCAGCGTGCCGTGGAAAAACTCGGCCGAGTGGATGGACTTTGTCTTTATCCACTGCATCTCCTCAAGTATGCACATGGCGTAATCGTACGTCTCGCCCCATACCGCGCCGGCGCCTATCACCATAAAGTAGCCCGTATCCTTGTGCCCTTTGGCGGCCTTTTCCGCGTAGTCCTCCACGCCCTCTTTGGCCCGGAGCAGATACGGCGTCAGCTTGTCAACACCGGCAAACATTTTTTCATAGTCCGGGAAGTCGCCGTTGTTATAGAAAAATCTGAACATCATGGGCAGTATCTGCAGATATATCGACTCGCCCAGATGGTCGTCGTCCGCATAGTTTATAAAGACATGGTCGGCAAGCTCTGTGAGCGGCGTGCCCTCATGCGCCACAAAAGCTATGGTTTTCGCGCCGCGCTCCTTACAGTACTGGGCCGCCGCGACGATCTCCTTTGTGTTGCCCGTGCGGGAACAGAACACCGCCACCGAGTCTTTCCCGAAGTGCCTGTTGTTCATAGCCATAAATTCCGCGGCTATCTCCACATGCACCTCCACCGTTGAGATCGAATCCGCCATATATTTCATTGGCAGGTAGTGCGCGTAGGTGCCGCCCACTCCGATAAGAAATATGTTTTTATACCCCTCGCGGCATATCTTATCCACCGTTTCCTCTATGGCCGGGCGCAGGGCGATGGCCCCATCCACTACCTTTTCAAAGCGTTCCACATTGAAGTTAAACAATTTAAGCAAACTTCCTTCCGTAATGAAATCTGTTTTCAGTTCTGCTCCATTGGCCTGTAATCCTCATATGGCTCAAAGACCTGCACTATTTTCGCGGCCACCTCCGCGCCTTTTTCCATGCAGCTCTCCACATCGCCGCCATTCATCATGGCATAGGTGAACCCGGCAATATATGAATCCCCGGCGCCCACCGTATTTACCAGCTCCGCAATAGGGCTGCACCCGCAGTGATACAGCTTCTTCCCGTCAAAGGCAACGCTGCCCTTATCCCCAAGGGTGGCCACCGCCGTACCCATGCCCTTTTCGCACATGTCCCTCAGGTACCCGAGTATAAAGTCGTCCTCCTCCTTATAGGAGAAGAATCCGTAATCAATGCAGGGTATGACCTTCTCCACACCGGCAAAGTTCCAGTTCTGCGAAAAGTCATACACTATGGTTTTACCCATGGCCTTTATCTCCGGTATGCGGTGGTTGACAAAGCCGTTTGACAGGGAATGCACCACGTCAAACTCCGATATGTACCGCAGGTCGTCCTCCGTAAGGTCCAGCCGGGTCAGCACGCCGTCGTCAAACGAGACATGCAGCCTGTCCTTCCCGCTCTCGCCAACGAGGTCCATCTTCGCCATGGCGGTGTTTCCCTCCAGCCGGTGAAGGTGGGTACACTCAACGTTTTTATCACGCAGCAGGGCGTACATGCTGTCGCCGTACATGTCGCTTCCGGTGGCGGAGACAAGCCCCGTGCGCACGCCCATAGCGGCTATATTTACGGCGAAATCCACACAATTGCCCGTGGGATACCACCGCCCCAGTTTAGGATAATAATCTATACAGTTGTCGCCCACCGCAACTACGCTCACCGAAAGCCCCCCTTTTATTCTCCCATGACCTGCACGTACAGCGTCCGAAGCTGCACGCCGTCATACTCGCAGAAATGTATGCTTTGCGCCGCGCCGCGCACCATCTTTCCATCCTGCACCGGGAAAACGCAGTGGTAGCCCACCAGCATGGATTTGAGGTGCCCCGGGCAATTTCCGCCGGTGGCGCCGTAGGTGGGAAGAAAGTGGTTGTGCATATATGGGGCGTTGTACGGCACAAGGCGTTCCAGCGTCTCCTCCATGTCGTTATGTAAGCACGGCAGGCTCTCGTTCACGGTTATGCCCGTGGTGGTGTGCGAGGTCATTATGATGGCTATGCCGTCCTTTATGCCGGAGCTTTCCACCATCTCGCAGCATTTGTCAGTTATATCCTGTATATCGAATGTGGCGCGCGTAAGCACCTCAAAAGACATAAGCTTTACCATTTGTCAGCCCTCCATTCCAAGAAAATCGAGTGCGTTGTTCGCAAGTATATCCTTTGTGGTCTTATCCCTGAGGCCCAGCATCTCAATGCCTTCGCGCATATCGCCAGGGCCAAAGCGCGGACAGTTGGAGCCGAACAGCACCTTCTTGTTTATGCAGTTCTCTATCCACAGGGGGCTGAGGTCCACCTGGAATATCTGATGGAAGAAATCCTTGGGCCTGTCCATATACAGCATGGCCGTATCCGCCCAGACGTTGGGGTATTTAAGTATCATCATCGCCGTGTCCTGCACCCAGGGCCAGCCAAAGTGCGCCAGGCACATGCGCAGCCGCGGGTACTCTATGGCCACCTCCTCAAAGCACAGGGGCTTTGAGTACTTCGCGGGGGTATCAGGTTCCCACGACGTGCCGGAGTGGAACATTATCGGCTTGTTGTACTCCACGCACTTGTCGTACACAACTTTCAGCATGGGGTCGTCCGGATAAAACTTTTGGCGCGACGGGTTCAGCTTCAGCCCCGAAAGGCCCAGCTCGCCGAAAGCGTGATCCAGCACAGCCGCCGCGTCCTCCCTGTAGGGGTCCACGCTGGCAAAGCCGATAAACCTGTCGGGATAGAGATCCACCAGCTTTTTTATGTCCTCGTTTTCCAGCACACGAATTCCGCACTGTGTCGTCAGATCCAGCGGCAACAGCACCGACTTATCAATCTTATCATAATCCATCTGCGCAAACACAAGCCGCATCGGCGCCCCACGCGTTATGTACCGCCCCATAGCCTTTTTACGCTGCGGTGTAAGCTCCGCGTCGTACACCGGTTCATACCCTTCAGGGTGGACATGCACATCTATTACCATACCATCGCCCCTTCTCGCTGATCTTTTTGTGCGAACCGCCGCAGGGCTGTTCGTATCATCTTAATTATATTTAAAAAAGGTATTATTGTCAATATAACATTATAATTTATTATATTTTATTACCGCACAATACTGTTGCTGCATTTTTATTAATATAAAAATAATATATGTTAAATTACATCGTTGACATTTGTTATATTACAATGTATTATGTATATGATATATTCTGAAGATTGGAATGAAAAACATGATAGAGTCGCTCAATATGAGCAGCAATATCCCGTTGTATCAGCAGTTGTTTTTGGCTTTACAGGAGGGCATCTCCTCCGGCGAGTTTCCCGCAGGCTCAAAGATACCCACCGAGGTGGAACTGAGCGAAAAGTACAACATCAGCCGCATAACCGTCCGCAACGCCATTAATGAGCTGGTTGAGAGCGGCCTGCTGGTCAAGCACCAGGGGAAGGGCACCTTTGTTGTCGATGACAACCGCGCCCGTTCCTCCGGCCGGTTCAACAATTTTTCCTCAATCTGCAAAGCCGAGGGCAGGGTCCCCGGCGCAAAGCTCGTCTCCATGGAGATCTCGCCCATAAGCGACGCCGAGGCGTCGTTTTATCAGAACAGCCAGCTCACCAATATATTTCACATCCACCGCATCCGCACGGCCGACGGGGAGCCGGTGGCGCTGGAGTATATCTCCATCCCGACCACCTATTCCTTTATTCTCGGCGCAAATCTGGAGCGCTCCTTTTATGAGATACTGACCGAAAACAACGTTCTGCCCGACCGCTCCCGCTGGGAGATAGAAATCTGCAAGGCCGGCGAGGACGAGCGAAAATACCTGAACACCCCCCTCCACACCGCCATGCTGTTGATAAACGAGCGGCTGTACGGCGCCGGCGATGTCCCTATCTACCTCTGCCGCAGCACAATAAAGAGCGAGGCGTACAAGCTGATAGTGTTTTGACCCCTCGCGCCGGCCAGGCCCTCGGATATATTCACACAGGCTCACAGATCTCCCTTCGCAGGGGGATCTTTTTTTGTCCGGATCACGATTTTTTCCGCTTTTTAAATAAGTCTCAGTTCGTATTGTTTTATTGTATGACATTATAATATGTTTTTCTTGACATATAGTATTATTCGTTATAATATTAAGTTGCAGCCACCGGCAGGACAAAACACAGAAAGGGTCTGATGAAATGCGCAACTTCGATGAAAAACACTATCTTGAAAGCGGAAAAGCCGTCTGCGCCAAACGGGGCGAGATCGAGCGCACAGCGAAAGCGCTCAACGACCGCGGTTACAAAAACATAGTTGTCACAGCTATCGGCGGAACCTGGGCGCGCTGGTACGCAGTGGTGCACATCATGAAGCAGTACACCTCTGTGCCGATATACCTTGAAAATTCCGCGGAGCTCTGCCTCTCGAAAAACAAAGATTATCTCGGGAAGGACAGCATAGTGCTCACCGCGTCAAACTCGGGCAACACAAAAGAGATCGTGGCCGTCACCGAGATGGCGACCTCGCTGGGCGCCGATGTGGCCGCCTTTGTTGAGCCGGAAAAATGCCCCCTTGCCGAAAAAGCCACCCACTGCATAAGCCTGCCGCTGAACTACGGCGAAGACATTTATCTCGCCTTCTTCTGGCTGGGCCTCGCCCTGCTCTATTTCCGCGGCGACTTTCCCGACTACCCCCAGTGGGCCGACCAGATGTCCAACCTCCACCCCGCCCTGCTGAAGGTGAAGGAGAAGTTTGAGCCCGAGGCCGCCAGCATAGCGAGAAAATACGCCAAACGCCCCTACTTCATCATGACAAGCTCCGGCGTGCTAAAGGAGATATCGTACTGGTTCTGCACCTGCGTGCTGGAGGAGATGCAGTGGATACACGCCCGCCCGATCTGCGCCGCCGACTTCTTCCACGGCACCCTTGAGGTGCTCGACAAGGATGTTCCGCTTATGGTCGTCAAGGGCGAGGATGAGTTCCGCCCGCTGGACCAGCGCGTGGAGGATTTTGCCCGCAAGATCACCGACGACCTGATAATATTCGACACAAAGGATTACCCGCTGGAGGGCATTGACGACAAATTCAGGATCATGTGCACGCCATACATAATCGCGGCCATGTTGTCCGACCGGCTGGAGGTGCACTTTGAGCTGAACACCGGCCACAGCCTCAATTTCCGCCGCTATTACCGCCAGTTTGATTACTGACATTTTCAGAGATAACCACCCAACCCGGCAAACGGGCCCTACGGCATTCAAAACGCCGCAGGGCCCGTTTGTTTTTATTATTTATCAGGCGCCCCCGTCCGCAGACCGCTGCGCGCTTACTTGCCGTCGCCCAGCGTAAACGGCTTTCCGTAGCCGAAGGAGCCGTTTTTAAGGCAGCTCTCCGCCGCGTAATCCGCCGCGAAGCTCATGGCGTGCCTTATTACGTCGCTACGGTCGCCCTCGTCGCAGCCGCCGCCCCGCATGAAGTCCACCAAAAACGCGGCAATAAAAGCGTCGCCCGCGCCCATGGTGTCCACCACCGAGTCCAGCCAGTGCGGCTGTTGCTCATAAAACCGTGTGCCGTCGTAACAAAGCGAGCCCTTGCCGCCCATGGTGCCTATGCATATCTTTGAACCCAGCGAATACGCCTTCTCCAGCAGCGCATGGGATTCCTCCTCTGTGCGCCCGCTGCACGAGAGCAGAACAAAGTACGCGTTGGGACAGATCTGTTCCATATATCCGGGCTTATCGTAATAGACCGAAAAATCGAAGGAAAGCCGCACGCCCATGGCCTTGAACTCCGGGTAGGTGCCCTCCAGCCGGCTGTCATTTGAGCAGTGCACTATGTCAAAGCTCCTTATGTATTCCAGGTCGCTCTCCGTGAAGCCCTCGTACTCCAGCATATTGAACAGCACGTTCGTCATCGGGTTTATCTTTACCGGCGGGTCAATAAACACGCGGTCGTCGTCTATCACCTTGTAATAGGCGCACACATTCGGCACCGGATATGTGCGGGCGTGGGATATATCCACCCCCAGCTCCGTCAGCGTGCGCTTCAGGTGGTCCGCCACCCCGTCGTTCCCAAAGCAGCCCATGAAAGCGGAATCCTCACCCAGCAGCTTCGCATTGGCCGGTATGTTCACCGACTGGCCGCCCGGATACATTATTCCCGTAGTCAGGTTTTTATCGCACATGTTGTCGCCTATGCCCAGTATCCTCAGCATCGCATGTTCCTCCTTCATTCAGTTAGCGTCTGTTTTTCCACTCCGCCGGCAGCCTTTCCGCGCGAAGACGCCGCTCCCAGCGTTATCGTCAGTATTACGCCGCCCAGCACCAGCGCCACGCCGCCCGTCTTCTGCGCGGTCATGGCCTCGCCCAGCACGACCCATCCCAGCAGCATGGAGGTTATAGGCTCCAGCGTGGAGAGTATTCCAGCGACCATGGACCCCGTCTGCGCTATACCAAGCTGCAGCAGCGGCCCCGCTATGACCCTGCCAACTATTGACGCGGCTATCACCAATATCCACGCCGCAGGTGTTGTCAGCGGCTTCAGGTTTCCTGTGACAAGGGCTCCGCCCCCGCACAGTATGACATTGGTCATTGCCACGTAAAAACACACCACAAAGCCGTTTTCCCCGGACAGGCCGCTTTTATCCAGATAGACCATATAAAACGCCCACATGCATCCCGACGCCAGCGCCGCCGCCACGCCTATGGCGTCCACGGTGCCGTCCGCCACGGTGCTTATCAGCGCTATTCCCGACACGGCCATGCCCAGTGCCGCCACGCTCCATACGCCTATCCTCTCATGGCAGAACACCGCGAGCATCAGCGTCACCATCACCGGGTATATGTAGTGCAGGGTGGTGGACAGGCCCGCCGGTATCCTTGAGTACGAATAATACAGCAGCAGCACCGTGGCCGTGCTGCCGAAAACGCCGAGTATGACAAGCTTTTTCAGCACGGCCACGCCGACCCTGAGGCTCGCCCCGCTTTTTCTCATGGCAAAGAGCAGCACAAACAGTGAAAAAAAGCTCTCATAAAACGTCACGCTGAAACTGTTCCCGCCGCCGGCATACACCAGCTTTGTCATGACCGGCATACAGCCGTATAACACGGCCGACAGGATAACGTAACCGACCGCCCTCAGCTTACCCAAAGCTTATCCCCCAATAGCGTCAATAGCCCTTATT
>CAYONL010000100.1:0-8277 GCA_964405305.1 uncultured Oscillospiraceae bacterium | reverse complement strand
TAAACGATGTCCTTGCTCTACCTGTAAACTATGTTATTACTCTATACACTGTGTTTGCCCGATTGAATTGCCACCGTTATCTGACTATAATAGTGACAGGTTGGATTGTTTATATAAGCTTGGTCGGGGGTGAGATGTACAAATGTATAATGAAAAAGCGATTGCACTATTCAACGATTGGGATGAAGCGTTAATATGGTCTTGCCTACAAGGATATATGGGCACTATGATCTTGGATGATGAAATCAACCCTAAATCAGCAATTATTATTAATGGTGACTTCAGTTTTTGCGCTGGAGCTCCCAATGAAAATTTGCTGAAATCCGTACCAATGCGCGAGTTTATGCTGATAGCACCAAGAAACGAAGATTGGGAAAAACTGATAGAACTTGTTTTTGGTGAAAAAGCTAAGAAGATATTACGCTATGCCATAAAAAAGGAACCTGATATTTTTGATAGAGAAAAGCTGAAATCATTTGTGGTTTCTCTTGATAATGAATATGAAATTCGGCTGTTTGACAGTGAAGTTTTTGAATTAGCTCGAAGTGAAAGCTGGTCAGCTGACTTGTGTTCTCAATTCAAGGATTATCAAGACTATCAAAATCGTTCAATTGGTGTTGCAATACTTCACAATGGTAATTTGGTTTCAGGTGCTTCTCCATATGCAGTATATAAAGATGGAATTGAGATTGAAATTGATACTAAGCCTGAATATAGAGGAAAAGGGCTTGCAACAGTATGCGGAGCAAAGCTAATCTTGGAATGTCTATCAAATAACATTTATCCCAGCTGGGATGCCCATGACTTACGGTCGGTTCATTTAGCCGAAAAATTAGGTTACCATCTTTCTCATCCATATGTTACTTATGAAATTACAAATGACGCAAAATGAGCATAACACGAAATTAGGGTATCACCGCTTAGAAAACGGTGATGCCCTAAAACATCCGTATTGGAGGGCGCTAAATCCGGCCCTGTTTTTTATCGGTTAAAAAGGGGAGGGCCGCCGACCCGTGGAGCTTAGAGCCACAGGGCCCAGTCCCCATAGTCAAAGGTTCCGGCTCCGTGGTGCAGCTTGCCAACGGCGTCCAGATCGCGGAAAGCGTCCCGCATACGGAAAAGTATGTCGGGCGCTATATCCAGCGTATGGTGGGCCGGAAACACCCGCCTGACCGGAAGCGCCGCGACCTTCTCAAGGCTTTTAAGGTACGCCTGCGGGTCCGTGGAGGGATAATACGCAAAAAGTGTGTCTTTATATACAAGATCGCCGGTGAAAAGAAAGCCGGTCTCCGCCTCCCAAAAGCACATGTGACCGGGCGAGTGCCCCGGCGTATGGAGCACCGTCACGCTCCGCCCGCCCAGCTCTATACTGTCCCCATCGCGCAGCACGCGGGTCGGTACGCCCTGAAAGAACTCGTAGGTTCCAACATCGTAGCCCTCCGGCAGGTCGCAGCGGTCGACTACCATCTCTTTTATCGTATCAAGGCTGAGCGGAAATTCGCCGGAAAGCCAGCCCAGTTCCGCCCCATGCGCGTAAAAATCCGGGTAGTATTTGTGCCCGCCTATGTGGTCCCAGTGTATGTGCGTCGCCACCGCCGTCACCGGCCTCGCGGTCAGCTTTTTTACCTCCGCCGAAATGTCGCGGATGCCAAGCCCCGTATCTATGAGCAGGGCGCGCTCCTCACCCTCCAAAAGATAGCAGTGCGTCTCCTCCCAGTGGCGGTATTCGCTGATTATGTGCGTGCGCCCATCTATCCCATCTATCGTGAACCATCTGTCCATGCTCGTTCCTCCTGTGTCAGCCATACTTTAAGCCTGCATCGCCGCCTTTTTTGCGGAGCGCTTTTCCAACGAAACATCATAGCATCATAAAACACCGCTGTCAATTCCATCAAAAGCCCTGTTTTCGCGGCGGGAGGTTTCCTTATATGCAAAGAACACGCGCCGGAAGGAGGTCCGGCGCGTGTTCTTCTTTTTAGTTTGAGGTGTGTTTTGAGGAGGGTAGAGTTGAACTCAAAAAGTTTGCGGCCCTTCTTGAGTACGACCTTATTATAGCACCCTGCCGGAAAAGTTTGTTAAGATACCTTTAACAGCTTTTAAATAAACCTGGGATTATTTATGTGGAAATAATTGATGGAAAAGTCGGAACATATGTTTGCAATTTGCGAACAGGTGTGTTATAATAGTACAAACAGAACTGCAAGCCACTGCGAATTGTAAGGAGGCATAAATATGAGCGACAGAAGCGACGAAATATACCGGTACATAGTGGATCACCTGAGGGAGTACGGTTATCCGCCCACGGTAAGGGAGGTCTGCGCCAAGCTCGACATACGCTCCACCTCCACCGTGCACCGCTACCTTAAGGAGCTGGAGGCCGAGGGACGCATTACTATGGGCGAGAACCAGAACCGCGCCATAACGCTGACCGACCCGATAGACGCGGCGCCGGCGGGCTGTGTCCCGCTTATAGGGAACGTGGCCGCGGGCAGCCCGATTTTGGCTGAGCAGCAGGTGGAGGACTATATAGAGTACCCCGGCGACACCCACAACCTGTTTGCGCTCAGGGTGAGGGGCCGGAGCATGATAAAGTGCGGCATACTTGACGGCGATATCGTTGTGGTGCGCCGCACGCCGGAGGCGCGAAACGGCGAGATAGTCGTCGCCCTGGTGGAGGACGAGGCCACAGTAAAGCGCTTTTACAAGGAGGACGGGCATTTCCGTCTGCAGCCGGAAAACGACGACTACGAGCCGATAATCGTAAACGAGGTCTCCGTATTGGGCAAGGTCATCGCCGTCATGCGCAGCTACGACTAAAAGAAACCCCTGGCGTCAAAAGCGGCAGATTTTGACGCCAATCAAAAAAGGCCGGCTCCAACGAGCCGGTCCTTTTAAAGCGCGGACAAACCCCGTATGCCCCGCTTCCGGCGGGGCATACAAAAAAACTTATGATAAAGCTGTTTTTAATTTCACCCGAAAAGGCGAAATATACTCTGCCGCCAATCAAAAAAGACCGGCTCCGACGAGCCGGTCCTTTTGTATGGCAAGAGCCAAGGTTAACGTTTGCTGAACTGAGGCGCGCGACGGGCCTTTTTGAGACCGTACTTCTTGCGCTCGGTCATACGAGGGTCACGGGTAAGGTAGCCGGCCTTCTTTAACGGAGAACGCAGCTCCTCATTGAACTGGAGCAGGGCGCGGGCGATGCCGTGACGGAGCGCGCCGGCCTGACCGGTGACGCCGCCGCCGGCCACAGTGCAGATGATGTCAAAGCTGCCGGTGGTGCCGGTAAGCTCCAGAGGCTGACGGGTGATGAGCTTTAAAGTGTCAAGGCCGAAATAATCGTCGATGTCACGGCCGTTGATGGTGATGCTGCCGCTGCCGTTCGGATAGAGGCGAACGCGCGAAACGGATTTTTTCCTTCTGCCGGTACCGTAGAAGAACGGGTTAGATTCATACATAGTTCGTTTCCTCCTTCCGAATTACAGTTCCCAGGCTTCGGGAGCCTGAGCCTGCTGCTGATGGTCTGCGCCCGCGTAAAGACGAACGCGCTTGAGGGAGGCGGCGCCCACCGAGTTGCCGGGAAGCATGCCCTTGATGGCAAGCATCATGGCGCGGCAGGGGTCCTTCTCCATCATCTTGTTGTAGTTGCAGGATTTCATGCCGCCAATGTAGCCGGAATAATGATAATACATCTTCTTCTCGGCCTTTTTGCCGGTCATGAGCGCCTCGGCCACGTTGATGATGACCACGTGATCACCGCAGTCAGCATGGGGGGCGAAGGTGACTTTGTGTTTGCCGCGCAGCAGGATGGCGGCGGTGGCGGCGACGCGGCCCAGAGGTTTCCCGGCGGCGTCGAGGATATACCATTTGCGCTCGATCGTCGAGGCTTTAGGCATATAAGTGCTCATTGCTATTCCTCCAAGTATAAGTTTGCCCCTTTCGGAGCGGACGACTGTTATTATAATGCGCTTTTGGCCGCTTGTCAACACAAAATCAGAAGAAAATTAAAATACCGGGGGCAACCTTGCGTTTTCGGCGTTTTGCTTTCATTTGCTCTCGTTTGCTGCGCCGCCATTTTCGCTTTTATTTAGCGGAGTTTCCAGTGTCCCGCGGGCTAAAAGGGCCTCCGCCCCCTCCTGCGCCAAAATTAAGCCGCGTATCGCCTCGGTCATATCGCGGTAAAGTTTAAAATAGGCCTTGGCATATATCTCGTCGTTTGTCATAATATCACCCTCCAAAAAAAATAATATACGTAAATCGTATAAATGTCAATATACGTAAACCGTATATCATAAAATAAGACCGGGTGATGCGTATGTATGAGCGGATAAGGAATATGCGGGAGGACGCCGATAAAACGCAGCGAGAGATCGCAAAGCTGCTCTGCGTCACCCAGGCGACCTATTCCAGATATGAGTCCGGGATGCTGGACATACCGAACCAGGCTTTGGCAAGGCTGGCGGAGTATTACGGAGTCTCCGTTGACTATCTTTTGGGGCTTACGGAGGAAAAAAGGCCCTACCCGAGGTCGGAAAAATGACGGGCATCCGAAGGGCGGACAGGTAAAAACGAAATATCCTGTTTTAAATTCGGCATAGCGGCCGACACGCCAACTTATAAATTGCCGCGCGGGCGATCTTTCAGCGAAGAAAGAAAACCGGCGCGGTATTTTTGTGCGCCGCTCACAAAAAAAGCTTCATAAAGGCGCGGGCTAAAAGAAAAAGGGCGCTCAATTAAGAGCGTCCGGGCTGTATTGTTTCCGGCGTCCAGCTGGGAAGGCCGCCCCGCTGCATCGCGCCGAAAATGAGCGTGCTCACGTCCTTATAGCCGTGCTCACGTTCGAGCGTGACGAGCAGCTCCTTCACGTGTTCCCGCTCCGTGTGCTTGTCGGCAGGACAGGCGCTTTTGACGATGGGAAGCCCCTCCCGGCGCACAGCGGAAAGAATTTCCCTTTCGTGGCTGTAGATGAGCGGGCGGATGACGGTTATCTCTTTGCGGCTCATCCAGGTGACGGGCGAAAAGCAGCCTATCCGTCCCTCCCGCAGCAGGTTCATCATAAAGGTCTCCACGGCGTCCTCATAGTTGTGGCCAAGCGCCAGCTTGTTGCAGCCGTTTTCCTTTGTCACGTCGTGCAAAAGGCCGCGGCGCATGCGGGCACAGAGGCTGCACGGGTTCGTTTCCCGGCGCTCCTCAAAAATTATGTCGCCTATGTGGGTGCGGCGCAGGTCCAGCGGAACATCGAGGTCGCGGCAAAGCTGCTCTATGGGCGCGTAGTCGGCAGGAACTCCGCCAAACTGCGGGTCCAGCACCACGGCGACCAGCTCGTAGCTTATTCCGCAAAAACGCCGCAGCCGTGCGAGGGACACCAGCGTCGCCACCGAATCCTTGCCGCCGGAGACGCCCACAGCCACCCTGTCGCCGTCCTGTATCATGTTGTACTCGCCGATAGCCTTGCGCATGGCGCCCATTATATCCTGCATAAACGCTCCCTTATATCCCGGTCAAATGTATTTGGTCATTCGGCGTCGGCCCAGTCCAGCCGGTGCAGGCTGCCCTGCCACTGAAGCTCCGGGTAGTCCCACTGGCGCAGGACCTCATAAACTCCGATGGCCACGCTGTTGGAGAGATTCAGGCTCCGCAGCGTGGGCCGCATGGGTATCCGCACGCAGGAGGGCTTGTTCTTTAAAAGCAGTTCTTCGGGCAATCCGGCGTCCTCCCGCCCGAAAACGAGGTAGGAGCCGTCGGGATAGGTGGCGTCGCTGTGCCGGGTGAGGCCCTTTGTTGAAAAGTAGTAGAACGGGCCGGAGTTTTTGGAAAAGAAATCCTCCAGACCGTCGTAAAAGCTCACGTCCAGCAGATGCCAGTAGTCCAGCCCGGCGCGTTTGAGCTTGGCGTCGTCAATTTTAAAGCCCATGGGGCCGACCAGATGAAGCCTTGCTCCGGTGACGGCGCAGGTGCGGGCCACGTTGCCCGTGTTCTGCGGTATCTGCGGCTCCACCATTACGATGTTGAGAGAGGGCATAGCTTCATCCTCCACCAGCCAGCGGCCGTTTTCCCGTCCGCAAATTTAAATTATGCCGCTGCCCGCGGTTTAGCGGCCGCAGCAGTTTTTATATTTTTTGCCGGAGCCGCAGGGACAGGGGTCGTTGCGGCCGATCTTCTTCTTTTTCTGCGCGGGGGCGGATACGCTGCCGTCGCCGGAGGTGCGGGTGGGCATGGCCACCTGCTCGCGCTTGGGCGGCTCCGTCTGCACCTTGACGGTCAGCAGCATCTTTACGGTGTCCTCCTGTATGGCGTCCACCATCTGGTCAAACATGTCGAAGCCCTCCATCCGGTAGGCGACGACGGGGTCGTGCTGGGCGTAGCTGCGCAGATAGATGCCGCGGCGCAGGTCGTCCATGGCGTCGATGTGATCCATCCACTTCATGTCCACGTTGCGCAGCAGCACCACGCGCTCCAGCTCACGGGCTATGTTTTCGCCGAACTGGGCCTCGCGCTGGGCGTAGCGGCGATCCATCAGCTCCGTCAGCCGCTCGGTTATCTCGTCCCGGGTGAGGGTGGAAAGCTCGTCGCGGGAGGCGTCGCCCTCGTTTTCCGTCAGCAGCCAGCCCATGTAGTAGTCGCGCAGGCCGTCCAGATTCCAGGTCTCCGGGTGCTCAACGTCCGCAAGGTAGACGCCCACGGTCTTTTCGACGCTTTCGTGGCGCATTTTGGCTATAAACTCGGAGAGGTTTTCGCCGTTCAGCACCTTGTTGCGCTCGCCATAGATTATCTCGCGCTGTTTATTCATAACGTCGTCAAACTGGAGGACGTTTTTACGGGTCTCAAAGTTGCGGCTCTCCACCTTCTTCTGGGCGTTTTCAATGGAGTTCCCCAGCATTTTCGCCTCAATGGGCATATCCTCGTCGATGCCGAGTGTCTCCATCATATTCTGGAGCCTGTCGCCGCCGAACAGACGCATAAGGTCGTCCTCCAGCGAGACGTAAAACCGCGTTTCGCCGGGGTCGCCCTGCCGTCCGGAACGGCCGCGGAGCTGGTTGTCTATACGGCGGGACTCGTGCCGCTCCGTACCCATTATGAACAGGCCGCCGGCATTGCGCACTATGTCGGCCTTGCTCTTTATCTCCTCTTTGTGCTTTTTGTAAAGCTCCTGAAACTTTTCGCGGGCCTCGATTATGTCCGCGTCCTCCGTCTCAAAAAAGGCGGTGGCGGCGGAGATCAGCTCCTCGTCATAGTCGAGCTTTCTCATGTCGGATTTCGCCAGGTACTCCGCGTTGCCGCCCAGCATGATGTCGGTGCCGCGGCCGGCCATGTTGGTGGAGATGGTTATGGCGCCGGGCGTGCCCGCCTGGGCCACTATCTCGGCCTCCTGATCGTGGTGCTTGGCGTTGAGCACGTTGTGCGCCACGCCGCGTTTTTTGAGCATGGAGCTGAGCAGCTCGGACTTCTCTATGGATATCGTGCCCACCAGCACCGGCTGCTGCTTTTCACGGCAGGCGATTATCTGGTCTATGACCGCGTGGAACTTGCCCTGTTCGGTGCGGTAGACCTGATCCGGGTGGTCCACACGGGCCACAGGCTCGTTGGTGGGTATCTCTATGACGTCCAGCTTGTATATCTCGCGGAACTCCTCCTCCTCGGTCATGGCCGTGCCGGTCATGCCGGAGAGCTTGTCGTACATGCGGAAATAGTTCTGGAAGGTGATGGTGGCAAGGGTCTTGTTCTCGCGGGCCACCTGAACGCCCTCCTTGGCCTCTATGGCCTGATGCAGCCCCTCATTATAGCGGCGGCCCAGCATCAGGCGGCCGGTGAACTCATCGACTATGATGACCTCGCCGTCCTTGACGACGTAATCCACGTCGCGGTTCATGACGCCGTGGGCCTTTATGGCCTGGTTCACGTGGTGGGCTATGGTCATGTTTTCGGCGTCGGTCAGGTTTTCCAGATTGAAGAAGGCCTCGGCCTTTTTTACGCCTCTGGGGGTGAGCGTGGCGGTGCGGGCCTTTTCGTCCACAATGTAGTCCGCGTCCACGTCGTCGTTCTCCTCTTTCGAGTCGGTCTCGCGGACCTTGATGGCCTTCATGGAGCGGGCCAGCTTGTCCGCCTGACCGTAAAGATCGGTGGATTTGTCGCCGCGTCCGCTGATTATCAGCGGGGTGCGCGCCTCGTCTATCAGTATGGAGTCCACCTCGTCCACTATGGCGTAGGCAAACTCCCGCTGAACCTTGTTTTCCTTGTAGGTGACCATGTTGTCCCGCAGGTAGTCAAAGCCGAACT
>CAYONL010000099.1:0-8399 GCA_964405305.1 uncultured Oscillospiraceae bacterium | reverse complement strand
ACCCAATCTTTCCGCCCAGAGATAGGTCTTAACATCGAAAACGGCGAGATAATTGTTTCCCGCCCGGACGATACAATGGAAATGAAGAGCCTTCACGGCCTCACCCGCACCCTGGTCCACAACATGGTGACCGGCGTGAACGAGGGGTTCAAGAAGGAGCTTGAGATCAACGGCGTCGGCTACAAGGCCAGCAAAGACGGCAAGAATCTCGTCATGAACCTGGGGTATTCCCATCAGGTCATCATGACGGAGCCGGAGGGCATCACCATTGATGTTCCCGCCCCCACGAAGATAATTGTCCACGGCGCCGACAAGCAGAAGGTCGGCCAAATAGCCGCCGAGATCCGCGAGAAGCGTCCGCCGGAGCCTTATAAAGGCAAGGGCATCAAGTATGTCGGCGAGACCATCATCCGCAAGGAAGGTAAAGCCGGCAAGGGCAAGAAATAAAGGAGTGAGTAAGAATGGTATCCAAGGTCGATAAAAACGCGGCCCGGGTAAAGCGGCACTACCGCGTCCGCAACAAGATCAGCGGAACCCCTGAGCGCCCGCGCCTTAACGTATTTCGCTCCGCGAAACACATCTATGCCCAGCTTATAGACGATATGAACGGAGTGACCATCGTCGCCGCGTCCACCATGGACAAGGAGTTCGGCGAATGGGGCGGCAACAAGGAAGCTGCGAAGAAGGTCGGCGAGAATATTGCGAAAAAGGCCCTTGAAAAAGGCGTCAGCTCCGTAGTGTTCGACCGCAGCGGTTATCTCTATCACGGCCGCGTGAAAGAGCTGGCAGAAGGAGCCCGCGAAGGCGGCCTCCAATTCTGAGAAAGGGAGGATATACAGTTGGCTTTAATCGATGCAAGCACTCTTGAACTTACTGAAAGAGTAGTCGCGATCAACCGCGTATCCAAGACCGTCAAGGGTGGCCGTATATTTAAGTTCGCCGCGCTCGTAGTCGTGGGCGATCAGAACGGAACCATAGGCTTCGGTCTCGGCAAAGCCTCCGAAGTTCCGGACGCCATCCGCAAGGGCATTGAAGACGCGAAAAAGAATCTGATAAAGGTCTCTATTAAGGGGACCACCATCCCGCATGAGGTGGTTGGAAAATTTGGAGCAGGCCGCGTGCTTATGAAACCGGCCCCTCAAGGTACCGGCGTTATAGCCGGCGGTCCGGTGCGTGCTGTCGTTGAGACGGCGGGCATCCGCGATATTCGTACCAAATGCATCCGCTCCAACAACCCCTGCAATGTCGTGTACGCGACAATGAACGGCCTTATGGCTCTCCGCAATGTCGAAGACGTCGCCGCCATCCGCGGCAAGACCGTCGATGAGATCCTGGGTTAAGGAGGAGGAGCGAAAAATGGCAGAAAAGATAATCAAGATAAGGCTCACAAAGGGCTTTATTCACAAAAAAGACAACCAGATCGCCACCGCTCTGTCTCTCGGTCTTACGAAGATCGGCGCTGTCACCATGCAGCCCGATAACGCCGCTACCCGCGGAAAGATCGCCAAGATAGCCCATATGGTCGAGGTTACCGAAGCATAAAGGAGGTGCACGAACCAATGAAATTGCACGAACTCGCTCCGGCACCGGGCGCCAATGTTGATGTATACCGCAGAGGCAGAGGCCACGGTTCCGGCAACGGCAAAACTGCCGGCAAAGGTCACAAAGGCCAGAAAGCCCGTTCCGGCGGAAGCATCCGTCCGGGATTTGAAGGCGGCCAGATGCCACTCCAGAGGCGTATACCCAAGAGGGGCTTTGTCAATATCTTCGCTACCCGGTACGCTAACGTCAATGTCGCCGACCTGAATTGTTTTGAAGATGGTTCCGTGGTCGACGCGAAGGCCCTGCTGGAAGCCGGCCTGCTGAAAAAGACCCTTGATGGAGTCAAGGTCCTTGGCGACGGCGAGCTGACCAAAAAGCTCACAGTCAATGTTGCGGCTTTTTCGGCCTCTGCTAAGCAGAAGATCGAGGAGGCTGGCGGAAAGGCCGAGGTGAAGTAGGATGTTTGAGGTCTTCAAGAACGCCTGGAAGATAGACGACCTGCGTAAAAAGATCATATACACATTGTTGATAATTCTGGTCTTTCGCGTGGGTTCAGCTATTCCGGTCCCGTTCCTCGATCCAACCACGCTTTCCCAGATGCTCTCCGCAAACGCCAGCAATCTGCTGGGTTATCTGAACATGCTCACCGGTGGCGCCCTGTCTCAGGCTACGCTGCTGGCCCTGTCCATAAGCCCGTACATCACGGCGTCCATAGTTATCCAGCTGCTGACGGTAGCGATACCCGCGCTGGAGAAGATGGCTAAGGAAGGCCCCGAGGGCCATAAAAAGATCAACAAGATCACCCGCTATTCCACTGTGGGTCTCGCGCTGATCCAGTCCTATGCCTACTATGTCACCCTGAAAAACTACAACGCCGTTGAGACTTTCGACGCGCAGTGGCAGAACGTACTTGCTGTCGTAACAATAATCCTGATGTTCACCGCAGGCGCCATGCTGGTCATGTGGCTGGGTGAACGCATTGATGAAAAGGGTATCGGAAACGGTATCTCCATCCTGCTGTTTGCGGGCATCGTGGCCGGCGGCCCGGGCCTTGTGACCAGCATGTGGGCTTACATCAGCGCGGGATTGGCGGGAGAGATAAAGTATCTGATATTTGTTCCGATACTCATCGTAATCTTCCTGCTGCTCATAGGATTTATAGTCCTGATGAACGACGCCGAGCGCCGTATCCCGGTCCAGTACGCCAAGCGCGTTGTGGGCCGCAAGCAGTACGGCGGTCAGAGCAGCCACATTCCGATAAAGGTCAACATGGCCGGCGTTCTGCCGATCATCTTTGCCTCGGCGCTGCTCTCCATCCCGGCTACGGTGGAAGCCTTCGTAACTGTGACGGAAGGTGGATTCTGGGACGGTTTCTTCAAGATCATGGCCCCGGGCTCATGGTTGTACTCCGTCCTGTATTTCATCCTTATCTTCGCGTTCTCGTACTTCTACGTGGCTATCCAGTATAATCCAATAGAAATGGCCAACAATCTGCAAAAGAACAACGGCACCGTTCCCGGTATCCGTCCCGGCCGTCCGACCTCTGATTTCATCAGCCGGATAATCGGGAAGATCACCTTCATCGGCGCCATATTCCTTGCGATAATAGCCATGCTGCCGATAATCGTTGGCGCCGTTTCCGGCATGAACGTGTCCGTCGGCGGAACCACGATCATAATCGTAGTCGGCGTCGCGCTTGAGACTGCCAGGAGTCTGGAGTCCCAGATGATGATGCGTCACTACAAAGGATTTTTAGACTAAGCGAAACGGAGGTATCGAGCATGAAGATAATCCTTCTCGGAGCGCCGGGCGCAGGCAAAGGAACGCAGGCTGAAGCCCTCAGGGATAAGCTGAACATCCCCACGATCAGCACCGGTAACATCCTTCGCGAGGCTGTAAAAAACGGTACGCCTCTGGGGCTGGAAGCAAAGAGTTACATGGAATCCGGAAACCTTGTTCCGGACAGCTTGATTATCTCCCTGATAAAGGAGCGCCTTGCCGAGGATGACTGCGCCAGCGGTTTCATCCTCGACGGCATGCCCCGCACCGTGCCCCAGGCGGATGCTCTGGAGGCAAACGGCATTGATGTCGACCACGTGATCGAGATCGCTGTGCCGGACGAGGCGGTAATTGAACGCCTTTCCGGCCGCCGGGTGTGCAGCGGGTGCGGCGCGCCTTTTCACGTTAAAAACTGCCCTCCGCCCGCGGACGGAAAGTGCCCGAAGTGCGGCGCGCCGATAGTCACCCGCAAGGATGACCTGCCGGAGACCGTAAAAGGGCGCCTGAAGGTTTATCATGAGCAGACCGCTCCGCTGATAGACTTTTACAGGGCAAAAGGAAAGCTATCCACTGTGGATGGGAATACGGGCAGCATAGAATACGGTACCCGCCTCATCCTCAAAGTTCTGGGGGTCTGAATATGATAATCGTGAAGACGGCCACCGAGATCAAAATGCTGCGCGAAGCGGGAAGGCTCTCGGCTGAGGCGCTGCGAGTCGGAGGCGAGGCGGTCGCTCCCGGAGTAACAACAAGGGAGATCGACAAGCTGATTCATGATTTTATCGTGTTCCAGGGCGCTACCCCGTCGTTTCTGAATTACTGCGGCTATCCGGCCAGCTCCTGCATCTCGGTGAACGATGAGATCATCCATGGCATCCCGGGGGACCGGGTAATACTGGAGGGCGATATCGTTTCGATAGATGTGGGCGCTTACCTCGAAGGCTATCACGGCGACAACGCCGCCACCTTCGCTGCGGGAAAAGTTTCCGAAAAGGCCCAGCGGCTGATGGACACAACTCGTGAAAGCCTTGCTCTGGCGATCACAAAAGCGGTTCCAGGGGGCAGGATCGGGGACATCTCAAACGCCGTACAGACCTACTGCGAGGAGCGCGGTTACTCGGTGGTTCGCGACTATGTGGGCCACGGAGTCGGGCGCGATATGCATGAGGACCCGGAGGTGCCGAATTTCGGTAAAGCCGGGCACGGCGAAAGGCTTGTGCCGGGAATGGTCATCGCCATTGAGCCGATGATCAACGCCGGGTCAAGATATGTTCGCAGCGACACGAACGGCTGGACCGTTAGGACAGCCGACGGGGCCCTTTCCGCCCACTTTGAGAACACCATAGCGATAACCAGGGACGGTCCGGTCATTATGACCGCGCTGTAAAGGGGTGTGCTATGCTCTATCAGGTGGTAAGGTCCAAAGCCGGAAAGGACAGCGGCGGTTTTTATGCCGTCCTGCGCGAGGAGGAAGGTTTTGCGTATATTGCCGACGGAAGGCTGCGCAAAGCCGACAAACCGAAACGTAAAAATCTGCGGCATCTGGCGCCGACAAACACGGTGCTTGCGGCCGGGGACTGTGAAACGGATAAGAAGCTTAGAGCTGCCCTTGCAAAATTCAATGAAACAGACGGGAGGGGATTCGCTTGTCCAAGGAAGACGTTATAGAGATCGAAGGCGTAGTTGTGGACGCGCTTCCCAATGCGCAATTTAAAGTAGAGCTGCCCAACGGCCACCAGATTTTGGCCCACATCTCCGGAAAGCTGCGGATGAACTTCATACGCATCCTGCCGGGAGATAAGGTGACGGTCGAGATGTCGCCATACGACCTGTCCAAAGGGCGCATAACATGGCGTTCCAAATAAGACGCCGGTAAAACGGCGTTTGTTGCCAACCAAAAGGAGGTTCATAAAATGAAAGTCAGACCTTCCGTAAAACCCATCTGCGAAAAGTGCAAGATCATCAAGCGCAAAGGGCGCATCATGGTGATCTGCCCGAACCCGAAGCACAAACAGCGTCAGGGCTGAAACGAAATTAGAACGGAGGTGCAATAAGCTTCATGGCTCGTATAGCTGGTATTGACCTGCCTAAAAACAAGAGGATCGAGATAGGCCTCACCTACATCTACGGAATCGGCCGCACCACTGCCGATAAGATCCTTGCCGACACCGGTGTCGACCCGTCCATCCGCGTAAAAGATCTGTCGGAGGATGATGCCGCCACACTGCGTGATTATATCGACAAAAACATCGAGGTCGAAGGCGACCTGCGTCGTGTTACCGCTCTCAACATCAAACGTCTTGTTGAAGTCGGCTGCTACCGCGGAGTTCGTCATAGGAAAGGCTTGCCCGTGCGCGGACAGAGGACCAAAACCAACGCCCGCACCCGCAAAGGCCCGAAGAAGACCATCGCCAATAAGAAGAAGTAAAAGGAGGGGTAACTGACATGGCGAAAGCCTCTACCACTAAAAAAGGTGCTGTCACCCGCCGCCGCCGCGAGAAAAAGAACATCGAAAAGGGCGCGGCGCATATCCAGTCCACCTTTAACAACACCATCGTCACAATCACCGACGTGCGCGGAAACGCCCTTTCCTGGGCCAGCGCCGGCGGACTTGGATTCAGGGGTTCCAGAAAATCCACCCCGTTCGCAGCGCAGACCGCCGCCGAGACCGCAGCGAAGGCCGCCATGGAGCATGGCCTCAAGTCTGTCGAGGTCTACGTAAAGGGCCCCGGTTCCGGCCGCGAAGCCGCTATCCGTGCCCTGCAGGCCGCGGGTCTTGAAGTGAGCATGATAAAGGACGTCACTCCTATCCCGCACAATGGCTGCCGCCCGCCCAAACGCCGCCGCGTCTAGTGGCAACTGAAAATTGGAGGTGTAAAACACATGGCAAGATATACAGGCTCCGTCTGCAAGCAGTGCCGCCGCGAGGGCAAAAAGCTCTTCCTTAAGGGCGAAAGGTGCTACGGCCCCAAGTGCTCCATCGGACGCAGGGCTTACGCTCCTGGTCAGCATGGGCAGGCCCGCGTGAGGAAGGCTTCCGAGTACGGCATCCAGCTGCGTGCGAAACAGCAGGCGAAGAAATATTATGGCATCCTTGAGAACCAGTTTTATCATTACTATGATATGGCCACGAAGAAACAGGGCGTCACCGGTGAAAACCTGCTGCGCATCTGCGAGAGCCGTATCGACAATATAGTTTACCGCTCCGGGTTCGCTTCCTCCCGCAAAGAGGCGAGGCAGCTCGTCCGCCACGGTTTCTACCAGCTCAACGGCCACAAGGCCAACATCCCGTCCATCCTGCTGAAGGCCGGCGATGAGGTCACCGTGTCCGAAAAGTACCGCTCAAACGACAAGATGAAAGCCGTCATCGAGGCCAACAGCGCTCACCCGGTCCCGAAGTGGCTGGATTCCAACCGCGATAATTTCTCCGTTAAGGTCATAGAGCTGCCCAACCGCGAAGACATTGACTTCGACGTTGAGGAGCACCTTATCGTCGAGCTCTATTCCAAGTAATGCATTTGAGGACTGACAGGGGAATGCGAATAAGGGTGCAAACCCGTAAGGAGGAGTTTGAATGATAGAAATTGAGAAACCGAGGATCGATGTCGAGGAGTCCGAGAGCGACCCCAGCTACGGCAAGTTCGTGGTTGAGCCGCTTGAGCGCGGATTTGGCACGACCCTTGGCAACAGCTTAAGGCGTGTGCTGCTCTCCTCGCTTCCCGGCGTTGCTGTAACGTCTGTCAAGATCGACGGTATCAGGCACGAGTTTTCGACCATACCGGGTGTGAAAGAGGACGTGACCGAGATCATCCTCAACATCAAGGGCCTGACCGCGAAGCTGCACTGTGACGGCCCTAAGACTGTTATAATCGATGAATCGGGCGAATGCGAAGTTACTGCCGGTTCTATCCAGGCTGATTCCGAGGTGGAGATTCTTGACCCCGATATGCATATTGCAACGCTGGATGCCGATGGCAAGCTGTTCATGGAGATAACTCTGGACAAGGGCCGCGGCTACGTATCCTCCGAACGCAATAAGCTCAGTCTCCAGGCCGCTATCGGTCTTATCCCAGTAGACAGCATCTATACCCCCGTGTTGAAGGTGAATTACACCGTTGAAAACACCCGTGTCGGCCAGACCGTGGACTACGACAAGCTGACGCTTGAGGTGTGGACGGATTCCACTATTTCCGCGAAGGAAGCCGTCTCTTTGGGAGCCAAGGTCCTCAACGAACATCTCAATCTGTTCGTGGATCTCTCCGAAGACGCCTATAAAGGCGAGATCATGGTGGAAAAGGACAACAACTCCAAGGAGAAAGTCCTTGAGATGACCATTGAAGAGCTTGACCTGTCCGTGCGCAGCTTTAACTGTCTCAAGCGCGCGGGCATCAACACGGTGGAAGACCTTATCAATAAATCCGAGGACGAGATGATGAAAGTCCGTAACCTCGGTAAAAAATCCCTTGAGGAGGTAGTTTCCAAGCTGGAATCGCTGGGATTCAACCTCAACAAGGAAGACGAGTAACCAAGAAGGAGTGAAAAACGATGCCCGGAACGAGAAAGCTCGGACGCACTTCCGACCACAGGAGAGCAATGCTCCGCGCAATGGTGACCTTCCTGCTTGAAAAAGGAAGGATAGAGACCACCGTCACCCGCGCCAAGGAAGTTCGCGCAGTGACCGAGAAAATGATCACAACGGCGAAAATCAACGATCTTCATTCCAAGCGTCTTGTGTTTTCCTTTGTCACAAAGGAGACCGTCGCCAAAAAGTTGTTTGACGAGATCGCGCCAAAATATGCTGCCCGCAACGGCGGCTACACCAGAATAATCAAGATCGGCCCGCGCCGCGGCGATGCCGCCGAGATGGCCATCATAGAGCTGGTATAAGGCAATTTCCGCTGAAAAAGCTCCTCTGTAAACAGAGGAGCTTTTTTGCGTGCGCAGATAAGCCGGCACAGAAGTACACAAAAGGTTGTGGAGCTTATTTGTTTCAAAAGAGATTAGATGGCCGGGTAGTGTCAAGGTTGGTAGTGTCAAGGTTTATGCGCAAATTAGTTTGCAGTCTCTGAGAGAAAGTC
>CAYONL010000098.1:0-8473 GCA_964405305.1 uncultured Oscillospiraceae bacterium | reverse complement strand
TATATGCGGTTGAGGGCAAAGGTTATCTGGGCGTATATGTTGGCCCGCAGCGAGGCGTTGGGCCACGTGGGATATATCTCGCTGGAGGCCACGTTTTTTATATAGTTCGGGAACGAGACGGTCACGTTTTCGGCGGCGGCGTTGGGCCTGCCCAAATGTACCGTTATGAACTCGGGCACGTAAACGTATGTCTTTACCATCACTCGCCCTCCTGCATCGGCAGCGGAACCGCGGGTGCCTCCGGTATGGGTATCATCTCCAGCGGCACCTCGGAGGTCTCGCCGCCGAAAACATCCACCGGCTGCTTTGACACCAGCTCATAGCCCTCGGCCCACGCCCTTATGTAGTATGTCGCAAAGGGGTGCGGGTTGCCCGGCGCTTCGGAAAGGCTCCGGCTCACCGTGGGCACGCCGTAGCTGGCGGTCTGGCCGCTGGAATCCGTCACGGCGAACCGCACCAGCTCCATGCGCCCCTTTGCGTCGTTCGGGTCCTCCCGGGCTATGGCTACGTCCGCGTCCGAAAGCGGCACCGCCTCCCGCCCGGTGAACACCTCCACCCTTATGTAGCCCACGTCGTCCAGCTCCGCGGGCGCCTCCGGCCCGCTCTCGTCCCATGCGGTGTCGTTTAGGCCAGCGCCCGGTTCCCGCTCGCTGGAGCCTGGCGACGGCATCAGCACCGTCGGCGGGGCTTGCTCGCCCGGCTGTTCCGCCGCCCGTCTCTCCCGCGCCGGTTCCCGCTCCTCCGGCACGGCGGTTTCCGCCTCCGTCTCCGGCCGCCGCGAGGCGTAATAGCGCAGCAGCTCCTGTCTATAACGTTCCATCATGGCGTCAAGGTTGTTATATCTTTCGCTCAATTCGCGCACCGCCCTTCATGAAAATTTATGTGTGCGCGCGCAAAAAAAGACCTCCGCGAAACGCGAAGGCCTTTATATGTATGGCTGTTATCTGTTTCCGCCAAAAAGCCGCAGCAGATCGTCGTCCACCAGGCTCTCCTCCGGCTCGCGGCTGTCCCCGCCAAAGCCAAACTTTACAAAGTCGGGCATCTCCGGGCCGGCGGTCTGCTCATCAAAGCCGGTGGCTATGACCGTGATGCTCATCTCGTCCTCATAGCTCGGGTCAAAGGTGACGCCGAAGATGAGGTTCACATCAGGATGGGAGGCGTCGTGCACCATGGTCGTGGCGGCGTCCACCTCGTCCAGCCCGATGTCCCTGGAGGCGGTGACGTTGACGATGACGCGGTGCGCGCCGTTGATGGAAGTCTCGAGCAGCGGGCTGGAAATAGCCTCCTTGGTGGCCTTCTCCGCCTTGTCCTCTCCCTTTGCGTGACCAAGGCCCATATGGCATATGCTGGAATCTCTCATGATGGCGCACACATCGGCAAAGTCCAGATTTATAAACGCGTCGGCGTCGATGATATCCGAAATGCTCTGCACTCCCTTGCGCAGCACGTCGTCCGCCACAAGGAAGGCGTTGAGCAGCGTTATCTTCTGCTCCGAAACAGATTTCAGCCGCTCGTTCGGGATGATTATAAGCGAATCCACATGCTCCCGCAGGGCCAGTATGCCGCTTTCGGCCTGCTCCATACGGTGCTTGCCCTCAAACGCGAAGGGCTTCGTCACTATGCCTATGGTCAGCGCGCCGGTGTCCCTCGCGATCTCCGCAATTATCGGCGCGGCGCCTGTTCCGGTGCCTCCGCCCATGCCCGCCGTGATGAACACCATCTGCGAGCCCTTTATCGCCGCGGCTATCTCGTCCCGGCTCTCCTCACCCGCGCGCTGTCCAACGCTGGGGTCGCCGCCCGCGCCGCGCCCGCGTGTAAGTTTTTCGCCTATTTGTATTTTTTGAGTAGCCTTGGATGCAAGCAGGGCCTGCTTGTCCGTATTTATAGAAATAAATTCGACGCCCTGTATGCCGCAGTCCACCATGTGGTTTATGGCATTTCCGCCCCCGCCGCCGGCACCGATGACCTTTATGTTAACGACTCGGTTATTTTCGTTATCCATATCGAAATTCATCAACATCCCTATGAGCCCCCCCGTTCCTCACGACCGAATATATATACCCGGCCTATATTATAGATTAACAGATTTTGAGAAAAGTTGCAATATAAACTTTGATTTTTATTAATAATATATTCTGCTATTCCTCTTCGTCGTCGGTAACTGTCTGCGGCGACTGGGAATCTATGGTGTCCCATGGGGAGATCGTAAGCGTTTTTGTCATCACCTCGCCCGGCGTGGAGGCGTCGATGAGCATAAAGCCCGTGCTCGCTATTTTGTTCTGCACCACCTCGTCCACAAAGCGCAGCTTGTAGTCCAGCTCCAGCTCGCTGCCCAGCTCCACCCGCAGCCTGTTTTGGCAGATCATTACAATATCCAGCGTGTCGGAAAGGTCGATAAAGTTGTAATCCGTCATGTCGTGTTCATCCATATAGGCTATCAGCTCGTTGAGCACCGCAAGCCTGTGCTCGTCCTCCTCCGTGCTCAAAACCGTGCTTATGCCGCGCACCTCCATCAGACCCTCCGGCGGAGCTTCCAGCGCGCGCTCCAAAACCCGTCCCCTCGAACTGACAAGGGTGTAACCGTCGGCCTCCTCCAGCGCGGCAAAGGGCTCGGCCTCCGTAACGACTATCAGGATGCGGGTCGGGAACTGACGCCTGACCTCCAACTCGTCTATGTAGCTGAACTTCGCCAGCAGCTTTTCCTCCGCCCGGGCGGGATCGATCTTGAAGAGGTTGTCCCCTTTTTTTATGCCGGCCGCCTCGGCAAGCTCCACCTCGCTGTAACGGGAGCTGCCGTCCACATTTATCTCCTCCACGTTGAAAAACATGGTCAGACTCAGGTACACACCCGTTCCGGCGGCAAAAAGAGCCAGCAGGACATAGAACAGCGTGTAGTTCCGCCTTCTCCTGCGGACGTGACGCTGCCCGTTTTTTGCCTTCGCATCCTGCCGGCTCCTGTTTTTTTCTACTTTCTTATACCTCATCTGTTCCCTTTTCCCGGTCGTTCGTTTTAGTCTATCCGCTCTATGTCGGCCCCGAGGGCGCGCAGACTTCCCGGAAGATCCGCGTAGCCCCGCTCTATATGCTCCACGCCGCCGACAACGCTTTCGCCCTGTGCCGCCAGCGCAGCGATCACCAGCGCCGCTCCGCCTCTGAGGTCCATTGCCTCCACCTCTGCCCCGTGAAGCCTTTCGACTCCGCGGACCAGGGCGAGCTTGCCCTGTCTGCGTATGTCGGCGCCCATTTTTATAAGCTCCGGCACATGTAAAAAGCGGCTCTCGAATATGCTTTCAATAAAAATGGAAACTCCCTCCGCGCCCGCCGCCACAGCCATAAGAGGCGCTCCCGCGTCCGTTGGGAAGTCGGGGTACGGCTTCGTCCGGATTATGCCGAGGGAGGAGGCCCTTGCCCCAGCGCGCAGATAAAGGCTGTCTTCAAACACCTCTATCTCGCACCCGGCGTAGGCGAGCACGGGAATTACGGCCTTCAGGTGCTCCGGAACTATCCCCTTCAGGAAAAGCTCTCCGCCCGCCGAAGCCGCCGCCGCCATATATGTCACGGCCGCTATCCGGTCGGGTATCACCCTGTGGCGGCAGCCGGACAGCCGCTGCACGCCGTGTATCATGTAAACGCCGGGAGCCGGAGACTCTATATCCGCGCCGCACCCATTGAGGTAATCGGCCAGGTCGGCCACCTCGGGCTCCATGGCCGCGTTATGTATCAGCGTGCCGCCCTTTGCGGTGCTCGCGGCTATGAGCACGTTTTCCGTGGCGCCCACCGACGGATTTCTAAAGCGTATGTCCGCCCCATGCAGGCCATCCGGCGCGTCGCAGACGAGCACTCCGTCCCGCTCGCCAATATGCGCGCCCATGCGGGAAAGCGCCTCAAGATGCAGGTCTATGGGCCTTTCGCCCAGCGCGCAGCCGCCCGGCCTTGTAAGCTCCGCCCGGCCTCTTTTGGCCAGCAGCGCGCCCATAAACAGTATGGACGAGCGCATGCTCAGCATCATGTCCTCCGGCACCTCCGAGCACGAGATGCCGCCCGGGTTCACTGAAACAGTCTCTCCCTGCGTGCTCACGGCGCAGCCCAGGTGCTCAAGTATCTCCCGGGTGACTGAAACATCCGTAAGCCGCGGCGCGCCCTCTATAACGCTCTCGCCCTCCGGCAGCAGCGAGGCCGCCAGAATGGGCAGAGCGCTGTTTTTCGCTCCGGGCGCCGTGAGTTCTCCAAAAAGATGTCTGCCGCCGGTCAAATGGTACCGCGCCATCAGCATAAACCGCCCCTTTCACAATATCCGTACCCGGTATACTATGCGAAAAGGGCTCAAAACGTTACGCTTTGGCCGCTATGGCGTATATTTCGGCGCAGATGCGGTCGTTCGCATCCATCACCGCCAGCTTTCGCGCGTTTTCGCCCAGCCGGCAAAGCCTTGTCCTGTCGCGGGTCAGCTCCTCCACCGCGCCGCAGAGCCGCTCTCCCGTCAGGTCTTTTTCCTCTATAACGACCGCCGCGCCGTGGTCGGAAAGCACCATGGCGTTGTGGTACTGGTGGTTTTCCGCCACATTTGGCGAGGGTATGAGTATGGAAGCGCGGCCGGCGGCCTCTAGCTCCGTAAGCGTCATGGCCCCGGCGCGGGATATAACAAGGTCGGCGGCGGCCAGACAGCGCGGCATATCGTTTATATACTCCCGCAGTATCAGGTTGCCGCAGCCGGCGTAGTCCACGCCCCGCTCTGAAAGCATACGTTTGTACTCGTCCGGCCCGTAGTAGGAGCCGGAGCCGTGGATATGGAGAAAATTTTTCTTCTCTTTTATGTGCCAGGCCATCAGGTCGGCCACCGCCTCGTTTAGCCGTCTTGCCCCAAGGCTTCCGCCAAAGGAGACGATGCAAACCCTGTCGCCCACGCCGTAAAACTCCCGGGCGGCCACTCTGTCGGCGGTAACTATGTCGTCCCGCACAGGGTTCCCGGTCACAACGTAGTCCTTTCCCTCGGGCAGATATTTGCGGCACTCGCCCACCACCAGCAGTATCTTATCCACGTATTTGGCCAGCAGCTTTGTGGTCAGGCCGGGGTAGGCGTTGTTCTCCATGGCTATGGTTTTGTAGCCAAGCTGGGCCGCCTTGCGCAGCACCGGGCCGCTGACGTACCCGCCGGTTCCAAACACCACGTCCGGCTTGAAATCCTCTATTATCTTTTTGGCGCGCGGCCCGCTTTCGGCAAGATACCACAGCGCCTTGACGTTGTTTCTTATGTTGCGGAAGGAGAGCTGCCGCTGGATCCCCAAAACGCGGATAGGCGCAAAGGCATAGCCCGCCGCGGGCACCAGCTTCGCCTCCATGCCGCCCGGGTTTCCGGCGAACTCTATGACGGTGTCGGGCCGCTGGGCCATTATGTGACCCGCCACGGCCAGCGCCGGGTTTATATGGCCCGCCGTACCGCCGCAGGCAAAAAGTATCCTCATTTATGTCACTCCTTCTCCAGCATGGCTCCGCGCGAAACGGAGAGGATAACGCCCATCTCGCCCAAAAGCATCATCAGGGCTGTGCCGCCGGAGCTGAAAAACGGCAGGCTTATGCCCGTGTTGGGTATCGTGTTTGTGACCACCGCGATGTTCAGCGCCGCCTGCATGCCCACGTGCATTGTGCAGCCGGCAGCCAGCAGCGCGCCAAACCTGTCCTTTGCCCGCATGGCTATGACGAACCCGCGCCAGACCAGCAGCGCAAACAGCAGCAAAATGAGCACCGCGCCGACAAAGCCCAGCTCCTCGCAGATTATCGAAAAGATGAAGTCGTTCTGCGGCTCCGGGATATAGAGGTACTTTTGCCTTGAGTTGCCTATTCCCGTGCCCCATACGCCGCCGGAACCGATGGCTATCAGCGACTGTATGGTCTGGAAGCCGTCGCCCTGCGGGTCCGCCCAGGGGTTTTGCCAGATGGCAAGGCGCGTTTCGGCGTACTCCACAAGGCCGGGTATGGCCAGTATGACGAGCACCGCGCCGACGCCCGCGCCTATCAATATGCCGAACCATTTCAGATCCGTGCCGCCGAGGAACATCATGGAGAGGCCCAGCAGCATTATCAGTATGGTGCCGGAGAGGTGGTTTTCCGCCACGACGAGCACGGCCACCACGCCCAGCACCACGGCAAACGGCAGGACGCCGTATTTGAAGGTCTTCATCTTGTCGGCGTTTTGCGCGGCAAAGTGCGCGAACAGCACGATTATGGCGAATTTCGCTATCTCCGAGGGCTGGAAGCTGTAGCGCCCGATATAAAACCAGCGGGCGAAGCCGCTTTCATCGCGCATGAACAGCACGAGCACCAGCAGCACCAGCGTGCCGCCCATCAGCAGCAGCGAGTATTTCTGGAATATCTTATAGTTCATCTGCGAGATGAACAGCATGGCGGCGACGCCCATCACCGCGAAGAAAAGCTGTCTTTTGATGTAGTAAAAGCTGTCGCCGTCGTTGTAAAAGGCGTAGGCGTAGGAGGCCGAGAACAGCATCACCAGCCCAAAGGTCAGCAGGATGAGCACCAGTATCAAAAAGGTCACGTCGATCTTGCCGCGCGTGCCCTTTTTCGGAAAAAGCCGCTCGTGCAGCGCCGTGGTCGGTATGAAGTTTTTAAGCTCTATAGATGCCATATTCAGCCTTCCGTGCTCAAATTCTTATTTGCGCGGTGTTCCGGGTCACAGCCGGAGCGCCGCCATGAACGCCAGCAGAGAACCGGCGGCCCCCACCAGCGAAAACACTGTGACTATCTTCCATTCGCTCCACCCGCACATTTCAAAGTGGTGATGTATCGGCGCCATTTTGAATATGCGCTTGTGGGTCAGCTTGTAGTTGCCTATCTGTATTATATCGGAGAGGGTCTCGAGCATGAACACGATGCCCGACAGCACCAGCACCACCGGAAAACCGACCCCAAAGGCCAGCGCCACGCATACTCCGCCCAGAAAGAGCGAGCCCGTGTCGCCCATGAACACCTTGGCCGGGTGCGCGTTCCAGACAAGAAAGCCCGCCGCGCCGCCCGCCAGCGCCGCCGCAAGATACGTCATTCCCGCGTAGGACAGGGCGGTGGCGATAAAGATAAAGCCTATGGCGAAAACCAGCGTTACGGAGGAGCAGAGCCCGTCTATTCCGTCCGTCAGGTTCACCGCGTTCACCGTACCCGTTATGATGAAAACAGCCAGCGGCCAGTAAAGCCAGCCGCACTCCACCTGACCCAAAAAAGGTATGGCGAGCACGGTGGATACGCTTCCCGAAAGCCCCAGCGTCAGCATATATACCGACGCTATGACAAGCTGCATGACAAACTTCTGCTTTGCGGAGAGGCCCATATTCTGGTGCCTGACCACCTTGGTATAGTCGTCTATAAACCCGACCATGCCGTAGGCCAGCGCCATCAGCACGCCCGCCGCGAAATGCACCTTGTCAGGGCCTGTGGCGCCCGCCGAAAACATGAACCACGACGCTCCCGCCGCCAGCATTATGCCGATTATGAACATAACGCCGCCCATGGTGGGAGTGCCCTCCTTGCTTTTGTGCCAGCGCGGCCCTATGTCGAGTATGGTCTGGCCGTAGTGGAGTTTTTTAAGCTCCGGAACCAGCCAGTAGCCGGAAGCCGCCGTTATTATGAAAGCTATGCCCGCCGCTATCGCTGTCTGCATATTGTCTGTTTCCTCCGCATGTTATGCTGCCCCATCGAATCATCGGGGCGCTATCCCACAGAGCTCACTGCTTGTCGTAGTAAAGCTCCATTATCTCCTCAAACCTCATGCCCCGGCTCGCCTTGAACCAGATTATGTCGCCCGGGCGCGCCGTCTCCTCTATGTGGCCGGCTATCTTCTCCTTGTCGCTGTCGTAATACACGGCGTCAAGCCCGGCCCCTTTCGCGCCCTCCGCAATTTTTTCGGCCAGCCCGCCGCAGCAGAACAGCACGTCGCAGCTCTTTGCCGCCAGCCGTCCAACCTCCAGATGGGTGCTTTCGGACCAGTCGCCCAGCTCCAGCATATCGCCCAAAACGGCTATCCGCCGGGCGCCGGGGTCCAGCTTCCAGCCGGAAAGCGTGTGCAGCGCCGCCGCCATGGAGTCCGGGTTCGCGTTGTAGCAGTCCTCCACCACCGTCGTTCCGCGGCAGCCCACCAGCCGCTGGCGCATACCCGTCGGCTCAAACCGGGAAAGGGCGAACGCCGCCTCCGCAGGGTCAATATCCAGCGCCACGCCCGCGCCAAAGCCCGCCAGCGCGTTTTGCACGTTGTGCAGCCCCACGCATGGGATATAGGCGTGGTAAAGCGACCCGCGCCAGCTTATGTCAAAGTCCGTGTTCGCGCCGCTTTGCTCTATGTTCACCGCGCGTATATCGGCCTTTCCGTCCTCAATGCCATAGGACACCACATCGAGCCTGCCCGAACACAGCCCGTGGAGCATATCGTTGTCGCCGTTGAGAATCAGCGGACTTCCCTTCTCCATGCCCT
>CAYONL010000097.1:0-8500 GCA_964405305.1 uncultured Oscillospiraceae bacterium | reverse complement strand
GTCGTTGCACTTGCTGTAAACCATGTTTCTCTTGACATGATATCCGCCCCTACATGGGCCAACAACGACGCATTTGAATGTTTTGCGCGGCGGACGGGTTGCGCGGCGGACGGGTTGCGCGGCGGCGGGACGGTTTGCGCGGATGGCGGGCAATAAAAAAAGCAGGCGCCGATCCTGCGGCACCCGCTATAAAACACACATAAAGGCTCCCATGACTCCCACTATAAAACACACATAAAGGCTTTCGCGGCGCTCTGTCTGCCGGCTCAGGCCAGATCTTTCTCAGGCTTCGCGTTCCCGCGTATAATAAAGCGGCCGCGCCCGTTGTTTTTCGCCTCGTAAAGCGCGGCATCGGCCTCGGCGTAAAGCTTTTCAAAATCCGTCTCGCCCATAAAAACAACGCCGCCCACCGTTGAGGTCACTTTAAAGCCCTCGTCCGCGCCCTGACAGCTGAAGCGCAGCGCCCGCACCAGCTCCTCTATCCGTTCCTTCACAAACTCCATGGAGGGCACGTCGCGGATAAGCACCATAAACTCGTCCCCACCCACGCGGCCCATGATGTCGCTGGCCCGGAAGATGCTCCTTATGGTGCAGGCGCAGCGGATTATAACCGAATCGCCCGTCTGGTGGCCCAGGCGGTCGTTTATTGCCTTGAAGTGGTCTATGTCTATAATTACAAGGGCGTGGGCGCGGGCGGACTCGGAGGCTATGCAGTCGTCTATCCGCTCAAACGTCGTACGGTGGTTCAAAAGCCCGGTCATGGAGTCCCGCTCCGCCTCTATCGCCAGCCGCGCCAGCTCCCGGCGGTTGGAAAGCTCCTCCAGCCGGCGGCGCGTCACGTCCTCGCTGGTGGCCACGGCGCGGCAGGGCTTGCCCGCGGCGTCGAATATGTTTGAAAACATAATGTTGTAATACCGCATGGCCCCATCGTGGTAACGCTTCATCCTGTATACGCCCTTGAAGGACTTTCCTCCGGCTTTGAGCTTTTCAAATTCCTCCATAAAGCCCCCCAGGTCGTCCGGGTGCATTATCCCATTATACACAAGACACTCCGGATAATCCGGAAACTTTCGGCCGTAGGCCTCGTTGTCCTCCGAAACGCCGGTCACGGCCATCACACGGCTCTCATAGTCGTACTCCCAGACCCGCATCCGCGTAACCGCCAGCGCAATATCCGTAAGCTCCTTCTGCACCGCCAGCTCCAGCTCGTTCGCCTTCTGGTCGGTTATGTCCACCTCCGCCGCGCTGAGCACCGTGCGCATGCCATAGCGCTTCAGCCTTCCGGAGATAAGCAGGTACTTCTGCCGCCCTTCCACCGAGGTGCGCGTGACTAAACGCACGGTCTTTTGCCCGGAGGCAACCGCGTCGGCAAACGTCTTTCGCACGATGGGCAGGTCGTCGGTATGTATCAGGCGGGCGCACTTGTTTTCGTACTTCTTTTTCATCTGCGCCGTGGTAAGGCCATTGATGGCGAAAAACCTGTCGTTTCCGTAGATAAGCGTGAAATCCTCGTCCGCGCACACCGTGAAAACTCCGGCGTCCTCCATGGCGCGGTAGCTGTCCAGCTGGCGGGAATACCGCCTGTCGTTTAAATATAAGATCAGCCCCAAAAGGATGAGCCCGCCGATTATAGCCGCCACTTGCATCGTATTCCCGTAGCCGAAAACATCGTCCGCGAACAGGCCAAAAAAAGCCGGCGCGAAGCCGTCCCCGTCACCACCAAGCAGCAGCACAGCGCCCGCCGCCCTTACTTTCATCCTTACGATGCCTGTCACAAAAAACACCCCGTTAAAACACCGCATACTTGATCTGTCTCCGGCAGACCTTTTGGTCACATTTCGGTTTTTTCCTGCCGTGACAAAAACTATAATCTATTATACTATTTATTCCTTATATTGTAAACACCAAATGTACCATAATTTGAGACTTCCGCCTTTAATGCGGCCGGACGGCCCCGAAACGGAATATTTTACGCCCGGCCGGAAAAAATAGCGTGGCAGAATACATTTGGGAGGGTACGCCATGCCATATAAAAACGGAGCCGTGGTGATGATGACAGACCCGCCCTCCGTCTCCAACACGGCGGCGGTGGGCGCTAAAAAAGAGGGAGAGGGTCCCCTTGGAGGAGATTTTGATCTCATAGACGAGGATTCGCACTTTGGTAAGGAGACATGGGAAAAGGCGGAAAGCGAGATGCAGACCCGGGCGGCGGAGCTCGCTCTTGGCAAGGCCGGGCTTTCCATGTCCCAGCTCGACTTTATTTTTGCCGGGGACCTGCTAAACCAATGCATAGCGTCAGGCTACGCGGCCAGAGGCTCCGGCGTGCCCTTTATCGGGCTTTACGGCGCGTGCTCAACCTTTACGGAGGGCGTGGCTCTCGCCTCGGTCTTTGTGGACGGAGGGGCGGGCAAAAACGCGCTGGCTGTGGCGTCCTCCCACTTTTGTACGGCGGAGCGCCAGTACCGTCTGCCCTTGGAATACGGCGGACAGCGCCCGCCCACGGCCCAGTGGACGGCCACGGCGGCGGGTGCGGCTGTGGTTGGAAAGACCGGCGGCCCGCCCTACGTAAACGCGGTCGTCTTTGGCACTGTGGAGGACCTGGGCATAAACGACCAGAACAACATGGGCGCCGCCATGGCTCCCGCCGCCGCCGAAACGCTCTCCCGCTTTTTTAACGACAGCGGCCGCCAACCGGAGGATTTTGACGCGATAGTTACCGGCGACCTGGGTTTCGTCGGCTCACAGCTTTTGCACGAGCTGTTAAAAAAGGACGGGCTGGAGCTTTCGGACCGCCACGAGGACTGCGGTCTGCTCCTTTACGACCGGGAAAAACAGCAGGCTGAGTCGGGCGCTTCCGGGTGCGGGTGCGCGGCGTCGGTGGCGGCGGGCCACTTTATACCGCTTATGCGGCGTCCGGGCGGCCCGCAAAACGTGCTTCTCATGGCGACGGGCGCGCTGATGAGTCCGCTCTCCTTACAGCAGGGCGAGACGATTCCGGGCGTGGCGCACCTTGTCTGGCTGACGGGACAAAAGTGAGCGGCCGGCTCTGTAACTACTCATTATTATAAAGGGTGATCTCATGGAAATATTTCTTACCTATCTCAAGGCCTTTGTGGTGGGCGGCCTTTTTTGCGTGGTGGGCCAGGTGCTCATTGACCGCACAAAGCTGACCCCTGCGCGGATACTGGTGGGCTTCGTGGTGGCTGGGGTCGTGCTCTCCGCCTTTGGGCTTTACCAACCCATAGTCGATTTCGCCGGCGCGGGCGCCACGGTTCCGCTGACCGGCTTTGGCCACCTTTTGGCCCAGGGCGTCCGGGAGGCGGTGGCCGAAAAAGGGCTGCTCGGCGTGCTGATGGGCGGGCTTACGGCCTCCTCCGCCGGAATAGCCGCCTCGGTGTTTTTCGGGCTTTTGGCCGCGCTTATCTTTAATCCGAAAGAGAAGAAGTAGCCTGCCGCGCCCGCGCTCCCGCTTCTGCCGATATGCGCACCGCGGCGAAAAAACTCTTTCGGGCGCAGGCTCCGGGCAGGCGGGCCGCAACTCCGCCGGTTTTTGAGCACAAAAAAAGCACGCCCCTCTTGCGAAGGGCGCGCCATGCTCTTTTGTCAGACCTCAGCGTTCAGTTTGCGGGCCAGCGCGGATTTTCTCCTCGCAGCGGTGTTTTTATGCAAAACCCCTTTGGCGCAAGCCTGATCGACACGTTTGATGGCCGCGCGAACGGCGGCTTCACGGTCTTCGGCGCCGGTGGAGCAGGCAAGCTCGGCTTTCTTGATGTTGGTCTTGAGGTTGGTCTTGATGGATTTGTTGCGCGCAGTTTTCACCGCGATGACCTTGACCCTCTTTTTAGCGGACTTAATGTTTGGCATTGGACGACACCTCCTTCTTCGCCGGACACATTCACAAATAAACATGTTACACGATTTGTTCCCTATTGTCAAGATGTAAGGCCTATATTTTTTGTTTTAAAGGGGGCTTTTCCCATGCTGGCAAGAACCGATCTGGCCGTGGAGGCGGCGGCGGGCGGCGGACTTTCCGCTGGAATAAAAAAGCGGCGGCGCAGCAGCTTCGGCGTACAGGTGACGGAGGTGGCCGTGCTTTCCCCGGTGGCGGCAAAAAAGCTCGGCAAGCCGCAGGGCCGCTACATCACCGTTGAGACAGGGCACTTCGGCCACGCGGAGACGGGCGAGGACGATGAGGCCGAGGCGCTGGCCGGCGAGCTGCGCGCCCTGCTGCCGGAGGAGGGCGTCATACTTGTGGCCGGGCTTGGGAACCGCGACATAACGCCGGACGCGCTGGGTCCCCGGGCGGCGGGAGAGATACTGGCCACGCGCCACCTGCTCCGGCTGGCGGAGGAGGAGACGGGCGGCAGCTTTCGACCCGTGGCGGTCATAGCGCCCGGCGTGCTGGGTCAGACGGGGTTTGAGGCGGAGGAGCTTATACGCGCGGCGGCGGCGGAGGCCCGGCCCTGCGCCGTTATCGCCATCGACGCTCTGGCGGCGCGGGAGGCGGCGAGACTTGGGCGCACGGTCCAGCTCTCCGACACCGGCATCTGTCCCGGCTCCGGCGTCGCCAACAGCAGGAGGGAGCTTTCGCGGGAGACGCTGGGCGTTCCCGTCGTCGCCATCGGGGTGCCCACGGTGGTGGACGCGGCGCCCCTCTGCTCCGACGAACAGCCCGTGCCGATGATGGTGACGCCCCGGGAGATCGACCTTGTGATAAAGCGGGCGGCGCACCTGCTGGCCCTGTCCATAAACCGCGCGCTGCAGCCCTCCTTTGACCTCGAGGAGCTGAAGGCCCTGATGAGCTGACGCGGGCTTTAAAGCGGCGGCGGCAAACTTTCAACTAACTGATGCTTGGCGGTGAGAGCTTGGACTTTGTGGAGGGCTTCTTCGCGGCGGCGGCGGGGGCCATGGGCCTTGGCGGCGGCGGGATACTGCTGGCCTACCTTGCGGCGGCGGGCGTGCCCCAGCTAACGGCCCAGGGCATAAACCTGATGTTCTTCATCCCGACGGCGGCGGTGGCCCTCGGCTTCCACCTCAAAAACGGCTACGTGCGCTGGAGGACGGCGCTGACCGCGGGACTGGCGGGACTGGCGGGCGCTCCCATCGGCTTTTGGCTGGCGGGCGCGGTGGGCGACAGGGCGCTGCGCCTGCTGTTCGCGGCGGGCATACTGGCGCTGGGGGTGCGGGAGCTTTTCGCGAGACCCGAGCCGGAGCCTGAACAGGAATTTGACCCCCGCGACAAATCATGATACACTTAGCCCAAATAAAACCGTCCGGGAGGCCGACATGAAAAAAAACGACGTGAAACTCTACAACGTGCTGCTGCCCATCTGGCTGATGATCGCGTTTCCGCTCACCTGGATCGTGGTGCTTCCGGCGAATTTCCTCATAGACAGCGCGGTCCTGCTGCTGGCGGCCAAACTGTGCGGCGAAAAGGACCTCCGCGGCATATGGAAGCGCAGCATACTCAAGGTCTGGATCTTCGGCTTTGTCTGCGACTTTGCGGGAGCGGCCTTCCTGCTGCTAAACCAGTTTGTTTACGGCGAGGGCGCCTTCTTCGACTGGTTTTACGAAAACATAACGACGCCCGTCATGTCGAACCCCTTTGACGGCATATTCGGCGTGCTCACGGTGCTCATAGCCGTGCTCATCTCCGGCGTCTGCATCTATTTCGCGGACCGGCGCTGGGCCTTCAAGGGCGCGGGGCTTACGGCCGCCTCCGAAAAGCGTCTGGCCCTGTGGCTTGCCGTGGTCACCGCGCCCTGGACCTTCCTTTTGCCCAGCGAGTGGTTCTGGTAATGAGCACGGCAAAAGCCGCATACAAAAAAAGACGCCGTACAAGCGTCTTTCTTTTTTGTCGCCCCGCCTTGCCGAACAGCCCATCGCCTAACCCGTCGTAAGACAGGGTGGGTAAACCCTCCCGGCGGTTTCACGCTCCCAACATCCCGTAAGGGGAGGTCTGCGTTCCGCCCGCCGAAGCCGGATTCCCTTTTTTAACTTGTTGGATTAAAAAAAATGGACGATTCTCGCACAAGGCAGGGTGATAATCTGTTTTTTTGGGGCGGGAGCTTACTTCTCCTCGTCCCCGCCCTCGTCGAACTCGTAAAACTCATCCAGCCGGTCCATGAATATCTCGCTTATCTCGTTGAACTCGTCCTCGTCCTCTATGGGCTCCAGGAACTCCTCGCCCTCGTCCTCCACGACCTTCATGATGACCAGCTCGCCCTCGTCCTGCGGAAGATTTTCCGCCGTTTCGGAGGGGATGAGCGCCAGATAGTGGTTGTCGTCGGTGTCCAGCGAGTCGATGACCTCAAACTCGTGCTCCTCGCCGTCCTCGTCCACCAGCGTTATTATGTCCGGGCCGTAGCCTTCCTCATCATCCTGTTCGCCCTGAAGTTTTTCGTTGTCTTCAGCCATCTCACGTTCTCCTTTTGTCCTTGTTATGATTTTATATTATATGAAACGAGGGCATAAGTCAATCACAACATTTGTTATATCTAAATTTAACATTTATTTTACAGAAAGTTATTTTTTTATATTGCTTTTACCTCGTGCGTGTGCTATACTGTAGTCGTGATAAGGAGAGAGCTTAGAAAATAATATCACAGAAAGGCGGCGGTTCCAATGGACAGTGTTACTGAGCGATCCCTGTGCGCGGTTCCGCGCAGCGACGTGTAGGCTCCGGGTCCTTAGTTTGGCGCAGACCGGGCCGCGTATAAGCCGGGGCGGTGCGGCAAATCTTTCTGCCGCAAAGGGGAGTGTCCCTTCCGATGATCGGCATACCGGCAAAACGGCCAAGGCGATCCCACAGATCTATGCATTTTGCAGCTTTCGGAGCAAAACGTCAAGGGGATCAGTAAAAACGGAAAGACAACAGAATATAAGTGTTCCAAGGTAAGTATACCCCGATTTTCCCGGCAAACACCGGCAAACACAAGGCATTGACTCATGACCTCGGCAATCCGCCGCGGCATGCGCCAGACCATTTGCCGTGGGCGGTGGCAAAACCGGTTGTACCACGCGAACTAAAGGAATACAGACAGCGCGCTCTGCGGCATGGCCCGGGGCGCGCTTTTATTTTGCACTTTGCGGCGGGTTGGGGGCGAACGGATGGCAGCTTTAAAAGAGCGGCGGCAATTTTAAACATCGTGTGCGTTCGCGTAAGGCGGGCGCGCTTTTATTTTGCATGTCGCGGAGGGGTCGGAGTGGGCGGAGGGAGGGTTTCAGGGGCGGGCGACTTTAAATTAAAGCGGCGGGCATACCCAAACAACAGTTTGACGCATAATCGCAAATCGGGTAATTACCGCGCCGCACCGGGGACAATTTTGAAAACGGCGGCTTTAAAAGGGCGGCGGCAATTTTAAACATCGTGTGCGTTCGCGTAAGGCGGGCGCGCTTTTATTTTGCATGTCGCGGAGGGGTCGGAGTGGGCGGAGGGAGGGTTTTAAAGGGCGGGCGACTTTAAATTAAAGCGGCAGGCGACAAACACCGCGCGCACCAAGTTTACAACCTTCCGAAAACGCTGAAAAGGGCGGGTGAGAAGCATTTTGCTTTTCGCCCGCCCTTTTATATTCGGCAAAACGAACGGCGGCGTTTTACTGCCGCGGCCCTCTTATTCGGAATCGCCTGACGAACCGGCGGAAGCGGCCTCGTCCGTACTGAGGGTTATGGAGAGGATATCCACGGGCGAAAGCGCCGCGTAGCCTCCGGAAACGCCGCCGGTCTCCATCTTCATCATGCGGGAGAGCGGACCCCAGCCGGACACGACCTGACCGAACACCAGGTGCTTGCCGTCCAGCTCCGGCACGCCGCCCAGCTCGCGGTAAGCCGCCGCCACCTCGTCCGAATAGCCGTTTTCGGCAAGATAGGCCGCCGACTGAGCCGAAAGCTCCTCCGGCGCGGTAACTATGAAAATGTCGGCGGTGACGCCGCTATCGTCGCAGACAAAGCCCACCGCGCCGCGAAAGCACCAAAGCCCTGTCTCCTCGTACTCTATCGCCACAGGGCCGGGCGCGCTTATCTGGGCGTACATATCCGGCACAAAGCGGAAAAACTGCGTGTAGCCGCCGTACTCTTTAGCCATTTCGGAGAAGCTCCCGGCGGCGGCTGTGTCGGAGAGCTTTATAACTATGTCTCCCTCGGCGGTGGAGATGGTGGCTGTGGCGTCGTCGGGCGTGTCGGCGGCCTGCCAAAGTCCGGGCTCGGTGTGCTCGGCAAGCGGGCCGTTGGCGGAGCCCTCCGTTTGGGACAAGCCGCCCGCGCCCGCCGGAGCGAGCTTTAAATAAAGTATGATACCCGCCGCGACCGCCGCCACAAGAGCCAGCGTAACTATGAGCGGGGCTGCAGAGCTTTTCTTTTTCATGTTAGCTCCTTTTTCTTTAATAGAGTTTCAGCTTATATTGATCGCAAAACAGCGCGGAAGGAAAGCCGGCGCGGTGTTTTTTAGGTTTGTGATTTAAGAGGTGTCCGCTTCGCGGACAGATTTTAAAACAGGGGCTTT
>CAYONL010000096.1:2057-8555 GCA_964405305.1 uncultured Oscillospiraceae bacterium | reverse complement strand
CAGGGGTGATGCGGATGCGGTAGAAGTCAACATCAACGATATTGACATCATACTGATGCAGTTTAAGAGCTTTAATCAGATCTTCATCGGCAACAAGCTTCGGATCAAGGATACTGGGATCCTCAGGAGTTCCATCCTCACGCATAGCATCGAACGCGTCTTCGCCAGCGTCAGTGAACATCCAAACATGGTTGTCAGTTTCGGCAACAGCTTCCAACCAATTCAGATCGTTGCCGATATAATAGAACATCTTGTAGTTGTGGTCGTCAAGCTTGGCATAAATGTAAATATTATCAGTGGCATTGATATACATGTCATAGTACGCGCCATTGTAATACAGTTGGAAGGTCTCTTTAGCTGTGCCAACAGCGGCATCGGCAGTCAGGGTAACTTCTTTAACAGTGTAGGTGAAGGGGCCTTCAGCGAAAACTTCGAAGGAGTCCTCGTCAAAATCCCAAAACGTGAAATTATCCCATTTGTCTTCGCCAAGGAGCTGCAGGCCGATGTAGTTCGGCTGCACATAGATGTCGACATAATCTTCATAGCGGAAGTCAACAGCTATACGGCAGTACTCGGATTTGGTGTCTTCGAAGACGTCCCATATCCAGTCGATGGTGTAGTTGTCTTCCTCTTTGCTGTAGTTGCCGCCGGCATAACCGTCTGCATAGACGTCGGCGAACGCGGTGACGCCAAGGCTCAGGGCAAGAACAAGAGCCAGGGCAATAGCAAGAATCTTTTTCATTGTGTTTCCTCCTCATGAAATGTAAAGGTTGCATCGGGAAGCGCTCTCCAGACGTTTCCTTCTTTGCAACCAGATTGTAACATCTTGCCACACTTTTGTCAACGGGTTTTTGCTACTTTTTGGTGGTATTTTCGCTATTTTGCACATTCTATTGCCCTTATTCATAGTCAATATATTAGCACTATACCTAACAGCTTGACATGTATGCTCAATATATGGCATATATTTATGACAATTTGTAACCAACAAATTGAGCATAAAGCTCAGCCGCCCAAACCGATCTCCGGCCCGGGCGGCTGCAATTATTACATATTAAATAAGAGCTGAATCTACAAGGGGGCTTTGCAGTGGCTCGCAGCCAAATCAGAGATTTGGGCGAGCCTTGCACCGGCGCTGTAGACCAAATCAAAGATTTGGACAGCGCCACGTTCGATCGCCCCCTTAAGCCCCTTCGGATGGACGCCCTATTTAAAAGTTAATGGTAATTTATCGTCTATGGCAGTTGCTTTCCTGTACCGCGTTCTCCTGTCTCCTGACTCCTGACTCCTGTCTCCTGACGCCACAGGCGGCGCGGGACATTAAGCCCCTTCGGATGGACGCCCTTATTATAATGTGGCGTAAGTTTAGCAGCGGCGCGGGGACGCGAGGTCGGATGCACATTTTTTAGTTTATTTCGAATTATTCAGCTGTTACTTAAATATCGTTATGTCACGGCGGGTATCAGCAACATGCGGCACTCGGCAAGCTCCCCGCCCTCCAGAGAGTTTTCCTCCGCAACCGCGGCGGCCGTGCTGCCGTACCGTTTCGCAATGTCCCATACGCGCTCCCCCGCGTCGGCATAATAAAGCGTTACGGCGGGGAGGGCGGCGCTGTCCTTCGGGCGCTCACCGTCCACCGCCACGTCGGTTATGGCGCGGCACTTTTTAAAGCCGTAGACGCAGCCCTCCACAAACACCTTGAACCGCACCCTCGCCCGGCCCGCGTCCTCAAGGGCGCACTCGGCTTCGTCGGCCGCCGCGTCCACATCCGCGAAGCTCTGCCCTCCCTCCGGCGCGAACTGAACCGGCGTGGCCACCGAAAACGGCTTTTCAAAATATTCTACGGAGCCCTCCCCATCCCTCGCCAGCACGCAGACCCGCGCCCGGCAGAGGAAGGAGCCGTCCTCCGCCTGTTCCGGCACGCCCTGCGCCTCGGCCCAGCAGTCCATGACGGAGACAACGCCCTCCGGCATATCCAGCGTCTCCTCCACGGCCACCGCCTCCGAAACGGGAGCCAGCACGGTCAGGGCGCTTATCTGTCTTACCGGCGCCTCGCAGGCGTATTTTGTGGAATAGGCGTCCTCGGCAAGCTCGGCTTCTGTCTCCCTTTGCAGCCTTGAAAACGCCAGCACGGTGGCCTCCACCTCAAAATTATGGCCGTCCTCGCTTATGGTGGCCACGGCGGAAAGCAGCCTGTACCTTGCATCGCAGACGCAGCCCTCGTCCGCGCCCGGCTGCTCCAGTATCTGCCCTATCGGGAACACGAAGCCGGAGCGCTGGGGTTCGCCGCCCTCCTCCTGCGGAAGCCAGAGCACGCTGACCGAAAGCTCGCCCTTTGTTATGATCTTTTCCTGTATCACCCGGCACTCCGTCACCCGCGCCATGCCCGACACCCTCGCCACGGAGGCGGCCTCCGGCTTTCCGTAGCCTATTTCTCCCGTCTCCCGCACTGTAAAGGTCCTTCGCTGTTCACCCAGTATGTCGGTGCAGCTCCAGCCCCGGCGTAAAAGCTCCACCCCGCCGCCGGAAACGCCCGTCACGGCCTGCGCGCCGCTTAAACAAAGCCGCCGCGCCGTCACCATAAACGCGCCCCGCACGTCTATCGGGCGCGGGCTTACCGCCCGGCAGTTTACGTTTTCCACCTCCGCCGTCACCGAGACGGCTCCGCGCCCGCACTCCCCGCCAAAATCAAAGTTTTTTGTAAAGGGCAGCCGCTGCTCGCTGCGGCAAAGCTCCATGCCCTCGGAGAGATAGCACACCGTTACGTAGGCCACGCCCTCCACGCCGAGCCTTCCGGCGGCATCCTCCGCGCCGCTTATCTTTATTTCGGCGGCGCAGCGGAGTATTTTCAGGATATCCGGGCAGTAGTCCGGCAGCAGTATATCGCACTCTATCGGTAGTTCGGCGGTCTGCGCCGGCATTATCGCGCCCTCCGGCACGGCAAGCCTTGTTATCTCAAGCTCCATGGGAAGTCCTCTCTTTCACAATTAATCTGTTGATTAATATGCGAAAAATACGTTTTTTAGACTTGCCGCGCCGCCGGAGCAAACAAAAAAGCGAGCGCCAAAACGCCCGCCTCGATCATATTTCAGCCGTGTGCAGCTCTATGCCCGCCTCCGTCACATCCGCCACGCCGTAGGAAGCCGCCCCCTCCCTCGGGCATGAGACGGAGCCGGGATTCATGATATACAGCCCGTCCTCATAGGTCACAAAGGCCTGGTGGGTGTGGCCGTACAGCACGATATCCGCGCCCACGTTCCGGGCGTACTTTTTTAAGTAGTCCAGCGAGTATTTCACATCAAACCTATGACCGTGAGTATAAAAAATATTCTTGCCGCCAAGCCTTGCCATGTTGTAATCCGGCACCTCGGAGCCAAAGTCGCAGTTGCCCGAGACGTAGCGTATGTCCGCCTCCGGGTGCAGGGCCTTCAGCAGCTCTATCTCATACTCGCCGTCGCCCAGAAAAATAAACATGTCCGCGTCCTTCGCGTGCAGGTCGTACACCGTCTCCAGCGCGTTATAGTTCCTGTGGCTGTCGGAAAAAACTATAGCTCTCATTATACCGCCCTCCTCCGGAATATCGCCCGGCCACGCCGCCATATAAATAGATTATAACGCGGCCGCGGATATGGCGCAAGCTCTTTTTCGCGCCGCATTTGAAAGGCGGTCTTATAATGGCGAACGGTTTGCCCAACTTAAATCTCACTCCGCAGCAACAGCAGGCTCTGCTTGAAACGGCCAGCAAAAAACTTGGTATCGACCGCTCCGAGCTTGAAAAAGCCGTAAACTCCGGCAAGCTCGACAGTCTGCAAAAGCACGCCGGGCCGGAGCTTTCCCGCTACCTCGGCGACCCAAAGGCGCTGGAACAGCTTCTGTCCAATCCGCAGGCTCAGGCGGCGCTTAAAAAAATGATGGGAGGCTGACCAACCTATGCCCGACCTTGCCGGCCAACTTTCAGCCATACTTTCCGACCCCGAGGCGCAAAAAAATATCCAGGCCATGCTGTCCTCACTGGGGCTGGGCGGAGGGCAAAACGCGGAAAGTCAGCCGCAGGGTCAGCCCTCCGCCGCCGGTTCATCGCCCTCCGGCATGCCCGACCTCTCCGGCCTCGCGGCTATGTTCGGCGGCGGCGGGCAGTCCCAGTCAAACTCCAACAGTACCGCGCCCTCCGGTATGCCCGACCTCTCCGGCCTCGCGGCTATGTTCGGCGGCGGCGGGCAGTCCCAGCCAAACTCCAACGGTGCCGCGCCCTCCGGTATGCCCGACCTCTCCGGCCTCGCGGCCATGTTTGGCGGCGGCGGGCAGTCCCAGCCCGAAGCCCCGATTCTGGATATGAACACCATAATGGCCATACAAAGCGTTTTTTCCCGCATGAACGCCGACGACAAAAACATCTCGCTGCTCAGGGCCCTCCGCCCGCACCTGCGCGAGCCTTCCAAAGTCGATGAAGCCATCCGCATTTTGCAGCTTATCAGCGTGCTTCCCGCGCTGACGGAAAGCGGCCTGTTTGGAGGGAAAAAGACTTGATCTGGCACCACAACGTCTATTCTGAGGAGGCGATGTCCGAAATGCAGAGCGAGGCCGAGCGCCGTGTTCGCGCCATGCAGGAGAGACAGCGCCTGTTGGCTTCAGCATCCATGCCGCGCCAGGAGGGCCCGCCGCCGCAGCCACAGGAGCACGCCTTTAACGGCGGAGCGCGCCGTGACCAGCCCTTTCACGGCCAGCAGCAATACCCCTCCCAGCACTCCCAGCCCTTTTCCGGTCCCGCGCCCGCCGACGGGCTGATTCCCGGCCTGCAGAGCATGATCGGGCGGCTGGGCCTGGACAGCGACAGTCTTATAATATTGGCCCTCCTCTGGATACTTTGGAACGAAAACGCCGATAAAAGGCTGCTGCTGGCGCTGGTGTATCTGCTTCTTTAAATACTGGATATAAAGTTCACAATTTGTAAATATCTGGACACATACACACAATTTATGTGCTTATTTCCCCTCGATTTGTCGGAATTACATCTTGCCGAAATGTTTCCCAACTGATATAATACATTCGAGAATTGAGGAACTCCACAAAGAATGAAGGAGGAATAAAAAATGGAAGAAAATTACCGGACATCTCTGAGCAAGATCACACTTAATAATCTGGACACCGAAACGTTTATAAATGCGCTTGACAGCTGCAAGGGCGATGTATACCTCATAGACGACGACGGGAACAAGCTTAATCTTAAGAGCAAGCTGTGCCAGCTTATCGGGGTCATGAGCATCATCAAGGGCGGCCATCTGAATAACGCTGTTATCCAGTGCTCTAACAAAGAGGACGAGTCCAAGCTGTTCCGTCTGAACCTTTTTGGCAAGGAATAAGCTGTTTTAACAGAAGTGAATTAAGCCTCCGTCTTTGGCGGGGGCTTTTTTCGTACCATTTCACACTGTGTTATGGGGTTGATTTTTGGAAACAAACGATGTATACTATAGCCCATAATTCACAATATAATATGACAAAGGTGTAACAAATGATAAAGAAAATTTTCCGCCTAACTCCGACATATATAATCATTATCGGATTTTTTACGATGATAATGGTGGGCGCAGGGCTGCTCTGCCTTCCCATAGCGACCCGAAGCGGCAACCCCGCCCCTTTTATGGATGCGCTTTTTACCGCCACCTCCGCCGCCTGCGTGACCGGCCTTGTGGTGCATGATACCTATACCTTCTGGTCCGGTTTTGGCCAGGGCGTGATACTTATGCTCATACAGGTGGGCGGCATGGGCGTCGTAACAATGGCCATCGCCATGACCGTCCTTTCCGGCAAGCGCATCGGCCTGCGCCAGCGCTTTATTATGCAGGAATCCATTTCCGCGCCCCAGGTGGGCGGCATAATCCGCATGACGAACTTTATCATGCGCACCTCTCTCATGCTTGAGGGAGTGGGCGCGCTTCTGTTGTCCTTCCGCTTCATCCCGGAGTTTGGTTTTGGGAAGGGCATATGGTTTTCTGTCTTTCACTCTGTCTCCGCCTTCTGCAACGCCGGGTTTGACCTTATGGGCGGGCGGCAGGAGTTTTCAAGCATTACGTACTACGCCGGCGACCTGCTCGTCAACGTGGTAATCATGTCGCTTATAATAATCGGCGGTCTCGGCTTCTTCGTCTGGGACGACATAAAGCGAAACGGCATGCACTTCCGCCGCTACAAGCTGCAAACAAAGTTCGTCATCACTGTGACCTCTTTCCTTATCATTGTGCCCTCCCTGCTTATCATCTGGATAGAATGGGGTTCCAGCTCCATGGAGGGCATGGGAGCTTTTGAAAAGGTGCTTTCCGGAATATTTATGGCGGTAACGCCCAGGACGGCGGGCTTCAACTCGCTGAATCTTAACCTCCTGCGGGACGGAACGCTGCTCATCGTGCTCGTGCTCATGGTGGTGGGCGGCTCCACCGGTTCCACTGCCGGCGGCGTAAAGACCACGACCATGGCTGTGCTGTTCCTGTCGCTGCGGGCCGG
>CAYONL010000096.1:0-1957 GCA_964405305.1 uncultured Oscillospiraceae bacterium | reverse complement strand
ACCATGATGTATTTTGGGCGCGTGGGCTGCCTGACCATGTTCTACGCCGTGGCCGAGGCCTACAGGCCCGCGCCCGGACAGATGCCCCTTGAGAAGATATCCATAGGCTGACAAGCCGTGACCGAAAGGAGAACAGTTCATGAAATCCATACTTGTGTGCGGCCTGGGGCGCTTTGGCGTCCACATTTCCAGAAAATTCGCGGAGCTCGGCAATGAGGTGCTGGTGGTTGACAGCGACGAAAACCGCATAGCCGAGATCCTTCCCGATGTGACAAACGGCCTGATCGGCGACTGCACAAACGAGCAGTTCATCTCCGGCCTGGGCGTCGCCAACTTCGACCTCTGTGTTGTGGCCATAGGCGACAATTTCCAAAGCTCCCTTGAGACGACCTCTCTCTTGAAGGATTACGGCGCAAAGCACGTGCTTTCTTTGGCCAACCGCGATGTGCACGCCAAATTTTTGCTGCGCAACGGCGCTGACGAGATAGTTTACGCCGAAAGAGAAATGGCCGAGCGTCTGGCGGTCAAGCACAGCTCCAACAACGTGTTCGACTACATCGAGCTGACGCCGGATTATTCCATATATGAAATAGGCGTTCCTCGCGACTGGGCAGGTAAATCCATAACCGAGGCGGCCATCCGCACCAACCACCACGTCATGATACTGGCAACAAAGCAGGATGGCGAACTGTTTCCTGCACCGCGGGCCGATCACGTGTTCACTGGAAAAGAAACCTTGATAGTAATGGGACGCAATGAGTTTGTCAGGAAGCTCATGCGCAAGGAGTGAAGCAGCAGCGCCATCCCATGCTAAAGCGATTTTCAGACTTTCGCGCATTTCTGTCCCGCGCGCTCATTTGTCCTTACATGGTGAACACCATTTTTGCATCGCGCACATTCGCAAGGTTTATTTTCCAATTTCTATTGCAATTTATCCTGCGTCATGCTATAATACAGCCGTAATATGAAAGATATCATTCAGTAATGATGAGCATTTAGAAAAGGAGCTGTATTATCATGCTTATGTACGACAACGTTCTGCCCTCCAGCGGCAATTATTCTGTCAGGAACTCCGGCCGTGACTTCTATCAGCTTACCCACGAAAACGTAGCCTCCGCCCGCCGCCCTGACGACGAGCTGACCGCCATCCGCAAAGAGGCGCTGAACAAGAGTGACCGCGTCTCCCGCTTCGTGTACTGATCCTTTTTCCGGCTGATTTATAATTACACACTTATAAAGAAACCACCGAATACCGGTGGTTTTTTTGTTGCAAGAATACCCTCGTTTTTCTCTCCGTAGACGCTTCATAAACTTCCGCCAAAGGCCCGATCGCCGTCCTTTTCCGGCTCATTTGCTTATACAAAACACCCCAATCGTTATTGGGTACATAATACCGCCTAACGACTGGGGTGTGATTCAGTTTTATTATGGTACGTTTTATGCTCTCATTAAAGGGCCTTGTCCACCACTTTAACGGTGTAGGTCTCTTTGGTCTCCTCAGCGGCGGCCGCTTTTTTCTCAGTCACGCCAACGGTGGGGGCATCCTTGGCGGCTTCGGTTTCAGCAGCGGTCTTGGCGGTTACGCCAACGGTGGGAGCAGCCTTGGTCTCCTCAGCGGCGGCGGCAGCCTTGGCGGTTACGCCAACGGTAGGAGCAGCCTTGCTCTCCTCAGCGGCGGCGGCAGCTTTGGCGGTCACGCCAACGGTGGGAGCAGCCTTGGTCTCCTCAGCGGCGGCGGCAGCCTTGACGGTTACGCCAACGGTAGGAGCAGCAGCGGTCTCAGCGGCAGCAGCGGCAGCCTTGACGGTTACGCCAACGGTGGGAGCAGCAGCGGCCTCAGCGGCAGCAGCGGCAGCCTTGACGGTTACGCCAACGGTAGGAGCGGCAGCGGTCTCAGCGGCAGCGGCGGCAGCCTTGACGGTTACGCCAACGGTAGGAGCAGCAGCGGTCTCAGCGG
>CAYONL010000095.1:3886-8751 GCA_964405305.1 uncultured Oscillospiraceae bacterium | reverse complement strand
GGGGCGGTTTTTTCGGCCTTACCCGCCGTACTGGTTCAGGGTAAGCGGGCGCACCTTGTACTCGTGGCTGGGCAGAGCTTCGCCGTCCTCTCCGGAAAGCGTCAGCGAAAGGGTATAGACCCCGTCCGATTCCGAGACCGCAAACGCCGCGCTCCAACCCCTGTAGTAGCCCTTTTCGAGCATCGGACCCGCCTCGCCGCCGTTGACGGATTTGTATATCACGCCGTCCCGGGCGCTGTAGGTCACGCTTCCGCCGGAGACGGGTATGGCGAGCGAGCCGTCATTAAACGTCATAGGGCCAGCCGCACGCTCCATGTCGGCTACAAGCTCGCCGGAGAGCGTGTCGTAAACGCGCTCCACCTCCGCCAGCCGGTTCGCCTTGAACGTGGCCTTGGTCATCGGCATCATTACCGAGGCCGCCATGGTCGTAAGTATGGCCAGCAGAGCCAGCGTAGCTATCATCTCTATAAGCGTAAAGCCACTGCGGGAGCGTACTAACTTTTTCATCCTTTTCACGGCGTCTCCTCCGGGCGAAAAGCCGTAAGGCCGCCCTCGCCGCCCACGATCACGCCGTGGCTCGAGCTGAGGCTCAGCTCCGGTATCGTAAAGGTCACCGTGCCGGAGGAGCCGCTGTATTCGCCGGCGGCAAGGGCGTTGTCCCTCTCCCGCAAAACGGCCTCCGTCTCCTGCGCCTTGGTTATCATGCGCAAAGAGGTGGTCAGCATGTACGTCACCGCCAGCATGACGATGGAAAATATGAGCAGGCTGAGCACCGTCTCGACCAGCGTCTCTCCGCGTCTTTTTCGCAGCAGGCCCGCCGCCCTATTCGCCAGTTTCATGGGTCATCAGCCTCCAAACGCCGTTTTTCGTAACCGTCATGGCCGGGGCCTCCGTCGTTCCCGTGTCCGTAAGCCCGCCGCCGGAAAGGCTGTAGGTGTCGGTTACAGGGAACGCGCGCCCCAGGTATGTTATCGTGTATTTCGCCGTCATCGTGGCGCTGACCGAGGCGGCGGCCGCCTTTGCCTCTATGGCCGGGCTGACGAGCGCGCCGCCCTCATCCAGCACCTCCGCCCGTCCCGCCACCGCCGACGTATAGGACACGGAAAGCTCGCTGAACGAGAGCGTCATATCGCCGACCGCCACGCCCTCCGGCAGTTCCACGCCCGAAAGCGCTACCGCCACAGTCCAGGACGGCGTCGCCGGAGCACCGCTTTCCGGGTACTGGCTGTCATACAGCGCCTTGACTATGCCGGGCCCCAGCGGTTCGCCCGCCGACTGCAGGCTGTACATAAAGTTGTCGGAGACGGAGTCGGCCAGCATTGCGGCGGCCTTTTCGTTTCTGTCCGCGGCGCTTGCCCCGGCCGACGAAGCAGCCGTCAGCGCAGCCGCCGCCAGCAGCAGCAAAAACGCCGTCACCGCCAGCACTATCAGGTAGGAGGCGCCGCGTCTTGACCGCAGAAGTTTCTTTACCGCGCTCATTCGCCGCCACCGTCCTCTCCACCGCCGGAGGAGCTCTCCGACCCGCTCGACGAAGTTTCGGAGCCGCTCGATGAAGTTTCGGAGCCGCTCGATGAGCTATCAGAGCCGCTCGACGAGCTTTCGGAGGTCTCGCCATTGCCGGGAGCCGTTTCCACCGGCGGCGCGGCCCAGAGCGACAGCGACTGGAAGCTTGGCACAAACGACGCCAGCAGCGGATAGCCGCCGTTTTCGTTTCCCGCGTCCTCGGCCCAAAAGTCGCTTCTCGCCTGATAGTCGGCCCAGACCGTCTGTCCGGTAAGCGTGCTCAAAGCGTGCTCGGCCGTATTGCCTATGTTGCCGTAATCCCGAACGGCGTGCTCATCGTCGCCGGTGAGGTATCGGCTGAACGTATCCACGGTGGGCGCGATCTCCGCCGTCGTGTCAAAGTATCCCGCTATGCCGCCGATATTTACGCCCGCCTGTGTGCCGGAGGCGAACCCGTGCTCAAGGCTCCCGCCCGTGAGCATGCCCGCAAGCCCGCCGGAGTACACGCCCTCCACAGCGCCCGTGTTGTAGCAGTAGGCCAGCGCGCCGGTGTTTTCGCCCGCTATACCGCCCGCGTAAGCGTCGTCCAAATCCGTTTCCGCGTAAACGTCCCCGGTATTGTAGCAGTCGCCGATGGTTCCGCTGTTTTGGCCCGCTATACCGCCCGCGTAAATTCCGGCGGTGACGCTGCCCTTATTGCGGCACTGGCTGAGGGTTCCGCCGTTTTCGCCCGCTATTCCGCCCGCGACCGCGCCGCCCGAAACCGCACAGCTTTCAGCCGTACCGCAGGCCGTAAGCTTTCCGCCCTCCGCCACCTGTCCGGCAAAAGCGCCCGTGGGAGCCGCGCCGACGTTTGTGACCGAGGTGTTTTTAAGTATCAGGTTCTTTACCTCGCCTGTGACCGTTCCAAAAAGGCCCGCGGGCGCGACGTTCTCGTCCGCCTCTATGGTCAGGCCGGATATTGAGCGCAGACCGCCGTCGTATGTCCCGGCCAGCTCGCCCATGACCGCGCCGTCAAACGTCTCGCCCGCAAGGTCTATATCCAGCTCCTGCTCAAACAGAGCACCAGCGTTGTCCTCCAGCGCCGCCGCCCGCAGAAGCTGTTCCGCTGTGCGGATAAAGACTGTGCCGGCCCCGGTGTCCGTCTTATAAATGCCCTTGGCGCCCAAAGGCATGCAGTAGCCCACCGTTTCGGCCTTGTTGTTGCTGCCGTAAAAGCCCACCGACACCGAGTGCAGCCCTATGCCGGCTATCTCGCCCTCCGTCAGCGGCAGCTCGAACAGCTTGTACCCGGCGAGCACCTCGTTTTTGCTGGTCACGTGCTCACGGGCGGCTCCGTCTATGCTTATCCAGGAGGAGTTACCGTTTATGTCGGACAGGACGCCGTAGCCCGTGCTAACCAGCGTCACGCTCTCTCCGTCCGGCGTCATCAGCGTGTTCACCGGGGTGTCGCCGCCGCCGTAGAAGAAGAAGCCATAGCGGGTGGAGACGGTGCCGTCCTGCGCCCTTACGCTGTATACCTCATAGTAGGCCAGAGTGGTTGCCTCCGGCGTCTGCGGTATATCTGCGGAGCCGCCGCCGCCCAGCGAGAAGTGCCAGAGCATTTTGTCGCCAAAGTCAGAGAGCGCGCCCGTTCCGCAAAGCTCATAGCCCGTGTTGCCGCCGACGACCACCGCGCCTGTGTTGTAGGAATCCAACGGCTGCTCGTACAAAATGCCCATCGTTCCGCCCGCCGCATAAACGCTTGCTGTTGCGTTGACCACGCCGATATTGTAGCAGTATTTCAGCCCGCTGTCATTGGAGACTATTGGCGAGTGCGCCGCGCCGGCGACGCCGCCGACACCATCGGCTTTCGGCGCCGTCACCGTCACCGTTCCGGCGTTGTAGAGCTTCGTCCCCTCCGCGCCGTAGAGGTAACCCACCACGCCGCCAACGCTCTCCGCCTTTGCGTGATCTGAGCTTACCGCCGCAAGGTTCCGGCACCCCTCCATTTTTGCGGAGGAGTAGCCCGCTATCCCGCCGATATACGAGGCCGAACCGCCCGCTATGGTGCCTGTTACACCGAGGCCGGTTATCGCGCCGCCGCTCTTGTTTCCGAAAAAGCCAGAGTACTGCTTGCTGCCCGTCGTTGTCACGGTGGACACGGTGAAGCCATCCCCATTGAAGGAGGGCATAAACGGTTCTTTCTTGTCGCCTATCGGCGTCCAGTTCGGGAAGTCGTAGCCGAGGTAGATGTTTCTGTCCATCTTAAAGGCCACGCCGGAGGTGTTGAAGCTCCGCATAAGGTCAAGCTGATAGGCGTTGGAGACGATATACGCGCCCCCCGACGAGGCGAAAAGCTGTCCTATGTCGCCGCCTGTGCCGCCGGTATAGCCATCCGCCAGCAGCACCGGGTAGCCGCCGTTTACGGTGCCGGAGGGCGCCTTTGTCCACTTTTCGGCGGTATTGAGCGCCGTGCCGGAACCAGTCACTATGCTGTCCAATTCGCCTGAAAGCCCCGCCGACGTAAAGGCCTTGTTGTCGGTAGTCGTATAGTCGCCGAAGCCGAAAAAGTTGGGGAAGAGAACGTTCTGTTTCACGACGAAGCAGCCCCTTACATTTTTCGGCTTGCTGACGTAGCCCACAAGATTTCCTTTATAAAAAACTGTGCTGTACTCCACCGTGTAGGTGTTGTAGCAGAAGGAAATTGTGGAAACAAGATCGGTATAGCCCGCAAGGCCGCCCACCCGCGAACCGCCTGTGATCGCTCCCCGGTTTAAACAGTTGTCGATATTCACGTACCCGGCCGAGCCGACCAACCCGCCGCTCGTGTTGCCGCTGGCCGCCACGGAGCCGTAGTTTGAGCACTGGGTTACGGAGCAGGAGGAGTTCGCGCTCCCCTCCGTCTGACCGGCTATGCCGCCCGACCCGTTTACCGCCGAGACGCGGCCGTAGTTCGAGCAGACGGCCACCTCCGACCCGTCCTTTACCGAGCCGGCTATCCCGCCCGCATAGTAGCCGGCGCCGGAGCCGACAATGCTGCCCGAGTTAAAGCAGTGGGTCACTGTGACGCCGGAGCCCATGCCAGCGATACCGCCGACGGAGGCGACCCCTCCGCTGATGCTCGCCGTAATATACCCCTCGTTAAAGCAGTTGGCAAGGGTGACACCGTAGGCCTCGCCCACAACGCCGGCCACATAGGCGTTGCCGGAAACGCTGCCCGTATTGAAGCAGTTGGAAAAAACTATGCCGGTGTAGCTTCCGGAGCTATCGCCCGCGCCGCCCGCCACGCCGCCGACCGACGAGTTGCCCGTGCCCGAGGTCACCGCGCCGCTGTTCCAGCAGTCGGTCATACCGGCATAGGCATGGCCCGCCACGCCGCC
>CAYONL010000095.1:0-3786 GCA_964405305.1 uncultured Oscillospiraceae bacterium | reverse complement strand
CCCGACCAGGCCGCCTATCTCATCGGCGTAGGACAGCGAGACTTTTGAATTTATGTCGGCGGTGCAGCCGTAAAGCTCGCCCTTCGCCAGCAGTTCGCCCGCGATGAGGCCCACGCTGCCGTCGCTGTTTCCGCCCGCGTCCGCGCGCAAAAGCAGCACATAGCGCACCGTACCCGACACCTGCGCAAAGAGGCCCGCGCTTTGTCCGCCGCCAAGCCCCATGGTGAAGCCGGTTATCGTGTGGTATTCGTTCGCGTCGCCGTTAAATTCGCCGCTGTAATAGCCGCTGTAGCTTCCCTTAAATTCGCCGTCCACCGCTGAGGCCGCAAGCGCGCTGCCGCCCACATAGAAGGCTTCGTTCCCGGCGAAAATATCCGTCTCCTGCCAGTAGCTTGCCGTCCTTTCGCAGACGAACGTGATGTTGCGAAGCTGGCGCATGGTGCGGATGTATATGTCAGAGGGTTCCTCCCGGGTCAGATAGACGCCGCGGGCAAAGTTCGGCACGCACCAGACGCCCGCCAGCTCCGTGTTCCCCAAATAAACCGGGCCCGGGGTCAGACTTCCAAGCTGCGCGTCCGCCCGCGCCGCAAGCTTCTCCTGATCCACGGCGAAAAGCGCCATGCCCGAAGGAGCGCCGGAAGCCGCGTCCAACGCCGTCGGCCCCACATCGTCAAACCGCGCGCCCGCAAGCTGTATGGACAGCTCGCCAGAATCTGAGGGAGCGAGCACGCCGTAGCCCGCCTCCATCAGAGTAAAGTCGCCGTCCTTTATCTCAGCGTCGGATTTTATCGTGTTTTTGAGCACGGAGTTTTCATAGTACCAGAGGCCGTAGACCTCGCCCGCGCTCTGTGAATGATACATCTCGTAGTAGGCGAGCAGGCCGGTTTCGGACGCCGGCTCCACATGCCTTACGACGGGCCACTCGCAGCCCTCGGGCACAGGCGCGACAAAGCCCTCCGCATCGTCGCCCTCCGCGCCCAAAAAGGCGTAGGGGAAAAAGCTCTGGCCGGTGTAGACTATCTGCATCGGGTCGGCCACCGTAAGGCGCGTATAGCCCGCCGGCAGCTCCTGTATATACATCTTGTCGGTCCCAAGGGGTGTGCCCACCGATGCCGGAGCCTGATTATATTTTTCCATAACGGGACGCAGCCCCACGCCGGAGAGGTAGAAAACCTCCTCCGCCGCCGAGCCCGCCGCCGCATTGTAAACTATCGGATAACAGGCCGAGCCATCCGCCGCCGCCGGAGCCACGCCGAGGAACCACGCCCGCGCTATGCTGCCGTAGTTTTCGGCCGCTATGCCCGCGGAGCCTGTCCCTCCAACCTGCGGGGCCGCCGCGCAGCCGATGAACAGCAGGTCGGATATGCGGGCGTTCGCCATATTTTTGCCCGCCAGGCCGCCGTTCGCTCCACCGCCTGAAACCGCGCAGTCCAGGGTCGTTATGGCCGAGACCAGCCCTTTGTTCACCGAGCAGACGGTTCCCGAAACGCCCGCTCCCTCCGTGTTCGCGTAGCGGATAATAAGATCCGTAACCTGACCTGTGGAGCCTATCGTTGTGAAAAGGCCCGCGCCGCCGGAGGATTTCACCGTCATGTAATCCAGCACATGGCGGCCCGAGGCGGTGTATACGCCCGTAAACTCGCTCTCATAGCTGGTGGCGGCGGTCGGCGTAAAGCCCGCGTAATCTATCCCGTCGCCCACCTTTTGGCGTGCGTCGTAGTGCGTGCCCAGCGGGGCCATAACTATACCGTCCATATCCACGTCGGAGAGCTGTACAAAATGCCCCTCGGGCGCGTAACGCACATTGTAAATATGGCGGGCCGAGGTGACGCCGAAAAACTCGCCGCCGTCGTCCCTGTATATTCCGGAAAAATACGGGTTTTTCGCGGAGCCGGAGAGCGCCCTCGCGTTCCCGTCCGCCGAACAGACGCCCGCGCGCACGCTGTCGCCGGCCGCCGTGGCCGCGCCGTACTTTACGCCAAAGCTCGCGCCCGGAGTGACCGTCATATCGCCGCCCACCCAGTCGAGTATCCATATGTACCGCCCGTAACCGTCATCGGAGGCGTAGGCTGAGTCCTTGTAAACTATGTGCGGCCCGGCCCCGCTTATGGCGTCGGCTGCCGACTGCGGCACAGCGGCAAAATCCACCGGGTCGCTTTGGAACAGCAGCGTCTTTCCGTCCTCCGCCCAAAGCTGAAGGCAGAGCGCCCCGTCCTTTTTTATCCTGTTTTCGTGGACGTAAACCGCCGCGTAAAGCGCGTTCTCATACTCCGCACCGCCCTCCGTCAGCGGCGTCTTTTTGCCATTCTCCTCGCCCGCGCCGTCGTAAAGCTCTATGGCCAGCGGCTCCGTTCCCACCTCCAGCAGGCCGGTGGAACCCACGCCATAATAGCCCTGATGCCGGGCGGCGTGCTCATAATACGGCCGGTCGCCGGATATGTCCTCGTTCCCGCCCGTGCCGCTGTAAAGCAGCTCATGCACCGTGTCGCTGTAAAACACCGACAGCACCACGCCCGTTTTTATGTTGTATTCTATAAGTATGGCGTTTTGAAAAACCGACTTGTCCAACACCAGCGGGTCCAGCAGCGCGACCACAGGGTCCTCCGCCGCCGGGCTGCCCTTCCGCTTGCTTATGTAGCGGACATATGGCCGGTTCTCCTCGCTTTCGCCCTCGCCCGGAGTTACAACGCCCGCGGTGTAAACCACTCCGTAGCCCTGCTTCAGCTCGCCGTCCTCACCGTAAAAGTCGGCGGAAAATTCCTCCAGCCCGCCGGCCAGTTTGAGCCCCGTCAATCTGTTCTGGGCGGCGAGGTAAAGGGTCCGGGCCGTCATCTCCCTGGCGGACTGCTTTCCCGCCTCTATATATGACACGACCGCCGGGACGGACACCGCCAAAAGCAGGGCGATGATCCCGATAACGGTTATCAGCTCTATAAGCGTGAAGCCGGAGCCTTTCCTGAGTTTTCCCAATGCGCGCGCCACCTTCCGCAACTAAATGCTTATAAGTAATATAATATTATAACATATAATGGCGAAAATTAAATAGAAAACGCATAAAAAGTTAAATTATACGCTCCCGCGCTCCTCCCGCCGGCTTTCGCAGGCCGCCCGCTGTACGGCTATGAGGGCCAGCGAATCGCCCAGCTGGGTAAACACCGCCGCCAAAAGAGCCAGCTCGTCGTCGTCCGGCACCCTTTCGGCCAACAGGCAGGCCAGCGCGCCGATTCCGGCAGGCAGACCGCAGCATCCCATGGTATCGCCTCCACGTATGTATATTCATACCACAATATGCTCCGGCGGGAAAAATTGCCCGCTCCGGCGTTGAGAAAGGCGCGGCGGCGTGATATACTTGAAAATAATGGGGGCTTTTATGATGACAAGACGGGAGCTTATAGATTACTGCCTGACCTGCGCCGACGCCTACGAGGACTATCCCTTCGACTCGCCGGACAGCCCGGGCGCGTGGGCGGTCATACGCCACCTCTCGAACAAAAAGAGCTTTGCCCTGATATACGAGCGGGGCGGCCTTTGCGTCAACCTCAAGTGCGAGCCGCTGAGGGCCGAGCTTTTGCGCCGGGTGTACGAGGGCGTTTCGCCGGCCTACCACATGAACAAGGAGCACTGGAACACCGTGCGGCCCGACCTGGTCCCGCGGGAGGAGCTTTTTGACATGATAGCCCGCAGCTTTGCCCTTACCGCCCCAAAACGCGCCACAAAAAGCAAACTATAAAATTTCAGCCGTCGGCTTTGGCGGCAAAAGGGAGGAAGCAACATGTACAAGGACGG
>CAYONL010000094.1:0-8779 GCA_964405305.1 uncultured Oscillospiraceae bacterium | reverse complement strand
CCCTTCCTGCTGACCCTTATCAAAGAGATGACCGGCGGAAAGAGCGCGGAGGCGGACGCCGCCGTCGCGCTTGGCAACGCCCGTCTTGCGGCACAGGTCGCCGTGGTGCTCTCCGCCATAACGGATGAGGACGACGCGGTCGGCATTGATCCCGCGCTGCTCGCCCACATAAAAAAGAGCGTCGCCGACGACCTTGAGGACGAGATGGAGGAGGAGCTGGAGGAGAACCTGGGCAAGGAGATCCTGAAGCTGCGCGAACAGCTGCGCACGGAGTTCACCGAGATGCTGGCCGCCAGCGGAACGGCCGCGGCGACAAAGTATGCGCCCGCGTACACGGCTTCGCGCCCCGCCCCTCAGCCGACGCCCGCCGCGCCCGTCACCGTGGGCTCAGGCGCGCCGCCTGTGCTGGATGACAGGCCCTTTGTCGCCTTCGTGCCCGGACAGAGCAACGAGCGGCACGGACCGGCAGCGCCCGCGGAGCCTGAGCCTGAACCCGAGCACGATATTGAGCACGAGCCTGAGCACGAAGCCGAATCGGAGGTGTCCTCCATCCCCGACGAGTACCGCGCCGACAGCGTTCCCGAGGACGAGCCGGAGCTGGAGCCCGTAGTCATAGAGGCGGAGGAGGAGACAGTGGAAACCGTGGACGAGCCGGAGCCTGAACCGGAGCCGGAGCCCGCCGCCGAGGAGGAGCTCACCGTCTACGACCCGAACAAATACCGCGCCAAGCACGAGTCCGAGCGCGCCGGACACGACGACGATGGCAACGCCGACCCCGTACCCGGCAGCACGACGGAGTACGACCCCGACGCCTACCGCCAGCGGGCGCTGGACAGAAAGCGCCGCATGGCCATAGCTTCCGGCGAACCCATACCCGAGGAGGCCAAGACCGACGAGGACAGGCACGCGGAGTCGGTGGCGCTGGTGGACTGCAAGGGCCCGCTGGAATTTACCGGCGAACACCCGCTGGCCTGGAAGTGCACCCGCTGCGGCCAGCTTTTTGAGAAGCATGAGATACCCCACAAGCGCCCGAAACTTCCGGACGAATAATACCGCTTACATCAGGGGCGCCCAATCCGGCGCTCCTGTTTTTTGGCGCGCGGTTGACGGTCGGCGGCGGAGGTGCTATAATTTTAAATACTCGTCAAAAAGGGGGCCGGCCGGTGCAAAAGCTTTGGGATCGCAACTTTACGATAATAACGCTGGGCACGGTCGTCTCCATGCTCGGCAACGCCATATCCGGCTTCGCCATAGGGCTGATGATACTGGATTACAGCGGCTCGGTCTTTCTTTACGCGCTGGCCATGGTGGTTTACAACCTGCCAAAGCTCGTAATGCCGCTGCTGGCCGGGGTGTATCTTGACAACTTCTCACGGATAAAGACCATCTATGTGCTGGATTTTCTCTCCTGCGGTCTTTATATATTCGCGGCGCTGGTGCTGGATTGCGGCTGGTTCTCATACCCCATCTTCCTGGTCTTTTCCTTCATCATCGGCTCCATTGATTCCACCTATTCCGTGGCCTACGACAGCCTGTACCCCACGCTTGTGAGCGAGCAGAATTTCCGCAAGGCCTACTCCATAAGCAGCATGCTCTATCCCATATCCGCCATGATGGTGCCCGTGGCCGCTTTGGCCTACGACAGCGTGGGGCTGCCGCCGCTTTTCTATTTTAACGCCGTCACCTTCTTTGTGGCCGCCGTTTTTGAAACGCAGATAAGGGCCAAGGAGACGCATATACGCACCGGGCAGAAATTTACGCGCCGGGTGTTCCACGAGTATTTTATCGACGGCGTGAACTACATAAAGGGCGAACCGGGCCTTGCGGTCATAACGGCCTACTTCTGCCTCAACACTCTGGCGTTTACGGGCGCCGACACGGTGCGCCTACCCTATTTTAAAAGCATGCCGGAGCTGGGTGTCTTTATCTACTCCATAGTCATGGGCGCGGGCGTCTTTGGGCGGCTGTGCGGCGGGCTGCTCCATTACCGGATAAATTACCCGCCGAAAAAGCGCTTTGCCATAGCCATGGCCGTATATATCATCATATCGCTCATAGACGGCACATATCTGTTCCTGCCCGCCGTAGGCATGGTAATTTTGTCGTTCCTACAGGGCATAACCAGCGTCACCTCCTACAACATCAGGATATCCTCGACCCAGAGCTACGTTCCCAACGGTGTGCGCGCCCGCTTCAACGGCACGTTCCAGATGATATGCACCCTCGGCGGCATAGTGGGACAGCTTTTGGCCGGGTGGATGGCGGAGCTCATCTCCGGACGCACTGTTGTGGTGTTTTTCGCCGTGCTCAACTTTATTTTCGCCGTGGCCGTCATGTACCGGGGCCGCGAGCAGGTGAAGCCCATCTATAATCAGGAGCTTTAGGTAAGCGCTGATTAATTGCCAAAATCAAATAGGAGCCTGCGGCGCATTAGATTTAGGGGCTATCGTTCCCGCGCCGCCTGTGGCGGATACAGCGGGAATGAGAGCAGGAAGAAACAACGAGCGATGCGAAGCGCTACAAGCGAGCAGCGCGACTGTGTTTCTGACCGTCCATTCCGATCGTCCCCTTAAACCCTTTCGGATGACCGCTTCATAAGTTAGTAAAAATCTATTATCTAAGGCAGCTGCTTTCCTGTACCGCGTTTTCCTGTCTCCTGTCTCCTGACGCCTTGCTTCTGACGCCACAGGCGGCGCGTGACATTAAGCGCCCTTCGGATGTATACTTATTAGTTTACCGCGAATTAATCAGCGGTTACTTAGCCGCCGCTTGCGCCGGCTTCACAAAGCTTAAGACGCGACGCCGCAAACGTTAATAATTTTGCTGTAGGATAGGTATATGCTCACGCGCGGGCGCTGTCCGGCCAAACATGCTTTGACCGCCACCGCGTGAAAATACCGCCGATTGGAGGAAAACATATGAAACTTGCCGAAGCCCTTGTGATACGCGCCGACCTGCAAAACAGCATAAACGAGCTGGAGACGCGCCTTGAAAACTGCGCCACTGTGCAGGAGGGCGAAGCTCCAGCCGAGGACCCGAAGGAGCTTATGGCGCAGCTTGACCGCTCGTTAAGCGAGCTTGAGGGGCTGGTCACCGCCATAAACCTTGCCAACGCCGCCACAAGCCACGACGGTGTGACCATGACCGCGCTGCTTTCCCGGCGCGACTGCATGAAAAGGCGGCTCTCCATCCTGCGCGGTTTTCTGGACTGCGCCTCCATCCCCTCCCACAGAACGCGCGCCAACGAGATCGTAATAAAAAGCACCGTCCCGGTGGCCGAGCTCCGCCGAAAGCTGGACACTCAGGCCGCCGAGCTTCGTCGTCTGGAGCTGGACATTCAGGCGCTAAACTGGACGACGGAGCTTCCCGACACGGCAAAGTAATCTGCAAGCTGGTAGCTCTGCGGGGTGCGAATGCGAAACCTTCTTAAATGACGTGGTATAGGCGTTTGGGGCGCGCCGGGGGTTCGAATCCTCCGTCCTTACATTTATGCCCCGGCAAGCATACACACGCACAAAGACGCTTTACACTTATGACCGCGCGTTGACCCGCAGGGCGAGGGTGGGCTTGGGGAATAATTTTAAACAAAAACATGGCGCGCTTCGGATTCTTTCCGGGGTGCGCTTTTTTCTCCGCCGCCCCGATTTTGAGCATGCTCAAAGCGCGCAGCCCATCTTTGCGGATTTTCGGCCCGCCTCCTCCTTTGTTTTCTGCCGAGCGCCAGCGCGGAACAAAACCTCACGGAAAATCACTTGTTTTTTGAGCCATAATTTCTATAACTATTAAAGCTGTCGCTTTGATTATTATTGATAATATTGTAATTATATGGTATGATTTAATACAACTTATTGGATGTGAGGTGTATGGCTATGTCCGTCAGCTACAAAAAGCTTTGGAAGATGCTCATTGACCGGGATATGAAAAAGAAGGATCTGCAGGCGGCCGCCAATATAAGCAACTACACGATCAGCAAGCTCAACCGTGGCGACAATGTGACGACCGATGTTTTAGGACGCATCTGTATGGCGCTGGACTGCACCTTTGACGATATTTGCGAACTGATAGTTCACGATTAGCAGTAGCTGTTTATTCGCCGCCGGGAAAAAGAGGTGATGCCGATGGAACCCTTCCGAATTGCAAATTTTGTTTTACAGCTTTGCTATCTCTTTGCGCATCTGCTGTTCACGGTGAAAACTTTGCGTGTGCGGCGGGCAACTCCCGTCTGGACATGGTTTTTTCTGTTCTCCGTGAGCATGTGGCTCTGGGTATCCGGGCGTTTTGTTGAGAGCGTTGTGTATCTGTTCTTTCCCGCAGACAATGAGGCCTATGTTTTCGCGGCGAACTATCAATATATCGGTATCACCATGGCCGCCTCCACCTATTTTATCTGGAACCTATATCTTGCGGGCCGCGACCGGCTTGCCGGGAACAGGCTGCTCCGGGCGCTGCTCTTTCTCTATCCCGTTGCCGTATGCACCGTGGTATTTACCAACGGCTGGCATCATCTTTTCTACACAAAACTTGTGATGGGACAGCGCGTTGCCCATGGGCCGCTGTTTATGCCGTCGGTCCTGTCCGGCTATCTGCTGATGCTGGCGGGCTATCTCATTTCGATGACGGACATTATACGCAAACGGGACCAGGTGGCAAGAAAGCTGCTGCTGTTCTCCACCTTTCCTCTGCTGCCCGCCGCCGCCATCGCCGTACGCTCCATCTCCGGCATTGACCGCTTCGACTACACCCCGATAGTGATGGGTATCGCCTATTTATGCCTCTATCTTGTGGTCTTTCGGTACAACGATGCCGGTATCGTACCCGCCTCCATGAGATCGGCGGTGGAGCAAACCATGCACCCCATCGGTATATACGACCCCGCTCAAAAGAAATACACCTACGAAAACAGGATCGCCCATGAGCAATACTCGCAGCAGCTTTCCGCCATTGCCTATGCCCTGCCGGGTGAGGGAGATCTTGACCGGGAGTTCCTGCATGTATCTGTTGTGCCCTTGCCGGAAAGCGGCGAAATACTGGTGACGGTGACCGATACTACCGAGCTTTCTCAGCAGATAGAAAAGCTGCAGGACACAATTTCAGAGCTTAGGCGCGTAAGCCTCGCGCTGGAGGAGGAAAACCGGAACATCGACGCGTATCTGGACACCCTTTATCACGCTGAGGGACTGGAGAGCAAGAGGGCGATGATAGATGAGATATACAGCCAGATAGCCGCCGCCTTTGCGGTGCTCAAGGATAATCTGACCGCCGCCAGAGAAGCCCCGGAAAGCGCCGAAAAACCGCTGCGTGACAGCATGCTCACCGCGGAAAACTGCATGGTCAGCATCAGGGCGGCCGTGGCACGGCTGCGGGAGGAATGAGCATGGATAAAATGAGGGAAGCCTTTCTTGCCCTGCCCGATACGGTCATCATAACGGACAAGTACTTAAATATTTTGGATTTTAACCACAGCGCGCCCTTCGGAGCGCTGAAAAAAGACGCGAAGCTGACCGACTATTTCTCCGATTTTTACGGGGCGTGCGAGGATACCGTTTCTATTGGTGAAAGAACATATCAGCGTAAAATATCCGCGGTTCAGGAGGGCGGCGTACAGGTTGGCTTTACCGTCTACCTTGCGGACACCACCGAGAAGGTGCGGTTGTTTGCCCAAAACAGAGAAAAGAGCCTGGAGCTCCGCCAGCTTGTTGAAAAACAGCGCAAGGCAAACGCAGAGCTTTCCGAATATGTGCGCCAGGCCGAAAGTATCGCGGACTATTCTGAACAGCTCCGCATCGCCCACAATATCCACGACGACGCGGGCCACGCCATTACAGCTGTCCACACCATCGCCCAGATGTGTCTAAACCTGAAAGGCGCCGACCAAAACCAGTATGACGAGCTGCTGTCGGAAGGCATCTCCATCTGCGAACAGGCGCTTAAGGTACGGGAAAAAAGGAAATACGCTTCTCTGTCAGAACTGCTGGAGGCCTTCCGTACCGAAAGCCCGTTTCCCATTGAAGTGCTGGTTTCCGGCGAGGAGCCACAGTTTGTTTCGGAGCTTTACGACACCGTGTACGCAATATGCAAGGAAGCGCACCACAACACCCTTTCCCATTCCATAACGGATAAACAGCTCATCACCGCAGACTTTGTGAAGGACGGCTTCACACTGTCTGTCTTTGACAACGGCAGCTTTCACGGCGCGTTTGAGCTGGGTTTCGGCCTTACCGCAATGGGTGAGATGGTGCAAAAGTCGGGCGGCACCCTCAGGTTTCACACGGTCGAGGGCGCGGGCTTTGGTATCATTGCGGAATGGAGGGAAACGATATGAGCGAAAAAATCAGAATACTGATAGCGGACGATCATCCGCTTTTGACAGCCGGGCTAAAAATGGCGCTGGAGCAGTGGGAGGAATTTGAAGTCGCCGGCATTGCCGCAAACGGTCTTGAGGCGGTGGCTCTCTGCAAAAGCACCAAACCGAATATTGTTATCATGGATATGCAGATGCCTAAAATGTCCGGCAGCGAAGCCATTGAGCGGATCAAAAGCGAGATTCCCGGGGTGCGTATTCTCGCCTTTACCACCTTTGACGATACCGAGACGGTTTCCCGCGCCATGGCGGCAGGCTGCGACGGCTTTCTTTTGAAGGTCATCGCTCCTGAAAAGCTGCGCGCCTCCCTTCTTTCCATCGCCGGCGGAATCAATGTGTATGACGAAAACGCGATGTCCCGTCTGCGCCAGAGCATGAGAACAAGATCCGACATCGAGTTCAGCGAGCGGGAGCTTACGGTACTTCGTTTCGTCTGCGAGGGGATGACCAACGCCGAGATCGCGGACCAGGTGAGTTTGCGCTCCGGAACTGTCAAAAACATGATCTCGCTGCTGTTAAGCAAAACGAACTGCGTCAGTCGCTCACAGCTTGCAAGGTACGCAACCGAAAACCATATAATTTAATATAAACAAATCGCCAAAAAGTGCCGGATGGAATGACCATCGGCACTTTTCTTTTTGTATCTGCATGAGAAAATGAGTATGGACAAATAAAAAAGGATTGAGCTGCCGCGGACGGGAACACCTCGTCAAGTCAAAGGCCCTGTGCGACCGGCCGGGCAGCGCTGATGCGGAGGATTAGGAGGAAAGCTATGTCAGATACTCAGTTTTGCAGACAGTGCGGGCAAAAGCTGCCCGTCAATATCCATTTCTGTCCCTATTGCGGCAACCGTCTTTCCGCGCCCGTTGCGCCGGCAGACACACCGCCGCAAAAGGATCTGTTCTATGTGTTCGCTTTGCAGGGTCCCGCGTTCGGAATGACAGGCGGCGATACGGTGCTCGAAAAAGCGACCACACTAAAAAACGATTTTGAGCCCGCGAAGCACATGGAGCTGAAGCTTGTGCGTCCCTCCATGTGGAACGCCCGCATACAGAGCAGCAGCAGCTCGGGCATGGTCTCCGTCTCCTACTCCATGGACGGCTTTAAGCCGGAGATACGCAGCTACCTGAAAACAGAGGGCATCCCGGAGGAACAGATCGAAAAAGGAATCGCCCTTTCGGATGAAAACGCCCTCCAGCTTTCCAACCCAATGAGCGGCGTTTTTGTCATGGGCATCCCGATCATAAAAACAGAGCAGGCGAAAAAGAGCGCGGACGGCGAACAGCAGCCGGAAAGCGGTATGACGGAGGCCCCGGCTGTTCCCTTACCGCCCCAGGCCGAAGAACCGGCGCCATGTGAGCACGAGTACCGGCATTTTGTCTGCACGAAATGCGGAGAAAAAGCGCCGAAGCCTGTTTTGACCGCGCTGGGAACACGGGCGCAGGGACAGTACACCTATGAGTATTACCGTGCCGCCAGTGCCGAACAGGCGCGATATTTCCTTGAACTGACCGAGGTCACAAAGCCGCTTTATTATGTGATGGTCGAAACGCCGGCGGGCAAATGGGGCCGGGATAAGGACGGTCTGTTCTTAGAGCAGCTCTGCGGTTTCCAGCGCGACCTGTCGCTTGCGCAGTGTGATGCGAAATCCGCACTGTTCCCTCTGCGCATCGCGGACATTCAGATGGCGGCGAACGGTATCACGGACAACTACCTGCTCGGTATCACCTGCGGAAACTGCGGCTTCGAGTGGGCCGATGGCGTGGCCTATAGAGCCAAAACCATTGTAAAATGTCCGGAATGTGGTAAGTGCAATCTTGTTGACACGGAAAACATCCGCTTTAACAATCTGTAAGGAGGAACCAAAATACCCGTTGTTGCGAGGCCTTGAGGCAAGGCATATCCAGCAATTCTATTCAGAACAACTAAAAAAGGTAAAACCCAATACGGTGATAAAATATCATGCTGTGATCTATCAAGCGCTAAAGTATGCATTCAAAACGGATTTGGTCACTCAGAATATTGCTATGAAGGTTGATCGCCCAAAGAAAAATGATTATCAACCGGTGTTTTTGGACGCCGAAGAGCTTCAGCAGCTGTTCGATGTGGTAAAGGGCACAAAGCTGGAACTCCCGGTTCTAGTGGCAGCCTTCTACGGCTTGCGCCGTGGAGAGGTGATCGGGTTAAAGTGGGATGCCATTGACTTTGAACGAGAAACAATTACAATTAGGCATACCGTTACCTCGGTCCATCTTGATGGAAAAACGCAGATCATTGAGCAGAACTCCGCTAAGACGAAATCCAGTATCAGGACACTTCCGTTGGTTGGTACCTTCAAAGAGTACTTCCAAGAAGTAAAAAGAGCACAGGAGGTCAATATGCGCGTCTGTGGCAACTGCTACAATCACCAGTATGATG
>CAYONL010000093.1:0-8808 GCA_964405305.1 uncultured Oscillospiraceae bacterium | reverse complement strand
CCCGCCATATTGACAAACGGCCGCAAACTGTTTATACTGTGTATGCTGTATATAAACAGATAGGAGGCGACGCTTTGGAAGTGATCATCAGCAACGCGGACGGCCAGCCGATATACGAACAGATATACCGGCAGATAAAAAGCGCCATCATCTCCGGCGCGCTGGATGAGGGCGAGATGCTCCCCTCCATCCGCACCCTGGCCAAGGACCTGCGCATAAGCGTGATTACGACAAAACGGGCCTACGACGAGCTGGAGCGCGACGGCTACATCTACACGGTGGCGGCCAAGGGCTGCTACGTCGCGCCGAAGGACAGCGAGCTTATCCGCGAGGACCATCTGAGGCAGATAGAGGAGCGCATGGGCCAGATAGCCGAGCTGGCCGCCCTCTGCGGCATAGGCGAAACGGAGCTTTGCGGCCTGCTGCACACCATTTTGGAGGAGAGAAAACAATGAACGCTATAGAGATACACGGCCTTTGCAAATATTACCCGGGCTTCGCGCTTAAGGATCTGGAGCTTGCGCTGCCGGAGGGCGCGATAATGGGCTTTGTGGGCGAAAACGGCGCGGGCAAGAGCACCACGATAAAGCTCATACTGAACGCCATAAAGCGCGACGCCGGAGAGGTGTATGTGCTTGGGACCGAGTGCGGCGACCCGGCCTTTTCTCATGTCAAGGAGGACATAGGCGTGGTGCTGGACGAGGCGTATTTTCCAGAGGTGCTGACGGCGAAAAACGTGGGCGCCGTGATGAAAAACACCTACAGCCGGTGGGACGAAACGCTTTACGGGCGGTATCTTGCCGACTTCGCCCTGCCGCCGGACAAAATGTTCCGCGACTTTTCCCGCGGTATGAAGATGAAGCTCGCCATAGCGGCGGCTCTTTCGCACCACCCGCGCCTGCTCATACTCGACGAGGCCACCAGCGGCCTTGACCCCATTGTGCGGGACGAGATACTGGATATTTTCAACGACTTCACAAGGGACGAAAGCCACTCGGTGCTCATGTCCTCCCACATAGTCAGCGACCTTGAGAAGATATGCGACTACATCGCCTTTATCCACAAGGGTCGGCTGCGCTTTTGCGAGGAGAAGGACAGACTGCTGGAGGAGTACGCCATAGTTAAGATGTCAAAATCCGACTTTGAGGCTGTGCCCGAGGCGGCGGTAAAGGGCGTAAAGACAGGCGCTTTCGGCGTGGAGGCGCTGGTCCTGCGCTCCGCTCTCTCCCCCGTGTTCCCGACGGAGCGCACCAGCCTTGAGGACATCATAGTTTTTCTTGCCAAGGAGGACAAATAAAATGAAGGGCCTTTTACTCAAGGATCTTTACACAATAACAAAGCAGACCCGGCTTTTCCTCGTGTTCATCGTTATTTTCGCGCTGATGCCGGGCTTTTCCATGGCGAGCTTCGCCATAGTCTACGCCGCCATGCTGCCCATCTCCGCCCTGGCCTACGACGAGCGCTGCCGCTGGAACGAGCTGGCCGCCGCCATGCCCTATTCGTCAACAGAGCTGGTGTTCAGCAAATACGTGCTCGGCATACTCGGTATGGTGGCGGCCACGGCGATAGCTCTGGCGGCAAAATTCGTCCCCTCCGTCCTCACCGGAACCGCGGTGGACACTGAGTCGCTGTATTTGACGGCGCTGGTGTTCTGCGTGGGGCTGCTGTTCATATCGGTCAACCTGCCGGTGATGTTCCGGTTCGGCACGGAAAAGGGCCGGCTGGTGATGTTCGCCATGGCGGCCATGTTTGTGCTGGCCCTGACGTTTTTTGACGACAGGATAGCGCAGTTTTTAAGCGGGCCGGTGAACCTGCCCTTTGTGACCGTTCTCGCGGCCGCCGGCTCTCTGGTGCTCCTGCTCGTGTCCGCCCTCATCAGCATAAGCATCAATGAGCACGCCCATGGATAAGCTCGAATACAGGCTCGTCCGGTCGGCCCGGCGCACCCTCGCCGTGGAAATAACCTGCCGCGGCGTTCTCGTCCGCGCGCCCGGCAAGGCCTCGCAGGCGGAGATAGAGCGCTTTCTCATCGAAAAGCGCGGCTGGATAGAGGAAAAGCTCGCGGCGATCTCGCAGTCTCCCCCCTCCCCCATGGAGCGCGACATTCCCGCCGACGAGGAAAAGCGCCTGCGCCAAACGGCAAAAGACACGCTGCCCGGCCGGATTGAGCACTTCTCCGCGCGGACCGGACTTACGCCCACCGGAATTACGATAACCGGCGCGCGCACCCGGTTCGGAAGCTGCAGCGGCAGGAACGCCGTTTCGTTTTCCTTCCGGCTCATGCTCTACCCGCCCGAGGCGATAGATTATGTTGTTTTGCACGAGCTTTGCCACATAAAGCAGAAAAACCACAGCCCCGCCTTTTACGCCCTTGTGGAGCGGTTTATGCCCGACTGGCGGGAGCGGCGCGAGCTTTTGAGGAGGCCCCGATGACATACGAAAACGTCCTGCCCGCCGTCTTTCGCGCCCGCCCGAACCGCTTTATCGCGGAGATAACGCTGGGCGGCGCGCCCGTCCTCTGCCACGTGAAAAACACAGGGCGGTGCGGCGAGCTGCTTGTCCCCGGCGCGGAGATCTGGGTTCAGGACTTTGGGCCGGACACTTCGCGCAAGACCCGGTACGACCTCATCACTGTGCGGCGCGGCGACGGGCTGCTGGTGAACCTCGACAGTCAGGCGCCCAACCGCGTCTTTGCGGAGTATGCGGCCTCCAGCGGCCTTTTCGGTACGGTTGCGACGCTGCGCCCGGAGGTTAAATTCGGCGATTCCCGCTTCGACTTTTACGCGGAGGGCGGCGGCGCGCGCTCCTTTATAGAGGTTAAGGGCGTTTCGCTGGAACGTGAGGGCGCGGCGCTTTTTCCCGACGCGCCCACCGAGCGGGGACTCAAGCACGTACGGGAGCTTATCCGCTGCGCCGCCGAGGGCTACCGCGCCTACATGGCGTTTATCGTCCAGTTTTCCGGGGCCGGGCGCTTTCGGCCCAATATGGAGACGCAGCCGGAATTTGGGCGGGCGCTTTCCGACGCGAGAGACGCCGGAGTGCACCTTGTGGCGGTGGAGTGCGCCGTCACGCCGGGCAGCCTGACCTGCCGCGGCCCCATAGAGGTGGAGCTATAATGAATAAGAGCGCCCGCGCCGGTGAAACTTACACTATCTTATAATGAAGGCGGTCAACCGAAGGGTCTTAGGGGCGATCGGAAAGCCCCTAAATAAAGATGCGCCGCAGGCACCTCTTTAAAAGCCAATCTATCAATTACAAACCATTATATAAGAATACCGCGCCGGTTTTCTTTCCGAGGGAGAAGATAACCTGCGCGTTTGTGTATTTTGCAAAACTGAAACAGACGCGGAAAATTCCGTTTATTAATTTATCATAATATCACGGTAAAGTGTTGACATAGTAAAGCGCCGGGTGTAATATATAGAAAACGAAAATACAGGAGGAAACGACCTTGAAAAAACTGCTTGCCGTAATGCTCGCCCTGTGCGTCGCGCTCACCTTCACCGCCTGTGGAAACAGCGCGGAGGAAAGCTCCAACCGCCTTGAGGATATCAAAGCCCGCGGCTATATTGAGGTCGCGACGGAGCCGTATTTCGCCCCCTTCGAGTTCATGGATTCCGGCAAGTCCGGCGGCGACCAGTACGTCGGCATGGATATTGAGATCGGAAAATACATAGCCGAGCAGCTGGGGGTCGAGCTTCGGGTGGTGCCGCTGGAATTTTCCGCGGTGCTGGCCGGTATAACCGAGGGCAAATATGATCTGGCCATATCGGCGCTGGCGTATTCTCCCGAAAGGGCGGAGAGCATGAACATGTCCGACGGCTACTACTTCTCCGACGAGGGCGAGGGCTACGGCTTCCTTGTCCGGGAGGAGGACGCGGATAAATACAGGACCGCCGAGGATTTTGCCGACGCCGTTATCGTGACTCAAAGCGGCTCCGTTCAGGAGTCCTTCGTGAACGGCCAGATACCCAGCTACAAAGAGTTCAAGCGCGTCTCCTCCATGACCGACGGCTTCCTCATGGTGGCGGAGAACAAGGCCGACGCCTGCGCCTGCGACGTGGCCAACGGCCAGCTTTACGCCGACGCCAACGGAGGGCTTGCCATCGCGGCAGACTTCCGCTTTGTGGTGGATGAGAGCACCCAGGGCACCCGCGCGGGAATACCGCTGGGCGAGGACGAGCTGACCGAGTTTGTGAACAAGTGCATAGGCGAGCTGCGCGCCGACGGTAAAATAGACGCCTGGTACGCGGAGTACGCCGATTACGCGCGCACCCTGGGGCTTGAGGCCAACTGACGGCCCGGTAAGCCGCCTTGCGCTTTCGTAAAACTAAACTTAGCAAAGGAAACGGTCGTATAGATGGAAAAGCTGTTAAAAATGTGGGTCAAATTCTACCCGGTGTTTCTGGAGGGGCTGTGGGGCACGCTTTGGCTGGCGGCCGTTACAGTGCTCGCGGGCACGGTGCTCGGCATGCTCATCGCGCTGATGCGGATGAGCCGCTCCAAGGCGCTCGGCGTTATCTCGCAGGTGTACACCGATATACTGCGCGGCACGCCCATACTGCTCCAGCTCTATTTCTTCTGGCTGGTACTGCCGAAGCTGATGCCGTTTAAAATGTCGGACACCGCCTGCATCGTGGTGGCGCTCATCATCAACAGCTCGTCCTACATATCCGAAATAATCCGCGCCGGCATCGCCGCCGTGGACAGAGGTCAGTGGGAAGCCGCCCGCAGCCTCGGCCTTTCCGAATCGAACATGATGCGCCGGGTAATCCTCCCCCAGGCCATAAAGAACATACTGCCCGCCCTGGGCAACCAGTTCGTAATGATGGTCAAGGAAACCTCGCTGGCCTCCGTGTTCTTTGTGGGCGAACTGACCACCAGCTACAAGAGCGTGCAGGCCGCAACCTTCCTCTCCATACAGCCGCTCATCATCGTGGGCATAATATATCTCATTGTGACCTCCGTGCTCAGCAAGGCCGTGGGCGTCTTTGAAAGGAGGCTGAGGGTCAGTGACTGACAGTATAATACGCACCGAGGGGCTTTGCAAGGACTTTGGCGCGCTCAAGGTGCTCAAGGACGTGAGCGTCTCCATCGCGCGGGGCGAGGTCGTCTCCGTTATCGGCCCCTCCGGCAGCGGAAAAAGTACGTTCTTACGCTGTCTCAACCTTTTGGAGGAACCCACCGCCGGCAAAGTCTTTTTCGACGGCGAGGAGATAACGGCAAAGAAACGCGACATAGGGAAATACCGCCAGCGCATAGGCATGGTGTTCCAGAACTTCAACGTGTTCCCGAACATGACGGTGCTGGAAAACATAACTCTCGCTCCGATACTGGAAAAAAAGCTGCCGCAGGAGAGAGCGAAGGAGGAGGCCATGGCGCTGCTGGCCCGGGTGGGCCTTTCCGACAAGTGGGCGGAGTACCCGCGCAAGCTCTCCGGCGGTCAGAAGCAGCGGCTGGCCATAGTCCGCGCCCTGGCAATGCAGCCGGAGGTGATGCTGTTTGACGAGCCGACCTCCGCCCTTGACCCGGAGATGGTCAAGGAGGTGCTGGAGGTCATAGCCGGCCTTGCGAAAAGCGGCATGACCATTATAAATGTCACCCACGAGATGGCCTTTGCCCGCGAGGTGTCCGACCGCGTGCTGTTTATGGACGACGGCCGGATAGAGGAGGAGGGCAGCCCGGACGAGATATTCACCTGTCCCCGCAATCCGCGCACCAGCTCGTTCCTGAGTAAAGTTTTGTGAGGAGATGCGATATGACCGAACTTGAATTTATAAAAAAAGCGGTGGACTCCAAGGCCGAAAAGGCGAAGGAGCTGGCGCGTGAAATATGGGGCTACGCGGAGCTCGCCTACGAGGAGGAGAAGTCCGCCGCCGCGCTTATAAAGGCGCTGGAGGACGAGGGCTTTACCGTGGAAACGGGCATAGCCGACATGCCCACCGCCTTTACCGCCACCTATAAAAGCGGCGGCGGAAAGCCCGTTGTCGGCATACTGGGCGAGTACGACGCGCTGGCCGGGCTGAGCCAAAAGGCCTCCTGCACCGAGAAGGAGCCGCTGGCCGACGGCGCGCCGGGGCACGGCTGCGGCCACAACCTGCTGGGAGCCGGCAGCTTTGCCGCCGCCGCCGCCATAAAGGAGTACCTTGCCGCCGAAAACAGGGATGGCACGGTCATCTACTTCGGCTGTCCGGCGGAGGAGGGCGCGGGCTCCAAGCAGTTCATAACCCGGGCCGGATATTTTGACAAGGTGGACTTTGTTTACACCTGGCACCCGGCCACGATAAACGAGGTGCAGTCAAAGGGCAGCGTCGCCATAATGGGCGCGAACTTCGTGTTTGACGGAGTGGCATCCCACGCGGGCGGCTCGCCCCATCTGGGCAGGAGCGCGCTGGACGCCGCCGAGCTTATGAACGTGGGCGTAAACTACCTGCGGGAGCATATGATAGACGCGGCCCGGGTGCACTACGCCTATTCCGACGCCGGCGGCACGGCGCCCAACGTGGTGCAGGACCATGTGGTCATAAAGTACGAGGTCCGCGCGCCCAAGGTGGCCCAGATGCAGGAGCTTTTCGCCCGGGTGGTAAACATTGCCAAGGGCGCGGCCCTGATGACCGAGACAAAGATGAACTACGAGGTCACCATGGCCTTCTCCGACTACCTGCCCAACAAGACGCTGGCGGTGCTGGCGGACGAGTGCCTTAAAGAGGTGGGCGCGCCCCTTTGGAGCGAGGAGGACTACGAGCTGGCCACCCGCTTCCTGCGCACCTACAGCAAGTCCACGATAAAGAGCATAAGGGAGGAGGCCGACGCGGCTTTTCCCGGCGAGGACGCCGACGAGGTGCTCCGCCGCCCGCTGGACAGCGAGATACATCCCTTTGACCTTCTGGAAAAGAGCTACGAATCCGGCTCCACCGATGTGGGCGACGTGGGCTACGCTGTTCCGGCCGTCAACTTCAACGTGGCCACCGCCTGTATCGGCAACGTGGGCCACAGCTGGCAGAACACCGCCTTTTCGTGCAGCGCCATAGGCGACAAGGGCATGCTCACGGCGGCCAAGGCCATGGCCTACACCGCCGTGCGCACCATGGAGGACCCGGAGCTTATAAAGAAGGCAAGGGCCGAGCTGCTGGTCAAAAACGGCGGCAAATACGTCTGTCCCCTGCCGGATTACGCTGTCCCGCCCGTGGGAAGATACTGATAAAGCAAAAAAATCCGCGCCCGCTCTTTCCGTTTCGGAGAGAGCGGGCGCGGCCTTTTGTTTGTGAGCTGCGGTCCGCGTCAGTATTCGGCGCTGTTGAGGTCGTGTAGCCCCGCTATGGCGTTCCAGGTCTCGGCGTCCACCACGCCGTCCTGACGCTTTGTCCCGGCTACGCGCTGTAGCTGCTTTACGGCCGCCTGCGCCGCCTCGTCGTGGGCGCCCGTGGGAACGCTGAACTCCAGGTTGGAGTAGACGTTCGACAGCTTGAGCAGCGCGCTCTGAACGAACAGCGCCTCCGGGCTCACATCTCCCGGCTCCAGAGTGTCCCGGTCGTCCCTGAACGGGTGTATGGCGCGGGCCGTGTCGCTCTCTTTTTTAATTTTTTTATACGCGTCGTATATTGCGACCCAGGTTATTACTCCAACGACGCCCGTGGGCTCCAGCCCCGTCTGGTATTGGAACGCCTTGACCGCCGCCGTAGTCTCCGGGCCAAAAATTCCGTCCGGCGCCACCTTTGGGATGGCCGGGTCGTCTTTCGCTATGGCGCGAAGGTAATTTTGCAGCTCGCGGACATGGGGATTATATGTTACCGGTTCCGGCATCGGCTGTCGCCTCCTTCAAATCGTATCCGGGAAACCTTCCGGTCATCCGCTGTTCCTCCCCGGTAAAATAATGGAGCGGCACCGAGTCGAATATGCCCGTGTTGGCGTCCACTATCTCGTCCCAGGTCTTTTCGCCGACTATGCCGTCCGGCTCCAGCCCCGCAAGGCGCTGGAAGTTTATGACCTGCTGGCGCGTCTCCTCGTCGTACACTCCCGTCTGGGGCACGGGGCCTATCTCCTCGTAAAACGCCGCCAGAACGTTTATGAAATATTGCAGGACGTTTATCTCCCTCCCCGTCCGGCCAAGGGTTATGGCGTCCGGGTACTGCTTAGGCACCTCGGAAAGCGCCACCCCCTCGCCGTAAAGCTCCGCCAGCCGCTTTACCGACGAGTAGATATATGACAGCTTATACCATGTGGCCGGCCCGACAACTCCGTCCGCCGTCAGCCCGAACACCTCCTGAAACTTTTTGACCGACGCCTCGGTGTTGGCGCCGAATATCCCGTCCACCGGATAGGTCATAGGTATGGCCGGATAGTTTTGCGCCACGCGGTTGAGCTGCCTCTGCACAAGCTCAACGCTCCGGCCCGTGCTCCCAAGGCGCAGAGGGTAGCCCGGATACGACTCGGAATATGGCATCACCGGCGCGGTCTTTATGTCTATATCATCTCCGTAGTAGTATTGCAGTATATTGTACGGCGTGTAGCCCTGCTTCGCCAGGTCCACCGTGCCCCACTGGGAAAGCCCCGCGCAGGTGACGGTGGTCCCGTTGCAGAACTCGGTGAAATACGGGTTTTGCTGTCCCTGCCGCACCACATACCTGTTGAATATCTCATCGACTATAGCGCCGACGGAGGAAAAAACGCTCCTGCCCTTGACGAACGCCTGGTCGTACTGGGTGGAGTTCGTTATGTCGAAGGGGTAGCCGCGGCTCCTGTACCACTCGGTATATATGCGGTTGAGGGCAAAGGTTATCTGGGCGTATATGTTGGCCCGCAGCGAGG